>DATDZD010000019.1:0-10331 GCA_036516895.1 Minisyncoccota bacterium | reverse complement strand
TGGGGAGAGTTGGTGGAGAGAATAAGAGAAACAGCAAGAAAGGCAGGAGAGAATACTTCTTTCGGAGGGGCTTCCGAACGCGACGGCGTGAGGACTTGAGAGAATTTTCAGCAGAAAATTCTCGTACCCGGAGAAAGAAAGTATTCTCTCCTGCCTAGATCGACTACATACCTAGCACGATTTTACTTAAACACAATGGGGATGAAAGGCCTCGACAGTTGAGGTATTTCATAATTCGCAATGTAGAGCACCGTTAACTCTCAAATCTGACGGAAATCGTAACTGCAAAATCAGTAGTTGCAAAGGCAATGTCCATCGTATCTCCTTTTGGAGTGCAGGATGTTACCCCCGTTTACGCTGTAGCTTAAAACCTACCTTAGACGGCATTCAATATTTTTTGTCGAAAAAAATGTATGAGTGATATAACCCTCGACTAGAATCATGAACTTTTCCCTATTTATGATTTGAAAATCTGGGAATCGTCCATATATATTTTGTCTACTTTCAAGTATATGGATTAAAAGGAGGCGACTCCAATAAAGTTGACTATACATTGTAGAAGCATTATGGAACCTTATCTGCACCTGGGTTCGACTCCCAGCATCTCCACATACAAAAGCAAAAACACCATTGCTGGTGTTTTTGCTTTTCCATATTATTTCACTCCCCCTTTATCTCCTCCCTTCTTATCCACCTTTGTGTCTTTTGACTTATTGTGAGGACCAAAAAAGATAAAAATAAAAATGAGTGCAACAATTATAATTGTTAGATTTTCCATAGATATATTGTACACTATCTTTTATGTTATTCTATATAGAAAGGCGGGAAAAACTTCTTCTGTCTTTCCATAAAATCAATGTCCGAAACCAACTGGAAACTCTATATATCAAACAAATCAGCTTTGACAGCTATGCTAGAAGCGTGCGAGCGAGCAAAAGAAACTATTGACCTTGAACAGTTTATTTTTATTGATGATGAAATAGGAAAAAGCTTTATAAATATATGTACTAGAAAAGCGGAGCAGGGGGTAAAAATCCGTTTTATTTGGGATGCGGCGGGAAGTTTCAGCTTCTTCGGCTCTTCTATTGTAGATGACCTTAAGAAAAAAAATATAGAACTCGTATTTTTCAAAACTCTTTTCCCCGGATTTTTCACTATACACAACTATCGCTCATGGTATTTCAGGAATCATAGACGCACTCTGGTTATAGATGGGAAAATCGGTTTCACTGGAAGCATATGCGTATCAAAACGCATGGAAAATTGGAGAGATACAAATGTTCGCATAGAAGGTCCTGTAGTTATAGAAATGGGAAAAAAATTTGATAGAATGTGGGATAGGGCACATAATAGAAGAGTCTCCAGAATCGGACCAGATAACCACAGACACAATGAATTTGAATACATAGCCAATACCCCATTCCCGCGCAACAAAAAACTTTACAATCGCACTATAGAATCAATACGCAATGCTAAAAAAAGCATATACATCACTACTCCGTATTTTGTCCCAACTCATCGTTTTTCTAAAGTCTTGCGTCTGGCAATGCACAGAGGTGTTGATATCAGGATAATAATTCCCGAAAGGTCAGATTATCCCATAGTAGACCTAGGCGCAAGAACTTTTTTCCATAGTATGCTCAAAGCAGGCATAAAGATATATCTTTACCAAAAGAGTATGTTGCATAGCAAAACTATTATCATTGATGAATGTTGGTCAAGTATAGGTACAATGAATATAGACAATATAAGTCTTTTATATAATTTTGAAGCGAATATTATAACCACTAACAGTCGTTTTGCAGAAGAACTAACTGCTCATTTCAATCAGGATATTAAAAATTCTAAAGAAATCACCTATAGCGATTGGAAAAGGAGATTTTTTGTAGAAAAAATAGCCAGTTTTTTTGTGAAAATTTTCAGAGATTTTCTTTGATAAGTTTAGGTAAAATCGTGCGAGCATCCGTCATGTGAGAAAGCGAAGCTTTCGCAAGACCTTGAGCATTTGTAATCAAATGCGAAAGGTGTACCGCTCCTGTAAGGAGGAAGTCTTTTTTTCTGACGCTTGCCGGAAGAAAAAAAGAGCTTGTGCGGGAGCAAGGATGCGAGCCGATTTTACCAAGACAAAGCAATCAGGGGGAAAACTTATTACTTCACTTTCTCCACTATCTTCTTAAACGCTTCGGGATTTTCATCTGCCATGAGAGCAAGAGATTTCCTATCCAAAGCGATATTGACTTTTTTCAAATTGCCGATGAATTTGCTATATGAATTTTCTGGATTGATAGCTCTCAAAGCGGCATTTATTCTGACATTCCAAAGACGGCGAGCGTCGCCTTTCTTATCTCTGCGATGAGCAAAAGCGTAAGCTCCGGCATGTGAAATTGCCTCATAAGCGGCGCGTTCGGTTTTTGACCTGCGGAAACGATAGCCCTTTACTTGCTTTAATATATTTTTTCTCGTTTTGAGAGCGTTTACTCCTTTTTTGACTCGTGACATGTTATTTTTATTATTTCTACAATTTAATTATCGCGCATTAACCAAAAATCTGCTCTTCTCTTTTCCTGTCATATGAAAAGGCACTCTGGAATTTTTCTTCTGGAGTTGCGACCTGCGACTCTCTTTTGAATTGAAATGGTTTTGACCTGTGGCACGAGCAAGTATCTTGCCATTCTTGGTCACCTTGAGCCGTTTTAAAAATGATTTGTTTGATTTCATATCTCTTTTTTATTTTATCTATCTTATTATTTTTATTCCCTCTTATGCTTTTATCCCTTTATTGTTCAATTTTTTATTCTCTTTTTCTATTTTTTCTCAATTATAGCTGTCAATCCTTTTAAGCTTTTTTGAGGCGCGCTAGCTATATTATAGTCAACAGTTATAAGCTTAAATATGCGGTCCATTCTTTCCCTTAGGAAGTTTATATCCATATATTTTGAACGACCTATTAGAAACAGGTCAATCTTGACACGATGACCTTCTTTGAGCCATTCTGACGCTTTTTTTGCTTTTAATCCCAAGTCGTGCTCCCCAGTACCTATTTTGACTTGAATGTTTTTTACACTAGAGGTATGAGTATGCGATTTTGCAACCTTTTGCTTTTTCTTCTCATCGTACTGAAATTTACCATAATCCATGATTTTTGCAACTGGCGGAACAGCATTTGGCGATATTTCAATAAGGTCCAAACCGCGCTCCTGCGCTTCACGCATAGCTTGAGAAAGACTAATAACTCCGAGATTTTCACCGAGAACAGTAATAACACGCAGTTCTAGCGCTTTTATGAAATGATTAACGCGTACTCTTGGGGTACTCAATGTCTTTTATTTATAGCACATCTATATTTTTATGGCAAATTAACTCAAATCGTACCCCACTCCTCTTTCCGGACAAATCGCTTTTACGCCTACTTCATCATTTATTCTTTGAGCAAGAAAGGCGGAAGATTTCGGTTCTCCCATCACCACAAAAATATGCTTTGCGCTATCTTGCGCTGTCCCGATGAATTCCACAAGATGGTCACTGTCTTTATGTGAAGAATATCCAAGTATTGATTCAATCTTGGCTTTTACTTCTATTTCATTTCCGCCAATAGTGACTTTCTTCGCTCCTTCAAAAAGTTGTCTTCCGACAGTCCCAAGCGTTTGATATCCCACAAGAAGAACAGTATTCTTTTGGTCTGGAAGATATATCTCTTCATGATGGCGCACTCTTCCGCCAACAGACATTCCTGAACCGGCTATAACTATTTTTGGCGACTTGGAATAGTCTATATCGCGAGATGATTCCTTGCTTTCTGTATATATTAGATGAGCAAAATTAAAGATATCGTCTCCTTTTTTTATTTCTTCTTGGGCTCTCTTATTGAAAAGTTTGGTGCTGGCTTTATATACATCTGTCACTCTCGTGGCGAGAGGAGAATCAATGAATACTGGGATAGATGGTATGGTTTTTGATTCAACTAATTTATTTATCTCATATATAATTACCTGCGTCCTCTCAAGCGAGAATGCTGGAATGACGAGAGTCCCGCTACGATTTATAGTATCTTTTATGATTCCTTCCAATCTCTTGCTTCGCGCATCTTTTGATTCATGATTTTTATCTCCGTAAACACTTTCCATCACAACATAATCAACCCCAGATATCGGCTCTGTATCGCATAGTAGCGGTGAAGGCGAATTCCCCAAGTCGCCAGTAAAGCATACTTTTTTGCCATCATATGAAAATATAAATATCGTTGAACCAAGAATATGCCCCGCGTCTTTCAAATAAACTGAAAATCTAGAACCAGTGGAAGAATCATTGGAAGAAGTATCGGAAGAAAAAATAGCAGAAGAGTTTTTATCAAAAAAAGTCTTTGTGTGATAAGGAATAGTTTTCCATAAAAACATGGCATTTTTTACATCTTGCATTTCATATAGAGGTAAAATCCCTTCTCTACGCGCTTCTTTTTCCAGAAGTCCAACAGCGTCTTCTAAAATAAGTTCTGCTAATAATTTTGTTTCTGGTGTGGAATAAATAGTTCCATTGAATCCTTCTTTTACAAGTTTTGGTATACGACCCACATGGTCCAAATGAGCGTGAGTGACGAAAAGCATATTTATAGAAGAAGGTTCATAGACAAAAGCTATACGATTTTCACTCATGTCCACTCTGTCACCTTGAATAAGTCCGCAATCAACCAAGATACGCCAAAAATCAATCTCCAAAAGAAAATTGGCCCCTGTCACACTTCCCACTCCGTCATAAAAAGTGATTTTCATTTTCTCAAGAATAAATACGCTATGACCGAACCCAATGTATCATTGAATAAATCTTTTAGAGTATCAATATAATAATCCACAGTGCCAACAGGAGCGCCAGCAATATCATAATATGTTTCCATTCCTTCCCAAACTATACCAATAATCAAGGTAACTATCACGACGGTCAAAAAATAATCAGAAGTCATGGGGGATATTTCTCCTCTGTTTTTTTTAAAATATGTGATAATAAACCAATATATGAAAAGAGCGATGCCTATACCTCCCCAAATATGCATAAAGACATCATACCAAGAAATTTTGACATAAAGATAGAACTGGTTACCTAGGTAATGAAAAACCGCCAAAGTAATGACAAAAAAAATAGCGGGAATGCAAGTCTTATTCATCAATTCATTATATCAGAAAAGAAATCAAAAAAACCTGTTCACAGGTATTCTATAGAAATCTATGCAGGCATTTTTGATTAGTTATTGAAGTATAAACCTAGTTAAAAACTAGGTGGGTCCCCTGTGAACGCGCCAAGGCGCGAAACAACTCCGGGGTCCCAAAATATAATTTAGGGTTAATACTTCAATAACCTTCTTAATTATAAATCTGACTTTTTTAAATACAAGAGTGGAAAAGTAATAAAGAACTATTCTCTTATCCCGTCTAGATTGACATCATACAAAATTTTATCTTGAATATAATCATATTCAATAATCTCCTTTGAGGAGAACCAGTGTTTAATCTCATTTAGAGCTTCTTGAGTGGAGCCAGAAGCATGAACAAGGTTTCTGACCGCCCTTTTGTCATTGTCGGACATAGTATAAGAATCAAGAACATAGTCTCCTCTTATCGTTCCCACATCGGATGTCAACGGTTCTGTACCTCCTGTAATCTTTCTTACAATGGCCACAGCATGCGCTCCTTCCCAGACCATAGCTATGACTGGTCCGCTTGTCATATATGTAACTAAATTCTTCAAAATCCTAGCGGTTATCTCGTGAGGGTCTTGAGAAGGTGGAGTCAATCCTTTCTTTTTGTAAGAAGCAATGGTCTTCTCTCCTGTAACTCGTCTCCATTCAGGGTCAAGAGTATAGTGCTTCTCTATGAGGTCAGCTGTAGGCACCATCATCTTTACTGCGACCAATTTTAATCCTACATTCTCATAACGGCTTATGATTTCTCCTGTGAGCGTTCTCTGTATACCATCTGGTTTAATAATAACAAGAGTGCGCTCATATTTCGGATGTGAATTTTTCATAAATATATTTATTTCATATTATAACAGAAATATCATTCCCGTGTCTTCATATTACTCTTTTATTTTTATAGCAAAGTAAGTATCTCTGCATTTCCTTTGGTAACTAAAACTGTATGTTCAAAATGAGCGCTCGGCTTGCCGTCCTCTGTTTTAAAAGTATATCCGTCATCAGAGAGAACGACATTCTTTGAGCCAAGATTGAACATTGGTTCAATCGCGATGACAGTACCCGGCTTTAATACTTGACCTTTTTTTGGTTCTCCATAATTTGGCACGAACGGCTCTTCATGCACATGATAACCCACACCATGCCCCGCCAACTCCTCTACCACACCATACCCCCCAGAAAGCCCCACAAGCTCTATCGCCGAACCAATATCTCCTACCCTATTTCCTCCTTTTGCCGACTTTATACCTGCCATTAGAGCAGACTTTGTGATATTCAACAAATCATCAAGTTCTTTTGAAATATTTCCTACAGGCACAGTAACAGCCATATCAGTTATAAGACCCCTGTGAGTCAGGGCAAAATCTATGCCGACAATATCGCCCTCTTTCAAGACTTGCGGATTTTCATTTGGTATACCATGAACAACTTCATCATTTACAGATACACATATATTTGCCGGATAAGGTCGCAAAGCTCCATGCGGTTGATATTCAAAGATAGAAGCTTTGTCTCCTTCTTCTGCGATAAGACCGCCAGCCATCTTATTGAGTTCTGATGTTACAAGTCCAGGACGAACCATATTCACGAGGGTGTCCATAATCTTTGCATGGCGTTTTCCTCCTTCCCGCAAGATTTTTATATCCTCTTTTGTCTTAAGTTTTATCATTTGACACCTTTAACTCTCCCGACTTTATCTTTAACAGATTGTTCCTCAACGCCCTTCAGACCTATTTTTCCAATAATATCTCTATGTATTTCCTCCACAGACCTCTCTCCATCTATGACAAGAAAATTATAATTTTTATTATCTTTGAAATAGTCTAGTGTTGGTATGACTTCTGTCTCATACCAAGACAATCTCTTTTTTATCTCTTTTTCACCATCGTCTATTCTTTTGCGAGCCAAGAGACGCTTTACAGATTCTTCATTGCTAATATCTATATTCAAAATAAAGGGCTTCCCAAATTTATAGAAATCAAAGACAGAATCTAATACGACCGCCTCGTGATATTTTCTGGGAGTGCCATCAAAAATAATATGCTCATTTCCTGTATATTTATTTATAATGACACTAATCCACAAATAAACAGCTACGAATTCTGGTTGCAAACCGCCAATCTCATTTAGCGTCTTGCAAGCTTTTTGAGTAAAACTCTGACCCTTTGCAAACTCTCTCAATTCTCCGCCAGTTTGTATATACAAAACACCTTTTGACGGGTCTGTTTTTCTCAAATATTCTTCAAGAAGTTTGGCTTGCGTGCCCTTTCCACATCCAGAGCGACCGATAAAAACAAAGCTTTGGGAAGAAATAGTCATAATTGTAAAGATATTATAATCCTAAATATAAATAAAAGAAATTTCTAGTATTCCCGCATGCTTATCTGCGCGTCTATCTTTTTTATAAGGTCAAGAACTACAGAAACCACAATAAGAAGAGCTGTGCCACCAATAGCCAAAGTCTGATTTCCAGTAAATCCCTGCATAACTAAAGGTAGAACGGCTATAAGACCAAGAAACAAAGCGCCGACAAGAGTGATGCGGGTCACAACCTTTCCAAGATAATTCATCGTTGACTCGCCAGGACGGACTCCTGGTATGAAAGCTCCAGACTTTTGAAGATTCTCGGAAATCATTTTTGGGTCAAAAGTGACAGCGGTATAGAAATAAGTGAAAACAAAAACAAGAAAGAAATAAATAAGACCATGCGCCCAAGGATTAGCTAGAAAGCTGGCTGTCCATTGAGCTATGCCGGAAATAGTAGCATTTGAAACATTTGAAAGAAAATTGGCAATAATTTGAGGAAAAAGAAGTATTGATAGAGCAAAGATGATAGGAATAACACCCGCTTGATTTAGACGAAGAGGAAGATAAGTGGAAACGCCTCCATAGACTTTATTACCCCTAACCTGTTTTGCATATGTTACAGACACAGGGCGTTCCGCTTCAGTGACTAAGACTACCGCTATAACCACGACAACCGCTATAACCAAAAAGAGTAAGTATAGAGGAATCTGCGATGAATCAAAGCCAGCAAAAAATTGGAACAAACGAGTAGGCAATACAGCCACAATGCCAGCAAAAATAATGAGAGATACTCCATTGCCAATGCCAAACTCCGATATAAGCTCGCCAATCCACATCAATAACACCGAGCCGGCAGTTATGACAAATATGCTTGTGATAAGTGGCATGCCTGATAAATTAGAGATTACATTTTGATTCTGAAGCAAAGCCAAGAAACCGAGAGCTTGAAGAGCGGCCAACGGAACAGATAAGAATCTGGAGTATTGCGAAAGTTTGGCTCTCCCCGATTCCCCCTCTTCTTGCATCATTGCTTTCATGCGTGGAAACATCATAGTCAATAACTGCATAATAATAGAAGCAGTAATATATGGTCCAACACCTAGCATGACGATAGAAAGACTTGAAATACCTCCTCCAGAAAAGATATCAAGTAAACCGAGGAATTGATTGCCTTCAAGCAATCTCTGAAGATTATCAGCATCTATACCAGGCATAGGAATCGTAGCTAGAATACGAAATACAACCAAAGCTCCGATGGCAAATACAATTCGCTTTCTTATGCTTTGGTCTTTTATGACTGTATTTAATTTTTGAAAAAAAGTATTCATTTTTTAAATTCTATAATTTTCTAGATTCCACTTTTCTATCTTATTTGTCTATTAACTCTCTATCACTTCTCTATTTCACTGTTCCGCCCGCTTTCTCTATCTTGACCTTGGCTGATTCTGAAATCCTACATCCTTCAACGAAAACTTTTTTTGTAATCTCGCCTGTACCAAGTATTTTAACTTGAGGAATGTTTCCTTCAAAGGTCGTCATGCTTTTCTTTGCTATAAGAGTCACTCTGGAAACAATATCACCATCTTTGAATAATTTCTCAATGTCTTGCAAGTTTATGGCAAATGGCTTTGTTTCTATAGATTTGTTAGGATTGACACCGCGACCGCGAAGTTTTGGAATCCTTTTTATGAAGTCACGAAGCTCTGGACGCTTTTTGTTACCAGCACGAGCAGTCTGACCTTTTCCTCCTCGACCAGATGTCTTACCTCGTCTGCCTCCTCGGCCTACGATCATTGTCTTCTTATTCTTTGTTCTTGGTATGAGATTATTTATTTGCATATTTTTATTTTGTTCGCTCTTTTATTTAACTGTCTGCTCTTTATTTTTCTGTGAAAACATGCTTCTTGGACGCTTTGATATTGAAGTCAATGCTTTGATGGTTGCCCGAGCAATATTCAATCTATTTTTACTTCCAGAAAGAAGCTTGGCGCATATATCTTTCATACCGGCAAGTTCTATGACATTTCTAGCAGAGCTTCCCGCCACTATTCCACGACCTCGAGCAGGCATCATCATTACCATAGCGCTTGAATACTTTGCTTCTACAGCATGAGGTATTGTCATGGAAGGAAGAAGAGTAATTTTTATCATATTTTTCTTGGCATTTCTAGTCGCTTTGTCTATAGCTAGAGATGTATCGCCCGCTTTTCCAAGACCTACTCCCACTCGTCCTTTGTGGTCTCCAGACACTACCGCCACAGAAAATGTAAATCTGCGCCCTCCCGCCGCCACGCGAGTCACGCGACGAATATCAATGATTTTTGTATCAAATTCTGGCTTTATTCGTTCTTTGTCGGAACGAGAAGAGCGTCTACCCGGTCTGCGTCCACTTCTTTGGTCTCCTTGAAAACGCTCTTTTGTAGGAATCTTGGCTTTTGGAGATATAGACACTGGAACATCTGTCGTAATAGGAACAATAGTCTCCAATTCAAAAGGAATAACAATGTTTTCTTCAGAAGAAATGACTGCCGACTCTTCAGTCGCCTTGATTTCTTCAATAATTTTTTTAGTTTCGTCTTTCATAATGAAATAACTAAAATACAAGTCCTCCTTTTCTGGCAGAATCTGCCAATTTCTTTATTTTGCCTGTATAAAGATACCCGCCACGATCAAACACGACTTTTGTAATCTTAAGCACTTTGGCTTTCTTTGCAAGCTCAAGGCCAACTACTTTGGCAGAATCAGCATGCGCTTCTGCAAATGTATGACCTTTGACATCATCTACAAGCTGGGCATATATGAATTTATTTGAACGAAAAACAGAGAATCGTGGTCGTTCTTT
>DATDZD010000018.1:0-13201 GCA_036516895.1 Minisyncoccota bacterium | reverse complement strand
AAACCGCTATCGTAGAGGGCTTGGCTTTGAGAATGTCCCAAGGCGATGTTCCAGAGTCTCTCAAAGACAAGGAGCTTGTCTCTCTTGACCTCGGCTCTCTTATCGCTGGCACAAAATACCGCGGAGAATTTGAAGAACGATTGAAAAATATTTTGAAAGAAATAGAACGCTCCGATGGCAAGATAATTCTTTTTATAGATGAAATACATACATTAGTTGGTGCTGGCGCTTCCGAGGGCTCAATGGACGCTTCCAATATGTTGAAACCCGCTCTTTCTCGTGGTGAGCTTAGAGCTATAGGAGCTACTACTATAAAAGAGTATCAAAAACATATAGAGAAAGACCCTGCTCTAACTCGTCGTTTTCAACCAGTTCATGTGAACGAACCATCTGTGGAAGACGCTGTCGCTATACTTCGCGGGCTAAAAGAAAAATACGAACTCTATCATGGAGTCCATATTACCGATGATGCTATTGTGGCGGCTGTCAATCTCTCTAGTAGATATATTTCCGACCGCTTTTTACCTGACAAGACTGTAGACCTCATAGACGAAGCGGCTTCGGCTCTGAAGATTTCTCTTGAAAATATGCCTCCACAGCTAGAAGAAACTCGCAGAAAAATAATGCGTCTTGAAATAGAGCGCGAGGCATTGAAAAAAGATATTGACAAGCCATCAGGTAAGGCGATGAAACCGCGAATGCAAAATATAGAAAAGGAAATAGCCGACCTTAGAGAAAGCACTTCAGAACTTGAGCTCAAGTGGAAAAATGAAAAGGACACTATTACCGATATAAAAAAGATAAAGAAAGGACTTGAGACATTTCGTCTTGAAGCAGAGTCGGCTGAAGCAAGGGCTGACCTCTCCAAAGCCGCTGAGATTCGTTATGGCAAGATTCCTTCTTTGGAAAAAGAGCTTGAAAATAAGAGCAAGAGATTGAAGAAACTCCAGTCTTCAAGAAGGATTTTGAAAGAAGAAATTGTAGAGCAAGATATTGCCGATGTGGTTTCTCGTTGGACTGGTATTCCTGTATCAAGAATGATGGAAGAAGAAGTCTTCAAACTTTCTCGTATGGAGGAAGAGATGAAGAAAAGAATAGTGGGGCAAAATGAAGCAGTCAAGAAAATCTCTGATACAATCAAGCGTTCTCGTGCTGGCATTGCCGACCCAAATCGTCCTATCGGCTCTTTTATATTTCTTGGTCCTACCGGAGTCGGAAAGACTGAACTCACCAAGGCGTTGGCGGAATTCCTTTTTAATAATGAAAGGGCTCTCATACGCGTGGATATGTCCGAATTCATGGAAAAGCATTCTGTTTCAAAACTCATAGGCGCTCCTCCAGGTTATGTCGGTCATGATGAAGGAGGAAATTTGACGGAAATGGTTCGTCATCGTCCTTACTCTGTTATTCTCTTTGATGAAATAGAGAAAGCTCATCCTGAAGTTTTTAATATTCTTTTGCAAGTTCTTGACAATGGTCGTCTGACAGATTCAAAAGGCAGAACAGTCAATTTTAAAAATGCTGTTATCATCATGACTTCAAATATTGGCGCACAATTTATAGAAAAAATGGAAAAAATTGGCTTTTCAAAAGGTGAAGTGGATGTGGAAAAGGATAATTATGATGATGCTAAAACCAAAGTCATGAATTCGCTCAAGGACAATTTTCGCCCAGAATTTCTAAACCGCGTGGATGATATTATTCTTTTTGATATTTTGAATAAAGAATCAATAGAGAAAATTGTAAAGATACAAGTAGATGCTGTCATAGAACGACTAAAGACCAAAGATATAAATCTAACAGTCTTTCCTGAAGTTCTATCTCATCTTGCTCAAGAAGGATACAATCCACATTACGGAGCACGACCTTTGAAGCGACTCATACAAAATAAGATTCTTACGCCGGTAGCTGGACTCATGATATCTCAAAGCATTACAAAAGGAGGCACGATAATTGTAAGTACGAAGAAGACAAAAGAGAAAAGTAAAGAGATAAATAAAGAAACGAATAAAGGATTAAATAAAGAAATAGATAAAAGCACAAATAATGAATCAAAAAATGCCGAAGAGTTTTCTTTTGAGGTCAGAAATAAAAGAAAAGGGGAGAGTTCTATTTTGATAAAAGAAATTGGAAAAAGAGTGGGGGTGTAGAGATATCTCGTATATTGCTTAGAAAAAGTGCTATACTTAATCATCGTAGTATAGTGGTTAATTACTATAAATAATTATATGGCAAGAAAATGGACTAAAGAGGAAAAAAAGAAATACAAAAATGAACTACATCAACTTTATGTAGTTGAGAATCTTTCTATGTATGAAATAGCTAAAAAGTTATCAATTGCAGCACCAACGGTACATAAAAGATTAAAACGATTACATTTTCCCTCACTTCGTCATTTAAAAAAGGGATATAATAATTCATCAAGAAAAGTAATATTACCGGACGGATATAATACTGATTTAGCTGAATTTTTTGGAATCATGTTTGGAGATGGTCATGTAAGTCTTACCCAGATAATTGTTACTCTTGGTACGAAAGAGTCAGATTATGTGAATCATGTAAGTAATGTTATGCAAAAAGTATTTCAGACTACCCCTTCTGTTTTCACGAGAAGCACTGATGATAGAGATAATAAATATAGAAATGTATATTTTGGATCTGTAATAGTAGCTCGATGGTTACTCAAAGAAGGCATGGTTCATGATAAGGTTAAAGAACAAGTAGATATTCCTAGTTGGATTTTTCTTAAGACAGAGTTTATGAAAGCATTTGTGAGAGGTTTTTTTGATACCGATGGATCTATTTATAAATTGAAATTTGGAATCCAAATTTCTTTTACAAATTATTCTAACCCTCTTTTAGAATCTTTACATACAATGCTTATTAAGTTAGGATATACTCCATCAAGAATCAGTGTAAATAAGATTTATATAACACGTGTCAAAGATGTAGTAAGATTTTTTAAGGAAATTATTCCTAAAAATTCTAAGCATCAACGACGATTCCTTGATTTTATAAAATGCGCCGGTACTCAAGCGGTCTACGAGGACAGACTGTAAATCTGTTGGTTTACTCCTTCGTTGGTTCGAATCCAACCCGGCGCACAAAAGTATAAACCATATGTTTGATTATTTTATAAAAAAGAAGAAAATTAAAAATTCGAAGCAATTGATGATTGTTAATCTAAATAAAATTGTTGTGCCAGAATTGATGAGCGTTGGATTTATTGGTATTTTTCCTTACTTCAGAAGAAAACAAGAAAATTTGTTAAGTTTTGTTTCTTTTCAATTCAATAAATCTGGAGGAAGTTTTGTAGTTGAATTTGCTCGTACAAATGATTCCGATAAAGAACTTCCTGAGTTTGCAAGAAGTATCTCTTTTGAGAATCTTAATGGATCTTATCTTTCATTTGGTAAAAATAGAATAAGATTGAAACCACGAGGTCAGTTATTTTCACATTGGTTTAGTTATAAAAATAAGAATAAAGAAGAACAATTTGAAAAACTTGCTGAGCAAGTTAAAAATCTACTTCCGATTGGAGAAAAATTTTGTCAAACTGGGGAGAAATAGCTTGACATTTAAATCAGATTAAAAAGAATAAATATTACTCCACCACTTCTCTCCTCAAATGCGCAGGAATATGCACAGCTATTTCGTAGGGGATAGTTCCACAATCTTTTGCAATATTTTTGATGGAGTTTCTATCTTCAGTGTTTTTGCTTATGACGATAACTTCATCTCCTCTTTTAACATCTGGAATATTTGAAACATCAATGATTGTAATATTCATACTGACGCGACCGATAATAGGTGCAAAATAATTATCGATCTTCACTACTCCTTTATTTGAAAGTCGTCTATCAATTCCTTCATAATATCCAACAGGGATAGTAGCTATAGTCATATCTTGTGGAGCTTTGAATGTACAGTTATATCCGACATACTTCCCCTTTTTTATTTTTTTTATTTCGCTTATGTATGTCGTCATTTCAAGAACTGGCATCAAATTGATTGAAGATTCTATTTTCTCTATATGATTTGTTTTGTAATCCGTATTGCATTTGATGCCATAGAGTCCGATACCAAGACGAGTGAGATTTGCTTTTGCGTCTTTGTAAGAATGTCCAGCTGTATTGCTTATGTGCCAATATAAAAGAGAAGGAAAGTGTTTTCTAGTTTCGTCTACTATTTTATTCCAAACAGATATTTGACTATCTGTAAATCTAGAATCAACACTATCAGCATCGGCTAGATGAGAACATATTCCTTCAAGAATAATATTCCTTGATTTTTTTATAATATTGAAAGCTGTGTCAATTTCTTCAAACAAGATTCCTTGGCGATGCATGCCCGTATCTATTTTAAGATGAATTGTTATTTTTTTATTTGATTTTATTTTATTTTTATATTTATCATGATATTTGCCAGAGATTTTATTTTCCAATTCTTTGAGAGTGTCAATACTTGTGATTGTGAATCGCACATCTTTCAAATCATTCTCTAATATAGTTTCTATATTTGAATAACCAATAATGAGAAGTGGAGTCTTGATACCTTCATTTCTCAAGTGTCTAGCTTCAAAATAAGAATCAATTACAAGAAAAGAAATTTTCTCATCTTTCAATACCTTGGCGATTAGGACGAGTCCATGACCATAAGCGTTACTTTTTAAGACTGGGGCAACTGGACTTTTTGTGTCCAGAGCCATGCTTATTCTACGGAATTCATTGAGATTATGAATAAGCGCCGATTTTGATATAGACACTGTAATTAAAGGAGAAATATTATTGTTTTTTCTCAGCAGTTTCTTAAACCATGATTTCATGGCTCTATTGTAGCTTTTCTAGGTATATCTTACGACCCCTTGACTTATATATACCTTTGTGCTAGTCTATTGGGAGCTTTAAAACAAGAAGATGTGAAACTTTAATAGAGTTTCTAGTCTATCTTTTGCTCTTTGACAAACCAATGTTAAAAATGCTTTCGCAGATGCGAAGGCGTGGTGTGTCATGGGCAAGAGATGCGGTAAGGAAAGAACGGTTATGAACAATAACAAAAAAAGGCAAAATTTGGCTCTTGAGAAAAAGGAACGGGAAGTGAGACCTGTGGTGGCGGGGGCGTTAGTCCTCTCCATTCTAGTCGTCCTCTCGGCTTCGTTTTTTTTCAAGGGGTCAAAGGAGGCACCTGATGCTGTCGTTAAGACAGCGGAGGTGGTGGGTTCGGAGAAGATTTCGGCAACGAATGTGGTCGCGAATGCGGTCATCTTCCAGAATGACGGGTCGGTGATTATTCATGACAAAGGAGCGACTGCAAAGTTTGCTCCGATGTCAGAAAAGTCGCCGACTCCAGTCATGCCGGAATCTCGCCGGTCGCAGTCGTCGGTCAAGTAGTTTCGGTGCAGTTCAGAAAACAACAAAAACAAAGAAGGTAAAAACGCCTTGCTTGCCAGATGATGGTAGGTAAAAGTGAAAGGTTCAGCAAAATGAAAAATAAGTTAAAAAATGCAGTAAAGTCGGTCATTGGTCTGTGCTTGATTATTGTCACATTGTACTGGTCCGCCATCGCCGGCGCCCAAATCCAACCGTCACCGGTTACCCTGCCAATTCAGTCGCAGGATGCCTTGCGCGAGTATGCGTTAGTGTCAGTGACTTATGGGTATCGGTCGGTTTACTCGGACAGTATGGACTGGGACTTTCCGGAAAGGTTTACTTTCTCCGAGAAAGTCACTGGGAATGGTGCTGAAGATGTACTCAATAAGCTTTTCGATATTGAGTTCGTCTATCGTCTGACGAATCCCGATGACAAGGTCGTCGGGGACATCGACCTACAAGACAAAGACGGGAATCAGGTGTTCAATGGTAGGGCTGAATACATCGCCAGTTCGCTGGCGGGGTCGGTTCCCCAATACAACATCTGGATAAGTTCCGTTCGGTTGCCTCTATCAAATGTCAGGTCAGCAGAAGTGCTGGCCATAAGTGAGAAAGATGGAACCACCGCGCGGAGGTATCCATTGGAAGTTCGACAGGGTCATCCATTTTTTCCTCCGTGGATGGCTGGATCTCCTAACGGAATCCTGGTGGTCAGGTTTGAAGATGAAAGTGTCATGACTTACCAATTGTCAAAACCGATTGGTCAGAGTCCCACATCCACAACGGAGCCGGACTCGGCATGGGCGATCGAAGGACACCATGTCGTCACGACTGGTACGGCTCCGGAGTCTCAGATCGTTAGGATCATTGAGACTTGGAATCGTCCGACGCTTCTTCTGAAGGTCACATCCACTGCTGAGATCACATTTGATGTGGTGGGAATTGTCCAAGAGAATGGAATATCGTTCGATAGACCTTCTGAGGTGTTGTACACACAGGATGGTGTATCGTGGACGGTCATCATCATTGATCCTGCTGAGGTGCAACTAAACGTTGTCGTCTTAGAAATAGGGACCTATCGTGTTCGATTCAATTGGACACGGTTTGGAAAACCCCAAACACTCTACACCGGCCCAGAATATAATGAATTGAGAAAGAGTGGTGGAGGCGGTGCCACTCCAGTCGTTCCGGCGATCGTAGAGCCTAAAGGCTAATCCTCTCTCGGCACTCTCAAGTGAGAGTTGCCGAACATAACATTGGTTTGTAAACAAAATTGTGCCGCTTTGCGAAAGCTTGGCGGCACTTTCCTTTTGGCAAATAGGAAAGAGGAATTATGAAAAAATTTGACAACCTTTATTTTTTATTTCTGAACTGAAAATTTTATCAAAATTTTAGAATTTTTTTATCAGAATTTTATCTTAAGTATGTATGATGGGGAAATGTTAAGGAATTCATACAAAAAGCTTCTTGAAGACACGAGAAGATATTATAAGAATTTAAAAAAGATTAGATGTAAACATATTGATAATGACTTTATTATATTTGGAGATAGTGGTTTTTCTCATCTTTTGATTAAGGATAGGAAATTACGCTCAATAGATGAACAATTTAGAAAATTATTTTTAATTAAATATATTCCACAAATTATAAATAGTAATGTGATCAAAAAAGATGTCAGAATTATACATAGTAAAGAATATGGTCAAATTGAATACATGGCTCTTTCAAGAAAAATTGATGAGAGGATAGTAAAAATGATTCTGCGTAAGATTGGTAGTGGAAATTATCATTTCTGGAGTATTATGGATAAACAATACACATAAAAATACAAAAATCTCCTTTCGGAGATCTTTGCAGAACTTGCCCCCAGCTCTAATGCCGATGAGGGGAATTTATACCCCGCAAGCTCAATGCTGATATACTATCATTTATGATTTATGTAGTCAATTATTTACCATCATTTAATCCATTGCATTATAATGTAAAATAATGTAGAGTATGTCAACATTACATTTAGCATTCAATTTAACAAATAACTAACTTTTACAGCATTAATATGTCCCAAGATAAACTCATCACTCTCCGAAACAAAGACACAGGAGAAATATATATAACACGAAAGAATAAAAAAACCGTGGAAAAGAAAATAGAACTAAAGAAATACAGCAAATCTCTTCGCAAGCATGTTGTTTTCAAAGAGGCGAAGAAGTAGGGAAGTAGAAATTCGAGAAATCAAGGAGCTACACTTTCTAGCTTTGACTTTATGTTAAGTCAATTTAGAGAGCGATTTTTCGTTGGATATGGTATAGTATTTTCGTTAGGGCGATTGGTGAAGAGGTATCACATTTCTCTCCAAAAGAAATATCGGGGGTTCGATTCCTCCATCGCCCGCAGAAATTTTGTTGTTTCTCTCTTATTATGAATTTCTGCACTCATTTGTTGAATCAGTATCTTTTTTGACTTTTCTATATATTATGTTAGAGTAGTGTAGGCGTGAACAAAAACCTCAGTGTGTAGATTTCAGACAATCAAATCAATTAAATTTATGAATGATACGACAACAGCGGATATTCCCGGTTTGTGCAAATTGAATACTTATGCAGATTTCGTGGCATGGACGAAGACGACATGCTTTGACAACCCCATCTGGCATGGTGAAGACAGGTATTGTTTGATATACCCTATTCTCGATGACAGAGAGATGGGTATGGCCATAAATTGGTGTCTGTCAAACGGCACCAGTTTCTATCATCAAATCTTGCCTGATGGCAGTCTGATGGTTGGGATTGTTGAAAAGGCGAGTTTCTCTACGAATAAGAGAAAGAGAAGGAGGTATAATGTTTATGCTTATTATTAATATAATATAATAGTAAGCATAAAAATCAATACATCAGCACTTGTTGCTGGTGATTTTTTATAAAAATCACATATTCTTAAGATAAAAAGTTTTCTATTTCTTTATTTATTTTTTCTATATCTTTTGGCTCAAACCACTTTATTCTCTTATCTTTCTTGAACCAAGTTATTTGTCTTTTTGCATAATGCCATATCTCTGTTTCTAATTTCTCAAGCATCTCTTTCTTATCTATCTTATTTTGAAGATATAAAGCTAGATAGCGATATTCAAGTCCGAGTTCATTCATGCGTTTCCAAGATAGCCCGTTTTTTTCATGGAGCTTTTTCGCTTCAGATAACATGCCTTTTTTCATGCGTTTTATTAGTCTGTCTTTTATCTTTTTTCTCAACTCTTTTGGAGGAAGAGTCAATCCTATAAAAAGGGTATCAAATCTATTCGGTATACTTTTTAGTTTTGGCACTTTTCCAAGAGTTACGGCTATCTCTATGGCTCTTATTATTCTTCTGGAATTCTTAGGGTCTATATCTTTGGCTCTTCTTAAGTCAAGCCCTTTCAATATTTCCATCAGTTCTTCGTCAGATTTTTTAGATAATGTTTCTCTAAGTTCATTATTGGGTTGAACATCAGAAAAAATAATCCCATCTATTAGAGCTTGAATATAAAAGCCAGTACCACCAACTACGATTGGCAATTTATTTTTACTTGTTATATTTTCAATAGCTTTTTTCGCTAGATTTTTGTATTTTTCAACATCGAATCGTTTTTTTGGATTAGCTACATCAATCAAACGATGCTTTATTCCTTGCATTTCTTTTCTAGTTATTTTTCCTGTACCGATATTTAGACCTTTATATACCTGTCTTGAATCGGCGGATATGATTTCTGCTCCAGAAAAACTGTCCAGTCTTGTCTTTTCATCTTTCTGATTTTTATAGTCATTAGATATTTTCCTAGCTATTTTTACAGCCAAATCGCTTTTACCTACAGCTGTAGGGCCGAGAATTACTAGGATTTTTTTCATAAAAATGGAAGTGCCAAGGGAGGGACTCGAACCCTCATGACCTTGCGGTCGCAGCATTTTGAGTGCTGTGCGGCTACCAATTACGCCACCTTGGCAATATCGTCAGTTTACTAGAAATAGATATAAAATCAATTATAAAAAATAAAGATACATATAGATAAATATGTTACGAGTATCTATAGATTTGATTTATCATATTTTGATTTTGATATATAAAGCTCTTAATGATAAAATAGAGATAATATGGCATCACATTATTTTGAAAATTCTGTTTTCTGGATAGAAGTGGATAAGATAAAACCAAATCCTTATCAACCGAGAAGGGAATTTGACGAAGCGCGTTTGCGTGATTTGGCTGAATCAATACGCATGTATGGCATTCTTCAACCGCTTATTGTCACTAGACATGAATTTGAGAAGCCGGATGGAGGTCTGGCTGTGGAGTATGAGCTTATTTCTGGAGAACGCCGTCTGCGCGCCTCAAAAATAGCAGGACTTTCTCAAGTGCCAGCTCTCATAAGAAATGGAGAAGAGGATTCTAGAATAAAGCTTGAGCTTGCCATTATAGAAAATTTGCAAAGAGAAGATATAAATGCTGTTGACCGAGCCAGAGCTTTTGACCGTCTGGCTAGAGAATTTGGCATGAAGCATATTCAGATTGCAGAGAAAGTGGGGAAGAGTCGCGAGTATGTTTCAAATACACTGCGCATATTGGCATTATCAGAAGAGATTTTGAACGCTGTTTCCGAAGGTAAAATATCAGAAGGTCATACTCGTCCTCTTCTCATGTTGGCTAGCAGGCCAGAAGAACAGCTTGTTCTTTTCAAAGAAATAACGATGAAAAAAATAAGCGTGCGCGAGGCGGAGTCTATAGCCAGGAAAGTGGCCTTTGACAAAGTGCGCAAGAAGGATTGGACACATGAGCCGGAAATCGTGGAAATGGAAAGAAAATTCAAAGAGACTCTTGGCACAAAAGTGTCTATAAATAAAACAGAGACTGGTGGAAGAATCACGATTGATTTTTTCACTACAGACGATATCAGAAGTATTTTTGAAAAAATCACACATGGACAGCTTGATGGTTTTGGTCCAAATATACCTGCTCTTTCTGTCAGAGCCAAAGAGAAAGAGATGGCTAAAGAAAAAGAATTCTCCGATTTGATTTCAAAGGCCACTCCTCTCCAAGTCGGAGATCAGAATAGACTGGATAGTGGACAATCAGAAGGTCAGGCCAAAGACCAATCATATAATAAATCCGCAAGTCAAGTCATAGATGCAGATTTTAATAAAGTAGAAAATCCAGGAGAAAAAGCAGTGGATGACAGGTCTCCGATAGAAGTGGCAAAAGAGGAAAATGAAGAGATTTATTCTATAAAGAATTTTGGGATTTAATTTGTTAAAATTATCGGCGGGTTTTTAATTTTTTATATTATTATTATTATAGAAGCAAATCCTATATTTTAGGACTTCTAGGAAATGGTGATTTTTTTTGCCCATCTCCCTTTTCTCTCTGGTTTTGGTTTGCTTAATATTTCAATAGCTCGCTCAAGAGTAATTTCATAAGGGTCATCGCCATCTTTTGCTTTGATTGACCTGAAATCGCCATCATGCGCTATATATGGACCAAATCGTCCTATATTTGCGGTGATTTTCTTTCCAGTGTTTGGAAATATACCGACTATCCTTGGCAAGCTCAAATATTTCAATGCATCTGCGACTGTTACTTTTGAGATATCCATGCCTTTTGGAATTGAAGACATGCGTGGCTTTACTACTACAGGTTTTGGCAGAACTGGGTCGCTTTTTTTTCTGCGAGGTTTTTTATCGCCATTTTTTACTTTTATAATTTTCGCAGGTCTTTCACCAAGCTGAACATACGGCCCATATTTGCCGACAAGAACATAAATAGGAAGTCCTGTAACAGGGTCATTTCCAATTGGTTCATCTTTTTTTATTTCAGTTCCATCTATCATAAGAGCTCCGTCGCAGTCGGGATACTTTGAACAAGATATGAATTTACCTGAACGACCTAATTTTATTATCATATTTTCTCTGCATTTTGGACACTTATATTTTAAATCAGCAGAACCAAGATTTGTTATTTTTGCTTCTTTTTCAAGAATTTTTATCTCTTTAGAAAAGGGGATGTAGAATTTTTTCAGAGTCGCAAGATATTCTTTTTTGCCATTGGCAATGTCATCAAGAGAATCTTCCATCTCCGCTGTAAAAGAATCATTTATATATTTCATGAAATTCTCTTCAAGAAATGAAGAGACTACATCTCCAGTGTCTGTTGGCTTCAATGCTTTTCCACTTGGGGGTGGATATTTCTCTACATAACCTCTGTCTTCTATCGTTTTTATAATGGAAGCATAAGTGGAAGGACGACCTATGCCTCTTTTTTCAAGCTCTTTCACAAGTCCGGCTTCGCTATATCTAGAGGGCGGTTCTGTTTGTTTTTCTTGACTTCTGATTTCTTTGAGGTCAAGCTCATCGCCTTTTGAAAGTTTTGGCAATTCTACATCTTCGCCTCTGGCTTCTGGGTCGGCTGTGAGCCAGCCGGGGAAAATGATTCGTGAACCGTTTATTTGGAAGTCTGGAATACTATCGGCATTTTCCGTTGCGTTTTTTGTAGATACTTTTTCTGTATTGCTAACATCATTCTCTCTCTCTTTTTCAACATTTACTGAATCACCAATGTTTGCAGTGATTTTCGTCCGTAGTATTTCCGCATCTGTCATTTGAGAAGCCATTGTCCTTTGCCAAATAAGTTTATAGAGTTTTTTTTGTTCTTCATTCATACCTGCTTTTTCCACATCTACATGACTCGGACGGATGGCTTCATGCGCCTCTTGAGCATTCTTGCTTTTTGTTGAGTAAGTTCTAAATTGTAAATATTCTTTTCCATATTTTTTTTCTATTGTTCCGGCTATTTGACCAAGAGCCATTTTGCTAAGAGTGGTGCTATCGGTACGCATATATGTAATATGTCCGGCTTCATAAAGGCGTTGAGCAATCATCATTGTGCGAGAAGGGGCAAAGCCGAGGCGGGAACTTGCAGTCTGCTGAAGCGTAGAAGTTATAAATGGCGCTCGTGGAGAACGATTGATAGTACTTTCTTCAATATCAATTATTTCCCAATTTTCATCTTCACCGGCTTTTTTGCCTTTTTCAATTATACTTATGACTTCTTTTTCGTCAGTTGGTTCTTTGACGCAGGTCAAAGTCAAAAGTATCTTTGCTTTTGTAATGACATCTGCTGTGATAACCCAGAATTTTGTGGATTTGAAGGCGCGTATTTCGCGTTCTCGCTCCATCACAATGCGTAGAGCGGGGGATTGTACTCTACCGGCGGAGAGACCATATCTTACTTTTTTCCATATAAGACCTGAAAGGTCATAACCCACCAGTCTGTCTAGCACTCGGCGCGCTTCTTGTGCCATACGAAGATTTTTATCAATACCTCTAGGATGCTCCATTGCTTTCTGTATAGCTTCTTTTGTAATTTCGTGGAATACTACGCGCTTTGGATTTTTGAGATGAGTCGCTTCAGCAATATGCCAAGCAATTGCTTCCCCTTCTCTATCGGGGTCGGTTGCGAGTATTACTTCATCGGCTTTATTGGCGAGCGTTATTATTTCATTTAGGACTCTCTCTTTTCCAGCTGAGATTTCATAATGTGGAATAAAACCGCCTTCTATATCTATGGCTTTTTTATTGCTTTTCGGCAAATCGCGAACATGTCCAACAGACGCCTTGACGGTATATTTTCCGTCAAGATATTTTGAAATAGTTTTTGCTTTTGCTGGTGATTCTACTATTAGGAGTTTCATAATGATTGCTTAGTCTAAAATTTTTGAGAAAAATCCGTAAGACAAAATTTTTATATTATATATATCATCTATATTATTTTCCTTACAACATAGTAAGTATTACACGGAAAGGAAATTTTAG
>DATDZD010000017.1:0-16011 GCA_036516895.1 Minisyncoccota bacterium | reverse complement strand
TACCCCTAGGGTCATCAATTATTCTTTTACCAACCGTAGAGTATGCTTGGCAAGGGGGTCCGCCAACTATTATGTCTATTTCATTAGCTTTAATATTCAGATCCTCCTCAATTTTTTTAGCACTGAAATTTCTGATATCTTCGGTATACATTTTTACTTTGTGGTGATTTAAGGAATAAGCTTTTGACATGTTTGGCAAAATTTCATTTGCTACGATAATTTCAAAGTCATCATTATGAGCAAAGCCATAACTTAATCCACCAACACCACAAAATAAGTCAATAATTTTTATCTTTCCCTTTTTCATTTGTTTATGATTTGTAGATTAAAATTCGATATCCTTATATTTAATTGGTTCATCAATGATTTTCCAAATAAAAAAACTCTGCTCAATATTGAAAACAGTCTGACCTTCCATTTGCTGTCTTGTTATCCAATTCATATCATTATGTTTGATACTATCCAATCTTATAAAAGCCACTTGTCCATTGTAAAGATCAAAATGTATCGCAATAGTATGTATGCCGAATTCCTCAAAGACTCTCTTTGCTTCCAATACTTTATGTTGCTTGATGTCATTGATTCCTGTGAATCCAGATTGCATTTCTATTCTAATTTTTTCATTTTTTTCGATAGTGATTTCTATATCTGCTCTCGGCGACCTTTTGAATGATTCCGGGTCCTTAAAATTATCGTCACCAATTAGTTTTATATTTTTTGTGCTGACTTCAAATATTACACCTACAGCTTTTATAAAGATGTTTGATATGACAAATCCTCGCATCCATGAAAAATATACCTGCTCAGGTCTTCGTCCTTGATTATTTAAGGATGATAATATATTGCTTTCCTTCATTATTTTGAAAGGATGATCTATGTTTTCTTTTTCAAAAGAGCTAATATTATCGATTTTTATTTTATCTGAGATTACAGAATTTATTTTACCTACTATTTCATAGAGTCTCTCATTGAGAGTTTTAATGTAATCAAAATCAATATTGGGAATTATATTTTTTGCACCAAAAAATTCTTTAGCATCAAATTGATTGTTAAAGCCAAGTTTTGACCTATATTCTCTAAAATATCTAATATCTGGTATATTTTCTTCTCTAATCATCTCTACATTTTATCAGAAAATTGAGAATAGGACAAAATAACCAACGACTATGTTTTGATGTACAATAAGGGGATGGTCAATAAAGCCAAACAAACAGAGAAAGGACAAGAAAGAGAAATAAAACGCCTGGTCCTCCTTGATTCCCACGCCATTTTGCATCGCGCTTATCATGCCTTGCCTGATTTTTCTTCAAAGAAAGGCGAGCCAACAGGAGCTCTCTACGGACTTACGGCAATGCTCATAAAGATAATAGAAGAATTGAAGCCGGATTATCTAGTGGCTTGTTATGACTTGCCCGGACCAACATATAGGCATGATGTTTACAAAGAATACAAAGCGCAGAGAAAGAAAATGGATGATGATTTGGCGGTTCAGATAAATCGTTCAAGAGATATTTTCAAGGCGTTTGATGTGCCTATATATGATAAAGCGGGATTTGAAGCGGATGATATGCTTGGAACTATTGTGGAAAAAGTAAAAGACAATACATCAATCCAAGTCGTCATAGCTTCTGGAGATATGGATACTCTTCAGCTCGTGAAAGATGATAAAGTTCTTGTCTATACTTTGAAAAAAGGCATAAGAGATACTATTTTATATGATGAAAAAGCGGTCAAAAGTCGTTTTGGCTTTGGGCCAGAACTTCTACCGGACTACAAAGGACTTCGTGGAGACCCTTCGGATAATATAATAGGAATTGCTGGAATAGGAGAGAAGACGGCGACTATTCTTATTACAAAGTTTGGAAGCATTGAAAATATTTATAAGGAATTAGAGAGAGGTATGTCGGCTGGTGGAGATAAAAAGATTGACAAAGGAAAACAAAAGAAAGAAATAAAAGTAAAAAATGAAATAAATAGGAAAGATAAAAAGAAAGAAAAAGATACAGAAAAAATAAAAGAAGAGAATTTGTCAAATGATGATTATGGTGAATTTAAAAAAGTTGGCATCTCTCCACGAATCATAGAACTTCTGAAAAATGGAAAAGAAGAAGCAGAGTTCAGCAAAATGCTCGCTACTATACGCCGAGACGCGCAGATTTATTTCACTTTACCTGAAAAAGAATTTAGAGAAAATATAGATATTGATAAGATTCTGACGCTTTTTAATAATTTGGAATTTAGGACATTAGGAGCAAGATTGAAGAATGTTCTAGGAGTGAAGACTGCAAGTATGGGTTTGGATAGCGAAGAAAATATTTCAGGGAATAAGAAAGGTGAAAATATAGACAAAGACGACAAAAAAGACGGAAGTGCAAACAAAAAGGTAGATGAAAATAAAAGTAAAAATGAGGCGGTAAATCAAAAGATGGATGAAAATACAAACGAGACGGTAAATCAATATCAGTTCAAAAGAATCTCCATCGCTATCTGGTTGCTTGATTCAGACCGCACAGAAATAGATTTGGAAGGAATATACGAATTTACAAGTACCAATAATCTTTCAGACGCTGAAAAAATGATCTTAACCGAACTTGATAAAAAAGGATTGAGGAAAGTCTATGAAGATATTGAACTTCCTCTTATTTCAGTCATTGAAAAAATGGAGAAGAGAGGGGTTAAAATAGACACGGGATTTCTGGTTGAACTTTCAAAGAAATATCATACTGAACTTTCTAAACTTGAAAAGAAAATTTGGGAATTTGCTGGAGTAGAATTTAATATCAATTCGCCGAGACAGCTTGGAGAAATACTTTTTGATAGATTGGCTTTGACTGCGAAAAATCTAAAGAAGACAGAGGGTGGCGCAAGATCTACTCGTGAATCAGAATTGGAGAAGCTTCGCGACGCGCATCCCATTGTTCCTCTTCTATTTGATTATCGCGAGCTTCAAAAACTTCTTTCAACATATATTGATGTTATACCGTCTATGACAGATGAAAATGGCCGTCTTCATGCTCATTTTATACAAACAGGCGCTGTTACTGGCAGAATGGCTTCTCAAAATCCGGGTTTGCAAAATATACCTATTAAAACAGAGCTTGGTAGGGCTATACGCAAGGCATTTATAGCTGAGAAGGGCTTTTCTATTGTCGCGCTTGATTATTCGCAGATTGAATTGAGAATAGCGGCATTTATGTCTTATGATGAAAAGCTTATTGAGATTTTCAAAAATGGAATTGATGTGCATAATGCTGTAGCGTCTGAAGTTTTTGAAGTTCCTCTTGAAAAAGTAGATAGGGAAATGAGACGCAGGGCGAAGGTGATAAACTTCGGTATTCTCTATGGCATGGGGGTCAACGCTTTGAAGCAGAATCTAGGTACCGAAAGAGCCGAAGCGCAGTTATTTTATAATAATTATTTCAAAAAGTTTTCTGGACTAGCTAAATATCTAAATGAGATTAAGGCAGAAGTTGAGAGAAATGGATACACAGAGACATTTTTCGGCAGGAGAAGATATTTTGAAGGAATAAATTCAAAGATTCCATATATAAAAGCCATGTTTGAAAGAATGGCCATAAACGCTCCTTTCCAAGGCACAAGCGCTGATATTATAAAGATTGCTATGAAGCGTATTGATATGTATCTCCAAAAAGAAGGATATGATAAAACAAATAGGCAGGACGCTTTTCTCATACTGCAAGTTCACGATGAATTGGTTTATGAAATAAGAGAAAATTTGGTGGAAAAAATAGCGCCGGAAATAAAAAAGATAATGGAGAGCGTCATAGACCCTAAAGATATAAAAGGTATTACTTGCGAGGTTAATTATTCTGTAGGGAAGAATTGGGGGGAATTGAAATAATATGTAATATAATTCTATTATGATTTACTTCTATCATGGAACAGACAAAGAAAAGGTCAGGGTAAAATCTCATGAGCTTATTGACTTATTGAAGAAGAAAAAGCCAGATGTTTCTTTCTTTAGAATAGATATAGAGAATTTCAATCAAAATCTTGTGGAGCAGTGCATAGGGGGTCAGGGTCTTTTTATCAGTAAAAGTATTGTATTACTAGACCGTCTATGTGAAAAAAAAGAAGTAAAAGAACAATTTTTAGAAAACATATCAGAAATTGCAGAATCGGATAATATTTTTATCATTTTGGAGGGAAAACTAGATAAAGTGTCAATATCAAAAATAGAAAAGAAAGCAGAAAAGTCGGTCAAATTTGATATGATTGAAAAATCCAACAAAGAAGAGTTTAATACTTTTGCCCTTGCTGACGCCCTAGGTAGAAAAGATAGGAAGAATGCTTGGGTATTGTATAGAAAAGCTATAGATAAAGGTGAAGCGCCTGAAGCTTTACACGGAATGCTTTTTTGGAAGGTCAAGACAATGATATTGAACTCTTCTTTTGGATTGTATAAAAAAGAAGAGCTTTATGGTTTGGCAGACAAGCTTATTACCATCTATCATGATTCAAGAAGAGGAATGCATGAATTGGAGACGGGAGTGGAGGGGGTGATATTGGAGGTGTAATTAAATATTCATTTTGTAGTCAAAGTCAGAATCAAATTTCCTATAATTATTAGTCAACTCTTCTCCCTTCCGAATATCTTTTATAGCAACATCTATTCCTTCTTTATCATTGATTGAAATAGTATCAATACAATTATGGTTATCAGAATGACTAAAAAAACGAGCGTCATCAAAACACAAGACATATCTGCTAGTTTTTGGATTCAAGTAAGCATGCTTCAAGAATTGTTCTCTAGCCGGTTCAGATAGATGCTGAGGTTGTTCTTTTCATATTCTTTTGTTATTTAGTAATTGTAACAAAAGAAAACAGTGTACCTCCACTAAAGTGTCTACTTTATGGGGTACAGATCAAAGGTGCGCCCACCAGGAATCGAACCTGGGACCCACTCCTTAAAAGGGAGATGCTCTACCAACTGAGCTATGGGCGCATGTGCAAAACTATATCACCTTTTTCTTAAAATTCAATTATACGGTTATGAAGGAAATGAACGCATAATAAACTTAAAGCGGTAAGTCAAAAGCAAAAAGTCCTGGACCAGTGACTAAAAGAGAAAGAGAAATAATCAAAAGTATAAAATAATAATTTACCCCGTCTGTCATAAAGGATTTCTCTTTTATTTTCACTATTATGCGTAGGAGGAAGACAATGATGGCGATAAGCGAAGCGAATTGTATAAATAAACCGACAATAAAAAGTATCCCAATGATTACTTCTAATATGCCAGAAAAAATATTGTTAATTGTATTTTTGTCATTGTTGTTGCTGTTTTGTTTTGTATTTTTACCTTTCAATTTCTCATACGCCCAAAAAATAAAGATTATTCCAAGAGTCAGACGAAGAAGAAAAGGGGAAACTTCTTGGAAAGCTAATAAAGATGGAAAAAGTGAAAGCATGTTGATATTCGTTTAATTTGATATAAAGTAATGATATGTTATCACAAAGAAAGACAAGAAAGAAGCGCAATAAGCGCGATGACGAGCATGATAGAAAAGTGGAGAGAAAGATAGAAATAAGTTTACTTCTCCATAATATACGCAGTACCCATAATACAGGGTCTATTTTTCGCACAGCAGATGCTGTCGGAGTATCCAAGATATATTTGTCTGGCTATACCCCAGCGCCTATTGATAGATTTGGAAGATTAAGAAAAGATATTGCAAAAGTATCTCTGGGAGCAGAGAAGGTTGTGGTTTGGGAAAGTATAAAAAATGTTTTTGATTTAATTAAAAAAATGAAAAAAGATAAAGTAAAAATGATAGGACTTGAACAAGACAAAAGGTCTGTTGATTATAGAGAAGCAAAAATTGCAAAGAGGAATCTCCTCATTATTGGAAGCGAGGTAGGGGGAATAGAAAAAGAAATATTAAGTCTTTGTGATGAAATTGCAGAAATTCCCATGAGGGGAGAGAAAGAATCACTCAATGTTTCTGTTGCGACAGGTATTTTTTTATTTTCTATTTAGACAGTCTCTGATGAATATTACAAAAATGTGTACCTCTTCCTCCTACTACGATGCGAGTTATTATTCC
Source organism: Minisyncoccota bacterium (assembly GCA_036516895.1). Taxonomy (GTDB): domain Bacteria; phylum Patescibacteriota; class Minisyncoccia; order Phycocordibacterales; family PALSA-1337; genus CAIOGI01. The sequence continues at coordinate 9,943 of DATDZD010000017.1, read as the reverse complement.
TTTGCATTTTGGTTTTGAACATTTCTTGCCTGTTTTTCTATACGCTCTATGCTGTTCTTGGAATTTTCCTCTTTCGCCATGAATATTTCTATAATCAGACATTGAGTCTCCTCCGAAATCTATGCCTTTCTGCAGGACAGTTTTGATAGCTCGGAAAAGATTTTTTAATTTACTGTTTGATTTTATTTCCGATTTTTTATCTAACCCTCTATTTGCAGTATTTTTTTTATCTAAAATGTTCCTGACCAATTCCTCAGGGTGAATTCCCGCTCGCCACAAGCTTTCATCGGCATAAATATTCCCAATACCAGCTATGACGCTTTGGTCCATTAAAACAGTCTTGATTTTTCCTTGAGATTTCTTGCTTAATTGATTTTTAAAAATAGAAAAAGAGAATCCTTTTTCAAGCGGTTCATGGCCGATTCCTTTCAGATGCACGCTATCATGCATATTTTTTGTCTCTATAAGCGTGACTTTGGCAAACTTTCTTGTATCGCAGAGTTCCATTGTTTCTCCATTTGAAAGATAAAAAATAAGCCGAATAAAACGATTGAAAGGGTCTTTTTTATTATAGTTTCCATACATTATATGACCTGTCATTTTCATATGAATGAGAATTGTGTATCCATTTGAAAGATGGACCAAGATATTTTTGGCTCGACGGGTTACATTGGTGATTTTTGTTCCAACTATCTTTTTCTTAAAATATTTAAAATACTCAGGGTCTTTTATTGTATCTGATCCATGAAAATATGGGCTATCATATTCAGTCCAAACATCTTTTATGACTAAACCACGCAACACGCGGTTTAATCCCATAACAGTAGTTTGTACTTCTGGCAATTCTGGCATACAATTCTTATATCACACTTTCTTCTTGATAGAAAATTACAGATTAAATTTTGAAAGTTAAATAAAGTATAAATAGAAAGTATATAATAAATGTAAATGAGAAAAATAATCCTATCAATTTTTATCGTTGCCGTTCTTTACACATTTTGGTTTGTTGGCAGTTATCCAAAAGGTTTTTATTATATAGATACAACTTACAATTATGTAGGCAGTAATATTGAAAAGGGATTATCGTATATAGCTTATGTAGGGAGTAATCTTGCGGCAATTATTTTACACAAACCAGTGACTGTAGCTGAACTCCATACAAAGTATACCGATACGGCGACAAAGAAAGTCAGGGTATTTATTGTTCCTGGTCATGAGCCAGATTATGGAGGTACGGAGTATGGAGATTTGAAGGAAAGAGATATGACTGTTGAACTCGCCAACTACCTCGGAGAATTTCTAAAAAATAATGGACACTACGATGTTATGCTTGCCAGAGACAAAAATAACTGGAGTCCCACTCTTTTAAGTTATTTCAATGACCATTGGAATGAAATAATCGCTTTTGCAAAAGATAGTCGCAAAGAGACACTTCAACTTGTGAATACTGGGGAGATGAAGAAGACTATAGCAACTGTCTATCACAACAATGCAAGACCGGATGTAGCTCTGCGACTCTATGGCATAAATAAATGGGGAAATGAAAATGCTATAGATATTGCAATACATATTCATTTCAACGACTATCCTCGCAAAAATGCTAGTGTGCCTGGGAAATATTCCGGAATTGCCATATATGTGCCAGAAAATCAATATTTAAATAGCGCGACCACAAAAGCATTGGTTGAAACAGTATTCAAACGCCTTTCCAAATATAACGCAGTAAGCAATCTTCCTTCAGAAGGAGATGGGGTCATAGAAGAACCCGACCTCATCGCTATTGGTGTAAATAATACAGCCGATGCGGCTAGCATGCTCATAGAATATGGATATATATATGAACCGCAATTTGTCAACCCAAATGTAAGGCAAAGTATATTAAAGGATTTGGCTTTTCAGACATATCTTGGATTGCAGGATTTCTTTGGTGCTGGAAATGATGTTTCTTTTGCTTACGATACGCTTATGTTGCCTCATTCTTGGACAGATAATCTTACAAAAAACCAAGCTGACACAGACGATGTTCTCGCTTTGCAAAGTGCGCTTTTATTAGACGGACTTTATCCGAGTGGAGGCAGAACAAAAAATGATTGTCCTAGGACAGGCAAAATAGGTCCATGCACTTTGGGGGCCATTTCGGCCTTTCAGAAAAAATATGGAATAAAAGGAGAAGAGGGTTTTGTTGGAGAAAAGACAAAAAAAGTTTTGAATGAAAATTATTCGGTGAAAATAATATAAGAGAGCGGCAGGAGTATGCTCTGAAGCACCTCTCGCAGGCCGCGAAGGCGGCCGAGAGGAGCAAAAAGCCAGCAGGCTTTTATGCGAGTGCTGAAGAGCATACTCCTGCCGCTCTCTTAATTAAGTTTCTTTAATTTTTTCTCCAATTCCTCTCTGGCTATATTTGCATCACTCCATGGAGTTTTTGTACCATTTGGCCCCATAATATACGGGTCTGTGCCTTTTCCTGTAATAATGACAGTATCTCCTGTCTGTGCGCGGTTTATGGCTGTGCGAATGGCAAGACGACGGTCCATAATAATAGTTGGTGACTGGTTTTTTATTCCTTCTACTACATTATCTATGATTTTATCTGGATTTTCATCGTATGGGTCTTCATCAGTCAATATTATTTCATCACAATATGTATCGGCAATTCTACCCATCTCTTTTCTTTTCCAAGTATCTCGTCCGCCTCCCGTACCTCCGAGCACGCAAATGTTTCTTGATTTTTCAAAGACTTGATAGAGTTTCTCTAGAGAATCTGAAGTATGAGCATAATCAACAATGACAGTAAAATCTTGAACGGCATTTTGTTCTGAATTTTGCTTGAAGCTAGGGCTGACTTCTATTTTCTCCACACGACCTCTAATACCTCTGAATTTTTCTACTGCTCGGATGATAATGTCATCAGATATGCCAAAATTGCGGGCGCAAGAAATTCCAGCAAGAAGATTATAAAGGTTGAAAAGACCAGAGAGGGAAGAATGTATTGATTTATTTCCTTGAAATGTGAAATTTATACCTTCGCTCAAAATTTCGTATGGCTCGGCATCTTTTATGCTATAAGTTATTTTTTTGTCGGCAGAGCAGGAAAGAAATTTTGTTGATTCTTTGTCATCATTATTTACAATGATTGCGCGATTTTGTTTCTTTGAACTTATCATTTCACAAGCAATATTTACTTTTGCTTGAATATAATTTTCATATGAGCCATGCGATTCTATATGTTCGGGAGAGAGATTTGTAAAGACAAAAGCGTCAAGTTGTATAAATTTGTGGCGGTATTGGAGAGAGCCCTGTGAAGTCATTTCTATAATGACATATTCACACTTTTTATTTACCGCTGTGCGCAAAAAGTGTTGGATAAAGAATCTTCCTGGCATGGACATTTTGTGCATATTATCGGTAGAGTCATCGCCAATTTTTGACCTTATGGTATTAGAGATAGCAGTTTTGTACCCCGCTTCTTCCAGAATGGCATTTATAATTTCTGTAGTGGAGCTTTTGCCTTTTGTGCCTGTTACCCCTATTACTTTTATTTTTTTTGAAGGAAATCTGTAGATTAATGCAGACAAAAGAGAAAGGGAATAATGATATACGGGCTGACCCCAAGAGTATAATTTTCTTGGTATAAATTGTTTAGTGAAGCGAAGGAGTTTCTCCATAATTTTATTTACCCAATATCTTCAACGCCTCTCTGACTTTGCCATTTGTTTCTATAATTTCCTTCGGTAATTTTTTCAACGCTTCGCGACTTTCATTTTGGCTATATCCCAAAGATTGAAGCGCCAAAAGAACATCACTGTCATTTTTCATAGCGCTTCTCATGGCGTCTTTTTCGCTTTCTGATCTTGATAAATGAGAAACCTTCTCTATCTTATCTTTCAATTCTCTAACTATTTTTTCTGCTATTTTATTACCGATTCCAGAGACTTTTGTAATATGGAAAGTATCGCCTGTTTGTATCGCTGTTTCTAGAGTATGTATAGATGCCAGATTCAATATGCTGAGCGCGGTCTTTGGACCTATGCCTGATATGGTGATGAGAAGTTCAAAGAAATTCAATTCTGCAAGAGAAAGGAAACCATAGATATCCATAGCGTTTTCACGAACTGCCAAATATGTCCAGATAGTCACTTTCTTTCCTTCGGCGTCTATCCCTGTGCTTTCTTTATCGTTTTTTCTTAAATTACTTTGTGCACTTTTGTTTCCAGTTTTTTCTTTACTTAGTTTGGACATAATATCAGAAGTAGTAAATACTCTGTAACCTACCCCTTGCACATCAAGGATTATGTATTTTGGGTCTATATGAACTACTGTACCGGTAAGTTGGGATATCATGTCTCTATAATAGCTCCATCCTTGTATTTTTCAAAGGTATGTGTTAGTTTTTAAATACAAAAAACATATGCCCATAACTTCTTCAGCCAAGAAAGCATTACGAGCAAGTATGCAAAAGAGAGTCTATAACCTTCGCACCAAGGCGGGCATTGATATTCTTTTTAAGAAATTCAGCAGATTTATTCAAGAGAAAAAGATTGAAGAAGCCAAAGTTCTAGTTCCAGCACTTTACAAAGCTTTGGATAAAGGCGCAAAAAGAAAATATATAAAAGCAAATACAGCAGGACGATACAAGTCTAGGATTATGGCGACTCTAAAGAGGGTGAGGTAAAGCAAAGACAAAAAATCAGAAACCTCGGTTTCTGATTTTTTGTCTTTGGTGCCCCCGGTAGGAATCGAACCTACATCACAACTTCCGCAAAGTTGTGTCCTATCCATTGAACGACGAAGGCGTATTTTTCTAGACTATCACGAGTCTGTGGTTTTATAAAGCAGAAAGAAGTTTAGAAAGATTAGAGGTAACATCAAAAAATTATAAAGAACATTGAAAGGGTAAAATAAGTAAAAAACTAAAAGCCGAATCTCTCCATTATTTTTTGACTCAATGGTTCATAGTGTTCGGTTTCGGCAATATATTTCAAAAGTATTTCTCTGACTTTTTCTCTGTCTACTCCTTCTATATGTATTGTTATGTATGGCATAAAAGTCTTTGAGGATTTTAAAAGGATTTTTGGGGATGTGTTATGAGCATCTATCCAAAAAGATTCAAGAGTGAGAAAAGGGTAGAGGATATTGTCTATGACTATGCCGCGGTCATTTATTTCACAATGCACAATCTTTGGTTTTTTGGCAGAATGAACGAGTAAAGAGAAAACTCCGACAATAATAAGAATTCCAAAAATCACATTGCTGAATATAAAAGCCAAAGCAACGATGGTAATGGTGATAATTCCTACTGCCCAATACCAGTCATTGTCTTTTTCCTGATGAAGATGTTCTGGGGCAGACCATGAAATGAAAGGTTGCATGGATATATTATAACATCAAAGAAGTTCGTGGGAAATCTTCTACGAATTTTGGCGGATGGGGTGAGATTTGAACTCACGGTCCCCTTACGAGGACGACAGTTTTCAAGACTGTTGCCTTAAACCACTCAGCCACCCATCCGTGTCAGCAAATCCTCTCACATTTTGCTTACATTTTCAACATAGAGTACACTTTCATTATGAGGCATCTCGGTATAGATTATGGAACAAAAAAAGTTGGAATCGCTGTTTCTGATGAAGCAGGAGAGTTTGCTATACCTAGCACAGTCATTGGAAATTCAAGAAAGGATTCAGAAAATCTTCTAAGAGAAATAATTGAAATTGCAAATAAAAATAAAGTCATTGATATTGTCATGGGAGAATCAAGAGATTATAAAGGTAGAGCAAATGCTATTCTATCGGAAAGTTTTAATCTTAAAAGAGACCTTGAGAACAAAGGATTTATCGTGCATCTTGAGCCAGAGTTTATGACGAGCGTAAACGCCGAAAGATTTCAAGGTAAAAATGATATGATAGACGCATCGGCGGCGGCACTCATACTCCAATCTTTTTTAGACAGGAAAAAATAATATAATGAATGACTAATAAAATGATAGCCAGAATAGTAAAATAAAAAAGTGAAATAACATCTATGCAAATTCAAGAAATATTTTCAAATCTGCTTGAACCGCAAAAAATAATAGCCACCTTTGGACTAATAGGAGTCATTTTAATTGTCTTTGCTGAATCAGGATTATTCTTCGGTTTCTTTTTTCCTGGAGACTCGCTTCTTTTCACGGCTGGATTTTTCGCTTCTCAAGATTTATTGCCAATACTGCTTTTACTCATTGGAACATTTATTTCTGCCGTAGCAGGGGATAGTTTTGGTTATTGGTTTGGAAGAAGGACTGGTCCATCCCTTTTTTCTAAAGAAGACTCGCATTTTTTTAAGAAAAAGTATGCAGAACAAGCTCAAGAATTTTATGAAAAACATGGGAAAAAAACCATCATTCTCGCTAGATTTATGCCTATTGTAAGGACTTTCGCTCCTATTGTTGCAGGTATAGGAAATATGCAGTATCGCACTTTTGTTTTTTATAATATAATAGGCGGTTTTATATGGTCTTTTGGTTTGACTCTCTTAGGTTACTTTTTAGGTACAAATATTCCCAATGCCGATTCCTATCTTATTCCTATTATTATTGTCATTATTTTCACTTCTTTCTTGCCCGCAATTATTCATTTCTGTAAACATCTATTTAAAAAAGATAAGTGAGGCAATAAAGTAAGAAGGAGATACATAAAAAGGACAGAGGATAATCCAAATATAGATAAAGGATAAGTGAAAAAGCAAAAAGGAGAAATGTAGTATAATGTAGAGTAATAAGTTATAAGTAAAAAGGGGCAATAAAATATGTCATCTCAAACTTTTTTCAAATTATTTCCCCCACCGAAATTTCTTGACATGCCTTATGCAGGGCTTGATATTTCAGATGACGCTATACATTGCCTAGAATATTCTCACACTTTTCACGGCTTATCCATTCATCGTTATGGAATGAAAGAACTTCCGTCTGGGGTGATAGTCGGAGGGGAAATAGAAGATAAAAAAATTCTTTCTGAAATCATAACCTCGCTCGTCAAAGAATTGAAGATATACTCGGTCAAAGTTTCTTTGCCAGAGGAGAAAATATATCTATTTAAAACGGATGTCCCAAACGCCAGTGAAGAAGAGATTCGCCAAAATGTAGAATTCAAATTAGAAGAAAATGTTCCCATATCTCCCGCCGAATCAATTTTCTTTTTTGACCTTATTCCGAATAGTCTTTCGGCAAGCGTCTCTGTCGCTCCGCGCGAGCTAGTCATGTCATATTTGGAAGTCCTAAAATCGGCAGGACTTACCGTGGTTTCTTTTGAGGCACAACCAAGAGCTATTACTCGCTCTCTAATTTCTCATGGTTCCACTGAGACCCAGATAATTGTTCACATTATGAATCAAAAAACTGGAATATATGTAATATGTGGAGAAGTAGTTTGTTTTACTTCTACTGTGGTTTTGGGAAAAGAGACATTATTATCAAATTCAAAGACTTTTATTGAGGAATTGAAGAAACATTTGGTTCAAGTCCTTAGCTACTGGGTCTTGCATGGACAGGGGACTAAAATTAGTCATATCATATTTTCTGGTTATGCATCTCTGACGAATAGTCTAGTTGAACATTGTTCGCCGGATATTCCAGTTGAAATAGGCAAAGTATGGCAGAACGCTTTCTCCCATGAAAATTATATACCCCCTATTTCTTATGAAGATTCTCTTGACTACGCTGTAGCTATAGGTCTGGCTATGCCAACAACATAATATAATAATGAAATGATTCGCCACACCCTTTTGCCAGATAGTGAGATAAGGTTACTCCGCAGAGAATATCGTATTCGTCTGCTTATCATTGCCTTGTTTTTTATTTCCTGCGCAACTGTGATAGGAATACTCGCTTTATTTCCAGCATTTATGAGTTCTTATTTGAATAGAGATGAAGATATGAGTTATATAAAAGAATTGGAAAAGAATCGTCAAGCCAATGGCGTCATGGATAAGGAAAAAGAACTTATTAAAAGTCAAAATCTTGCCAAAAGAATCATTGAGGATAAGGATAGCGTTATTTATTCTGAAATTATACAAAAGATTATTTTGCGCAGGACAAAAAATATACAGATAAATTCTTTTGAACTTTCATATGCTGTAGGGACAAGTACTCCTGTTGAAGTTATTATCCAAGGGAAAGCGATGACTCGCGAAGCGTTGATGACTTTCAAGAAAGGACTTGAAGGAGACATAGCTTTCTCAAAAGTTGAACTTCCTGTGTCGGATTTGGCCAAAAATAAAGATATTAGCTTTGCCTTGCGTTTAATCGCGGGAATATAATATGCATACAAACCGCAAACATTACATCCTCTTACTTATGGCCATTGTGACTTCTTTGTTTTCTATCGCCGGATACTTTTTCCTTTATCGCGCTATTGCTTTGCAAGCGGAAAAATCATCACAAACGCTACAAGACACTGTTCGAGTAGATGAAGCGAAACAATATCAAAAAAATCTTCTGGATACATATGAGAAATCTTTGACAGACCGTTCTCGCATTGATGATTTTGTCATTTCTCAAGAAGAGATAGTCAGTTTCATTGAAAATGTTGAAAGTATTGGAACTTTCACCAATACTGAATTGACTCTATCATCTATTGATACCGACGATTTTACTTCTACCTCGGAAAGCGTCAACGGGTATTTGAAAGCGCGTATTGAATTGCGCGGTTCTTGGACAAATGTCATGAGGGCTATTATTCTTTTTGAAAATATGCCATTTGGTGTTTCTTTCAATAACATGAGATTGTCCAAAATGTCTGCTGGATTGCTATCAAGCGATAAAAAGCAATTTTCAAAGGTCGGAATGTGGGGTATGTCTCTTGATATTAAAGTTCTTACTTCAAAATGAAATGAGAATTATGAAAAATAGAGTATGAAATTTATAAAAGAAATAACTCGCAACCCACATATAGATTGGATAATAGTCTTATTACTAAGTGTAATAATAACTGCTATTCTTGCAATAAAAGCATTGTATCTTTACAATGCTGTCATTAGTGGCAATATACAAGAGATATCCAAAACTTCTAGCAATTCGCAAGGATTCAATGAAAAAAGCATTTCTTCTGTTTTAGAGCTCTTCTCCCAAAGGGAAGAGATGAGCAAAAAGGCAAAAGTTGGGTATTCTGGTGTTGGAGATCCTTCCATATAAGTGTTGTAGATATTGCAAGATATGTGTCAAATAATATGCCCTCGTAGTTCAATGGATAGAACTGCGGACTTCTAAGCCGTCAATGTTGGTTCGATTCCAACCGAGGGCACCAAAATCACCTGTGTATAAGTTGTTGGTAACTTGTGTGTTGCTATTTTTATTGCGTGATATAATGCGGGTATAGTTTCAATTATAATTTAATATTAATAATGTATGGATAAAACAATAGCAACAATTTTAGGTGTAGTGTTTCTTGTGATAGGTCTTTTGGGATTGTTTCCAAATTCAATAGTAGGGGATGGGGCGTATTTTCAAGCGGACTTGTGGCATAATCTAGTTCACCTTGTAACAGGTCTTATATTTCTCTTGGTTGTCTCCAGATCTCCAGGGAAATCAGCTTCTACCCTTACAATCCTCGGTGTGATTTATCTTGTAATAGCTATCCTAGGATTCTTTGTCGGTGAAGGAGCTATTCTTGGCTTCATTGGTGTAAATGGCGCAGATAACTGGCTACATCTAGTTATTGGTGTTGTTGCTCTTATCGCAGGACTTTCAACAAAGGGTTCTTCATCACAGGTAATGTAAGGTTTGTTGGAGTGTATCGTGAATGGGAATAAAACAATAAAGTTAAATAGTATTTAAAAATAAAGCACCCTCATGTTTCTGAGAAGGGTGCTTTATTTTTATTCTGGTGCCGTAATTATACACTTTGCGCGAACCTTTTTCGAGCGGAAACTGGACGAATGAATCAGTCCCGCCACCGCCTCGCAGAGCCTCGGC
>DATDZD010000016.1:0-51743 GCA_036516895.1 Minisyncoccota bacterium | reverse complement strand
TTCGCCTTTTGGAGAAATTTTGCCTACTAGAATATCTCCAGGTCTAACTTCGGCACCAACACGGACGATGCCATCTTCTGCAAGATTCTTGAGCTTACCTTCTCCAACATTTGGAATATCGCAAGTAGTGACTTCTGGTCCAAGCTTTGTATCACGAACATTGACTACAAATTCCTCAATATGAATAGAGCTGAATTTACTATCCTTGACTATTCGTTCAGAAAGAATAATGGCATCTTCATAGTTATTACCCGACCAGGACATGAAAGCCACAAGCATATTTTGACCTAGAGCAATTTCTCCACCATCGGAAGTAGAGGTATCTGCAAGGACATCTCCTTTCTTCACCTTATCACCAACATTGACAATAGGTCTCTGATGAAAAGCGGTAAAACCATTTGTACGAGAGAAATGAACTAAATTGTATTCATATTTCTTGCCCTTTTTATCCTCAAGAACAATCTTCTTTGAATCAAGATAAGTAATCTCTCCATTTTCAGGAGCTACCACAATACGACCAGTATCAATGACTATCTTTTTTTCAATACCAGTAGCGACAAGTGGCGACTCTGGAATAAGACACGGAGTTGCCTGCTTCTGCATATTTGAACCCATGAGCGCTCTATTGGCGTCATTATGATTTAGAAATGGAATAAGAGATGTTGCTATAGAAAAAGCTTGATTTGTGGCAATATCTATATAATCCACTGTTTCTTTCTTGGCTATTCCCGGTTTGCCATTTATACGAACTTCTACTTCGTCACTTGTTATATTTCCAGATTCATCATAAGGAATAGCTGCGTGAGCGATATGATGATTCTCTTCTTCAAGAGCATTGAGATAGACAACTTCTTTTGTAATCTTTCCATCCTTGACCTTAGCGTATGGAGTTTCTATCATACCAAAATCATTTATACGAGCATAGAGAGAGAGGTGGAGCACAAGACCAATATTTGGACCTTCTGGAGTATGTATTGGACAAAGACGACCATAGTGAGACGGGTGAATGTCTCGCACTTCAAATCCCGCTCTTTCGCGAGTAAGACCTCCGGGACCAAGCGCTGTGAGCAGGCGAAGATGTTCAAGCTCGGAGAGAATATTCTCTTGAAGCATGAATTGTGACAATTGATTTGTGGTGAAAAATTCTTTTATGCGGGCTTGCAAAGGACGGGGAAAGACAAAACTGACCGGCAAAGTAATATCCGGCTCTATAGTAGACATCTTGTCTTGGATATTTCTCTTCATTTGAGTCATACCCACTCTGAATTTTTGCTGTAAAAGTTCACCGACATAGCGCACTCGTCTGCTTCCTAGATGGTCAATATCATCTTCCATCGCTTCGGGAGTATTATTTAAAAGAGCAATATGAGAAATGATAGTAACAACATCATCTATAGAAATAGTTTTTCTTTCAAGTTCTTTTTCATCCATTAACTTGCCAAAGCGTTTATTAAATCTAAATCTTCCCACAGGAGAAAGGTCATAACGGTCAGCACGAAATATGCTTCCTATAAACTCACGGGCATTGTCGGCAGTGGCTAAATCTCCATCGCGGAGTCGTTTGTGAATTTCAATATAGGATTCATCTGTAGTCTTTGCATGGTCTTTGGTCAGAGTAAGTTCAATCGCTTTTTTGGCAAGAACATTATCTCTGAAAAAATGTAAAATAGCTTCATTTGTCTCCGCCCCTAAAATTCTAAGCAAAGAAGTGATGGGAAATTTTCTTTTGCGGTCAATCCGAACATATATAGTGCCATCAGAATCACTCTCTATTTCCATCCAAACACCGCGAGTCGGGATAATCTTTGCTCCAAAATAGTTCTTACCCTTGAGTTCGTTTGAAGTAAAGAAAATACCAAATGACCTGGCAAGTTGTGGAGCAATGACGCGTTCAATACCGTTAATAATAAATGTTCCATGATTAGTCATTAGGGGAAAATCTGACAGAAACATTTCTTGTTCCTTGGTAGAATCAAGTATCTTATTTTTCAATTTCACTTTGACTTTTATTTGACCTTCATAAGAGAGTTTATTATTTTTTGCGTAATGTTCGTCATATTTCGGCTTAGTAAGCTCAAAACTGGAAAAAGACAGCTCAAATTTCTTTCCAGCATAATCCTTGATTGGAGAAAATTCTTTGAATACTTCACCAACGCCTTGTTCAATAAGCCATTTGAAAGAAACAGCTTGGGATTCTATGAGATTCGGCATTATAGTCAACGATTCTTTGTATCGACCGAAATATTTTTTCGTGATTTGCATATTATTTACACTATTATTTTAATGAATAAATTATCAAGAAAGACTATTAAGAAACTTATAAAAACCGCACAAATTATTCAAAACACTTAAAAATATATAATACACAAAAAGACGCTTGTCAATAGCGTTTTCGGCTCTAAAAGTTGTTTAGAGTAGTAGTTTGCAAGAAAGTATTTATAGAGGGACCCAAGAAATTCAAATTAACCATTGAAAACACCTTGTAATCCTTCACATTTCAGTCGTAACACAATCTTGCGAAGTTGGAAACAGTTTATCAGATTACAGATATAAGTCAATAGCCAGATGTGTATATCTGAAAAATAGTACTTTATTTCTTAAATTCTCCAACTTTTACCTTCGGCGCCTTTAGAACTTTCTCATTCAAAGAGAAACCTTTGTGGATAACCGAGATAATAATATGATCCTGTTTCTGGTCTGAAACTCTCACATATTCCACCACTTCGTCACGATTCGGGTCAAATTTCTGACCAACAGGATTTATTTCTTTCAACCCGCTCTCCTCAAGGACTTTTTTTAACTGATTGGCAATATATTCCACCCCCACTCTCCAATTCCTGTCCGCTTTTTCCCATGATTCTTTATTACCCATAGCCATATTAAAACTTTCAAGAACAGGAATGAGTGAGGAAATTAGGCTTTCATTGGAATATTTTATAAAATCTTTTTGCAATTCTTCATCTCGCTTGCGAGCATTGATGAAATCGGCTTTTGTCCTCTGCCAACCAGTAAGATACTCTTGTTTTTCTTCAAGAGTTTTTTTGAGTTTCAAACGAAGCTTTTTTATAGTCTCTTCCGCAGATTCTTCGGCAATTACCGAATCATCTAAAATTTCTTCTTTGTCATCTATTTTGATATTCTCTTCTCCATCAGATGGTTGATGAATTGAATCTTCTTTTTTATCATTCATAATATAGTATCAGTATACTTGTAAAAAAATATTTTGCAATAAAAAAAACCGCTACAAGGATATCTTTGTCTTCCAAATATTCATGAGCGAAATGAGAAAATGAGAATGATATGACTGTTAATAAATTAGCGTTTGCTCCATTGCGGAGATTTGCGGGCTTTTTTGAGACCGAACTTGCGACGCTCTTTTGCACGAGGGTCGCGTTTGAGAAAACCGGCTTTCTTGAGTTTTCCACGAAGCTCATGGTCATATTCTATAAGAGCTCTGGCTAGACCATGGCGAATAGCGTCAGCTTGAGAACTTATCCCTCCTCCTTTCACCAAAACTGTGATTTTGAACTTTATAGTAGACAATTTTGACGCAAGAATAGATTCATTTACTGTCATGACCAATTCTTTTGTTGGAAGATAAGCTTCAACACTCTTGCCGTTTATTTCAAAAGATTGTTTTGCCGCAGGAGTAATGCGAATACGAGCTATGGCTGTCTTTCTGCGACCTACAGTCTCTATATATCTATCTTCTGGCTTTATAGTTGTCATTTTAACAGTAATCATAATATTTTGGTATATTCAGTAAAAGATTATTATTATTCGGTAATAGTCAAATTCTTCATCATATTCTTGCGCAAACTGTTTGATGGCAACATGCGATATACTGCCCTCCTGAAGGCCTCGGCAATTCCTTTTCTAGCTATTAATTTTTCCAGACTTTCTGTATTAATTCCTCCTCTAAAACCAGTAAATGAAACATATTTTTTATCCTGCTTTTTTTTGGCATTTATATACGCCTTACCGCAATTTGTAATGGAAACCGCCACTTCTGGCGCTTTATTTCTAGCAAATTTCACAGAATTTTTACCCATGAGATACACGACCGCTTGACTTGCGACTCTTCCCAATCTCTTTCCTTGCGCGTCTATGGTGTATTTCATATAAATATATTAAACAAATTCAATCATAGCCATAGGAGCCGAGTCAAGTTTGCGGCGTTGGACTTTGATAATACGAATATATCCGCCATTGCGACTTTTGTATTTTTTGGCAAGGTCATCCATAAGGATTTTGGTTTCTTTATCTCCTTGCACACGCGAAATAATGAGTCTTCTGGAAGCGAGAGTTCCCACCCTTGCTTTTGTAATAAGTTTTTCCACAAAAGGACGCAAAGACTTTGCTTTGGCTAAAGTGGTTGTTATTCTGCCTTCATTTATTAAATTGCGAGAAAGAGAACGAAGAAGAGCTGACCTTTGATTCATTTCCCTGCCGAATTTTCTGTTTGATGAATGGTGTCTCATTTACTTTAATGTAATATTGTATTGAGCAAGAGTTTTCTTTATTTCTTGAATACCTTTGCTACCTAGACCTTCAATATCAAGAATATCCACTTCTTTCTTTCTAGCGAGACCGCCAATAGTCCGTATATTAGCATTTGAGAGAGCTTTCACCGTCCGAGGAGAAAGCCCTATGGAATCGACACGGGTCTTAAGAAACTCTACATCAGATTCACCTATTGGAACATTGATTGCGGATTCTTTTTCTTCTTTCTTCTCTTCTTTTACAAACACATCATCTTCTTTGAATCCCACAATTGATTTAAGTTGAGAAATCATTAGAAGAATTGATTGTTCAAGGGCTTCTTTTGGCACTATAGTGCCGTCTGTTTCTATGGAGATGCGAAGACGATTGAAATCTGTTCTGTCTCCAACGCGCATATTTTCCACTTCGTAATTGACTTTTCTAATAGGAGTAAAAGTAGCGTCAAGAGCAATGGTTCCTATATCCACTCTATCTTTATGCAAGACTTCTTTTGGAACATATCCAAGTCCTTTCTCCACAGTGATATCCATATCAAGCTCTGCCGATTTATCTGTAAGTTCAGCTATCAACATGTCTGGGTTGAGAATCTCCACTTGTCCGGGATATTCTATATCCTTGGCAATGACATGCTTCACGCCTTTGACTTTGAGAGTAAGAACTTGTGATTCATCAGTGATGAGCTTGATGCGAAGACGCTTGAGATTCAAAAGAATGTTTATAACATCTTCTTTTACTCCATCTATTGAAGAGAACTCATGGTCTACGCCTTTTATTTTAACTTTAGTTACAGAAGCGCCAGGAAGAGAAGAAAGGATTATGCGACGAAGAGAATTTCCCAGAGTATGACCATAACCGGGATATAGTCCATCTATTTCATATATGCCATTGAAATTGTCTTCTTTGATAACCTTTGGCTTTGATGGAATTATAATTGTGTGCATAGACATGTTTTTAAAAATTAATTCTGATAAAATCTTTATTAAAATAATTAACGACTATAAAATTCAAGCACTGCTCCGACATTGAACAGAAGCTCGCTTTCTTCAGCTCTTGGAACACCCTCAACTTTAATCTCCTTCTTGTCAAAATCAAGCTTCAGCCATGCGGGAATCTTCACTGTTTTGAACCTCTCATCGAGGGATAAGAAGAGAGCTTTCTTCTTACTTCCCTCTCTAATAGCTATCACATCACCCACATTGACTTCATAAGAAGGAATAGTCACTATATCACTATTTACGGTCAAATGACCATGGGAGACCATTTGTCTAGCAGCTTGCCGTGTAGTGGTAAATCCAGACCTTAGAGCCACATTATCAAGACGACCCTCAAGAGTGCGGATTAACAATTCTGATGAATTGCCTTTTTTTTCTATGGCTTGTTTGACATATTTTCCAAACTGTTTGGCAGTAATACCATAACTATAGCGGGCTTTCTGCTTTTCCAACATGCCAAGACCATAATTGCTTTTTGCTTTGGGACGACTCTGACTCTGCGCTCTTTGAGCTTTTTGGCCAAGACGCATGGCATATTTTTGTGTCTGTGTTTTTTCAAAAACAGAGACACCTAGTCGTCGCGCAATTTTGTATTTTGGTCCTATAATCATAAAATATATAATGTTTGACTTAGACTCTGCGAGGCTTCTTCGGTTGGGGTCCATTGTGAGGAACAGGAGTTGAATCTTTTATGGAAGATATTATTACCCCTTTTGAAATAAATCCTCTAATGGCCGACTCTCGTCCAGAACCGACTCCTTTTACAACGACAGAAATCTCCTTCAAACCCAAAGATTGGGCTTTTACAGCCAAGGTTTCGCCGACTTTCGCCGCTGCAAAAGGCGTGCCTTTCTTGGCTCCTTTGAAACCAAGAGAACCGCTTGAAGACCACATGATTGCTTGACCATTATTGTTCGTCAAAAGGACTTTGGTATTGTTGTATGTGGATTGAACATGAAGTATGCCAGTATCAAGTCTCTTACGAAAGGAAACCTGTTTTGAAGCAGAGTCATTTGTCTCTTTTTTTTTCTCAGAGCTTTTATCTCTACTTGTTGTATCCTTTCTAACGTTCTTTGACATATCATTGGAAATATTTTCGGAAATATTTTCAATTCCTTTTTCTGGAACTTTTTTCCCAGTATTGCCCGGCTTTTCTTCGGTTGTGACAATTCTTTTTTTTCCCATAAATAAATATTATTTCTTTTCTTCTTTCTTTCTTCCAGAACCCATTGTTTTCCTTACATTGCCTCTTAAGGTGCGAGAATTTGTCTTGGTCCTTTGACCTCTTCCAGGAAGTTTTCTGGCGTGGCGAGAGCCCCTATATGATTTGATATCCTTTAGGCGTTTTATATTTGAAGCTGTTTCCCGTCTTAAATCTCCTTCTATGCGCATTGATTCTATGATCTTTTTTATCTCATTTTCTTGTTCTACAGACAGGTCTTTTGGTTTCAAAGAAATGTCTACTTTTGCTTTATTTAGAATATAAGCAGAACGAGACCTTCCGACGCCATAAAGTTTTGTGAGAGCAATCTCAATTCTTTTTGTATCAGGAATTGTAACACCAAGTATGCGCATATTTTTATTTAACCTTGTCGTTGTTTATGACGAGGATTGGCAGTGCAAATAACATATACATAGCCCTTTCTGCGGACAACGCTACACTTTGGACAAATGGCTTTGACTGATGCTTTTACTTTCATATTATTATATAAATAACTAAAGACGCTTGCTTATCCTAGCCCTTCCTCCATATGAATCCAACATAAGCTCCACTTTGTCACCAATAAGAACTTTAATGCGATGCATTCTCATTTTACCAGCCAAATAAGCCATCACAATATCATCTTTCCCATCAATCTTTACTTGGAAAAGGGTGTTTGGAAGAGCTTCAACTATAACTCCATAAGCTATATTTTCTAGCGACTTTTGCTTGCTATTCTCTTTGTTTATCAACTTATTTAATGCTTTTATTGTCCTTTTAATTTCCCTGATAACTTTATTATCGGCTCTTTAGAGCACAATCAATTTGCACATTTGATAATAGTAACAAACTGTCTATGGAAAGTCAATTTTTGATATCTATAATGATTTTCTCGGTAGAATTAGGAAAAGACCTCATCCAAAATGGAGTAATCATGGCATAAGCGTTAGCAATGGCGGGATAATGAGTAAATATAGTGTTACTTTGCTTGAGATATGTGCCTTTTAACTCATTTTTTAAAGCATCTTCTCTAAATGTGCCCACTATAGTAATAGGTCCTTTGAGATTAAACATCAGCAAACTTCCCTTCTTGGCTTTAAAATCTTTTTTATTTGTTATAGAAAATGCGAGTCCATCCATTCCCTTTATTTCATAGGTTGCAGAGGGAAATCTATCCAATTCTTTCTTGGCTATTGATTTGACGAGAGAATCTTTCTTGAATATTACTCCATATATAGTTCCCCTGACTGATATATCCGCAGTGTCTTTGTCTTTTGATACTGGCTCAAGTATTTCATAATCAATATCATAACTATCTTTGTAGAAAAGATAACCTTCTGGAACCAATGTCTTCACTTTGCGCAAGAGATTGATTTCAAGAGATTTCTCCAAATCTTTTATAGCAACTTTTTGAAGCTCGCTAGAAATTATCTTCTTTTTACCAGAAAAACCGCCAGAGATAGCAGTTTTTAATTTTCCATAAACAGTGTTGTATTTATCACTTCCTTTATAGGCAACTACTCTGAAAACAACAGGAGTATCAATGATAGGCATATTATATGTATTGCTTGACTTATCAGCAATCACTCCTACTGATATATTACCGAATGTATTTTTGCCACTGACTGTTTTCATAGCCGGAATGACTACAGTAGTCGTGGTGCGATGTATGAGTCCAGAGTCATTGGAGAGTCGCGTGCCTGCCACAATCTTCTGCTGTATAGATTGTTCATTATATAGAATAACCATACCTTTGGCTTTAGTTTCCAAAAGAGGTCCATCTGCGGCAAGTATTGTCTTATTTAAAGTATCAGAGTAAATCATTAATTCGTAAGGAAGGTCTGGCGAGACAGCGTCTTTTTTAGCCGTAAAAGAAGCGGAAACATCAAAGTTGGCTATCTTTGGGGTAATAGTGACAACAGCTTTTGAATAAAGAAGAGATACTGCGGTGGCAATAAGAGCAATACCGATAAATATCACAACAAAGGTGACGACTATCCCAGAAAAACTTCTTCTATTAGGATTAGAATTTGAATTCCTGTCTATTTTCCCCTTACCTTCAGTTTTTTCCTTGATTTTCACTTGCGTCTTTATAGGTATTTTTCTAGAAAATCTATCGGGCACAATATTTCGTATAGTGCGTCTGTCGGAAGGAATAATATCTTGTAAAATCTTTTTATCCATGCAATATTTTTGATTATATCATGATTGCGCTAAATATTGGAAAGTTGAGACAAAGCCGTCATGTAGATTTTCATTAGAGATTTATCAAAAGTCACAACTTCAAAGCCCATCTCTTCAAGCGCTTCCTTGAAAATCTTATAATATTTATTTGAGGAAGAACAAACAGAAAGATAGACCAATTTTGGCGCAAAATTCGGAATAGAATCAGAAGAAGCTATATCTTTTGAAGAAATGATTTTATTGTTTTGGTTGGCAGTAAAAGATTTGAGGAGTTGTGATTGCCAATCTTTGATAAGAGGAGCAAGAACTTTTTTTATTCTATTTTTTTCTATGTCATGTATATGATTATCCACATACATTGAGACCATAGAACTGCTTGTTTCTATGGTATTTCTTAATAAAGTTGACATCTTTCTGAAGAATGTGGATATTCCGTGGGGAAATGATGCAATAGAAGAACTTAAACCTTTTTTTATGACAATAATATCGGTGAGCTCTCCATGAACATGAACAGACATGTATTCTTGTTTATCAATCAAAGAGCGCAAGGCAATATATTGCAAGATGAGTCCAGAATGATGATATTTCTCTTTAATATGCACTGTTCTAGAAACCGCTTCATGTATTTTATCAAGAATTTTCTGCGAACTTAAAGTGACAGCAAAAGATATATCAAATCGCTTGGTTTTCTTCCCTTCATATTTAAAGACGGAATAACCATTTAAACGAACATCAAATACTTTTTGCTCTATAAATGTCAGGTCAAAATCGTATTTTTGGCTTAAATCCTCTTTCTTAAATTTAGAGAGAAGGGAGACTCGTTCTTCATCCAAAATCTTATTTATCATAGATTCTGTTATTTCCGTATCAACATCATATTGAATATTGATTGTTTTCGCTTGAGAAATAATCCATGGCGAAGACAGAATATAATGAACTGATGCAATAGAAGCCAGAGACAATTTCATGCGCGATATGCCCTCCCTCACTACTTGTGAAGAAACTTCATGAACAGCAGAAAACATCGCTTCTGTAAGAAAATCTCCTTTAGGATGTCCTTTGTGAACAATCGCTCGCGAAACTAAATGAATGATATTGGGAATATCATCTTTTTCAAAAGACACGAGAGCGCCTCGCACAAGCCCGCTTTGGATGTCAATCACAAGAGAGACCATGGTAAAATTATAACACACATGAATTAAATCGAGAGCTTCGTGCAAATATCAACTTATGCACATATTCACTTGAAATTATCAATCTAGAACAGCTTTTATTCTTCTCACTCCTTGCGACAACGCTTCTTCTTTTAAAATCTTGAACTTCCATTTTCCTTCTGGTCCTGCAAGCTCTTTGGTATTTACAATATGAGGACCTCCGCAAAATTCTTTTGAATAAGCATCTTTCATATTCTTTCCAATATAATAGATTGAAACCTCAGAGCCATATTTCTCATCAAAAGAATGCCTAGCTTCAATCTTTTCCGCTTCGGCTTTAGGTAGAATCGCTTGTTGCACTGGCAAATCTTCTCCAATCTTTTGATTGACAATGTCTTCCACTTTCTTTTTTTCTTCACTTGTCATTTTTGAGTCATGAGAAAAATCAAAACGCAACCTTTCGGGAGTAATATTTGAACCTTTTTGCATCACACTTTTGCCTAAAACATCATGGAGAGCTTGATGTAAAAGATGCGTAGCTGTGTGATATCTTTTTGACATTTCACTCGTATCAGCCAAACCGCCTTTGAACTTCTGCTCAGCTCCAGTGCGGGAAAGATTTTGGTGTTTTTTGAACTCTTTTTCAAAACCCTCAACATCAACGACTAGTTTTTTTTCTTTCGCTAAATCTATAATAACATCAATTGGCAGACCGTATGATGAAAAAAGAGTAAAGGCAGAATTGCCAGAAATATCAGTTGTGGAAATTTTATTGAACTCTCTTAGTCCAATCCCTATCGTCTTGTCAAACTTCTCAACCTCTTTATCTATTTCCTTTTTTATTTCAATCTTATCTTTCAAAATATTTTCATGGAATCCCTTGTATTCGTCTAACACAAAATCTACTAATTCGGACAGATATATCTTTAAATCTACGACTTTTGCATACCTTGTCGCGCGACGCAATAATCTCCTCAAAACATAACCCCTATCGGTGTTTGAAGGCGCGACTCCATCGGCAATCATAAATATGGAAGCTTTGACATGGTCCGCAACGATTCTAGCTGATTTTATATTCCAATTCTCTGATTTAACCTTTATCTTATCCATCACCGACTGAAAGACATCCGTCTCAAAAACACTTTTTTTTCTCTGAACAATATAAAGCAAGCGTTCAAATCCCATGCCAGTATCAATACCAAGAAAAGGCAGTTTTTCAATCTTGATTTCATTTGGTGCATTGAGAAGCTGTTCGCGAGAACCATGACAATAAAACTCGTTGAAGACAATATTCCAAATCTCTATATTTTCACCTTCTATATTTTTACAATATATTTCTGTTGTTGGACCGCAAGGTCCAGAGTTACCCGTAGGCCCCCAAAAGACATCGCTCATCTCCTCTTCTCTTATATCTCTGATACCAAGCGCTTGCCATATCTTCTTAGACTCTTCATCTCTTTCGAGATAACTATCTTTGAGACCGCCAAAAACAGAAACATATGAAATATCCAAACCCATCTCTCTAGTTATAAATTCATAAGCATATTCAATCGCCATTTTCTTGCCATAACCGCCAAAAGAAAAATTACCAAGCATCTCAAAAAAAGTGTTATGACTATCATCCCCCACCTCTTCTATATCGGAAGTCCTTATGCATTTCTGTATTGAGACTGTATTCTTTGAGCCAAAATCTTTTAGAGCTGACTTGTCATTTGTATAATATGGCTTGAATTGTTGCATTCCAGCAGTCGTAAAAAGAACAGAGGGGTCATCTTTCGGTATAAGAGAAGACGATGAGACTATTTTATGCCCTTTTTTCTCGAAAAATTCTAGAAATTTTGAACGGATTTCAGATGAGGTCATAGCTGAAGTCATGGGGAAAGTTTATCATAAAATAAGAATGAATAAAAATTAAATTAAAAAAATACCCATTCACCTTCATCATCCTAATTGTAAAAGGAATGAAATCAATATTTCTTTAATATCTCAAAATCTTTCTTGAGAGTATCCAATGTTTTCCTATTGTATACTGCCACACAGGGATGATATAGGGTCACAATATTTATAGGTCCATAGGACGCTTCAGCTTTGTACGCTTTTCCATGAGCTTGTCCTATTGGTTCAAGTTCCAAATCCAAATCAAATTTTTTCATAATATAGCCCATAGCATAACGACCAAGTGTGGCTATAACTTTTGGCTGTATTATCTCTATTTGTCTATCCAAAAAAGGCCCGTATGATTCTATTTCGTCTGGAGATGGGTCTCTATTTTCTGGAGGACGGTCTTTCACAATATTCGTGACATAAACGGTTTTTCTGTCTATTCCAACACTTTCTAAAAGTTCATCCAATATTTTACCCGCCGCTCCGCAAAATGGCTTTCCGGTCTTGGCTTCATTTCTACCAGGAGCTTCTCCTACAAACATAATGCAAGCATCATGACTGCCTTCACCTATGACTGGAAAATAATTATTCTCTGCACGATATCTATAAAGTGGTGATGAAGATAATGCCATAACTTCATCTTTTATTTTCTTCATGAGGTCGGTCTTTGACATAGATAAAATATATAAATGAAGTCTGGGAAAGTTATGAACCGCAAACTATATTTGCCTCTTCAATGACTTTTGGAATATCTTCTGTATTCATACCGATTTCTTTCAAATATCCTTGATGATTGAGTATGTCAGAGCAAAGCACAACGCCTTTCCTAAGCAAATCTTTTTTGTGAACATTAGAAAGAGAGATAAGACAAGTAAAGGGATGCAAATGCAATTCCTCAATGACATCATGAAGATTGCCACGCGAATAATTCCAGCCCATCATTTTTATATTCTGACATTCTCCATACTTTATGGCTTGGTCTGTAAACTTTGTATTTGTAATAATCCACCCTTCATCTAATTTCTGCGCAATTCCTCCATAATTGAAAGAACTTTGGCGCAAGTCGTCAAATCTGGCTTTGACATAAAGAATCACCTTGAGGTCAGACTTGAGCCAAAATTCATTATGGAATTTTACTTCAGCCATAGCAAGCTTGTCTCTTTTCCAAGCTACGACATCTACTTCATGAGAAACACATAACCCAGAAACAGTTTGGTCTGTAAGAGTCTTATATCCCCAAGCATTGAAGATGCGGGACACATATTTTTCAAAAGGAAAACCGTCTGGACCAAGTTCCGAAAGAGCTCTACGAAGAGAGTATTTGACAGCTATGGGTATAGAATATTCTCTCAATAAACAAAAAGCTCTTTCGTAAATCTGACTTGTGGGCATGCCATCTTGTAGGTCTCCTTTGATATGGCCGACAATATTTCTGGCAATATCAGCTGACCCTCCAGCCCTCTTTAGAGAATCAGTAAGTTTATATTCTTCAAAATTTTCTTTTGTACCATCAGCTTTGGTGATGGTCATAGAATTGCTCATAAGAAAATTATATCACAATTACCCCTCCCCCCCAACAAATATCTCCATCATATATGACTAGAGATTGCCCAGATGAAAGAGTATATTGCGGTCTTTCAAATTGTATGGTTAATTCATGATTGTGAACAGTAACGACTGTTTTTATCACTTCATCTATGATTTTTATTTTTTGCAATGGCTCACGATATCTTGATCTCGCTTGCAATATTCTCCCAACTTTTGGTGGCTTTCCGCTTATCCAATTAACATCTTTCAATTTCACCTCTCTTTGACCATCTGGTAAATGACCTTGCTTGGATTTATTTGAAACAGTTATGGTATTTTCTCTTATATCCTTTGAGATAATATAATATGGCTCGTCATTCGGAGTCTTTTTCGTAATAGTAAAGCCATGTCTTTCTCCTATGGTAAAAAAGAAAGAACCGTCATGTTCGCCGATTATATTCCCTTTTACATCTAGAACATTGCCTTTCTTCGCAGGCATATAATGAGATAGAAATTCTTTAACATCTATTTTACCTATAAAACAAAGACCTTGACTATCTTTTTTTTCCGCATTTGGTAAACCAAATTTTTTTGCCAATTTTCTCACTTCTGGTTTTGAAATATTTCCAACGGGAAATAAAATGTGTAGCAATTGTTCTCTTTTTAATGTCCAGAGAAAATATGATTGGTCTTTATTTGAGTCAATACCCATAGCAAGCAATGGGGCAGAATTGACTTCTTCAGGACACGCGTCGCCGTCTGCTGACGGCGCGCTCCCTCTCGCCGCCTTCGCGGCTCCGAGAGTTCCTTCAGAAGTCAATTCTGCCCCATTGCTTTTAATATTAACAATCTGTGCATAATGCCCCGTCGCCACAAAATCCGCGCCTTGTTTCATAGCCCAATCAAAAAATCCGCCAAATTTCACATAAGCGTTGCACATCACATCAGGATTAGGTGTCCTTCCAACCCTGTATTCGCTTATCATATGGTCTACCACTTCTTTCTTATATTCCCTTTCTAAATCAAGAGTAATAAAAGGAATATCAATCTTTGCCGCCACTCTCATGGCGTCAAGTCGGTCTTCTCTCCAAGTGCAAACAGAAGTATTTGCAAGCCATTCAGGTTGCCAGACTTTGATGAAAACCCCGGTCACATCATATCCTTGTTTTTTTAGTAATACAGCGGAAACAGAGCTATCCACTCCTCCGGACATGCCAATAAAGACCTTCTTGCCAAGAGAGGTATTCGTCTGTTTATATCTATTCCAAATTCTAGCCATATTCATTTGTAAATTTATATTATCACTTCTTGGGTTTGTTTACTAAAACGACTCCCAGTCTATTTGAAATAAATTTATTTTGAAAGAAATCAACACAGCAGTTTTTAATAAAAAACCCCTTGCGTCGCTATGCAAGAGGTCGGATTGGTTTTGGAACATTACCCTAAGCCCTGTTTTCCCAACACCATGTTCTGGCATTCTGAAAAATTCTAAGCCATGGTGAAGCCTCGAGCTTTCTCCAAGACTCTGGCATCCAAGGCCATTGCCACAAACGGAAACAACGTTCTGGATGAGGCATCATTGCAAGATGCCTACCATCCGGAGAGCAGAGTGCCGTAATCCCGTCTGGCGAACCATTTGGGTTGTACGGATACACCTCTGTTCGACACCCTGATGGATCAATGAATGCGAAAGGAGCAAGGTTGTGTTCTTTTATTCTCCCAGCCACTTTTTTGTGAGAGCACACTAAGCGCCCTTCACCATGAGCGACCCACACACCAAGTTTTGAACCTTCCATCCCGGCAAGAAGCACCGATGGGCTTGGGAGAACCTCCACCTGTACCCATCGAGACTCAAACCTGCCCGAAGTGTTGTGAATAAACCTTGGTTGATACTGATCTGTTGGTCTGCCATAAACCTGATTCTCCGCATCACTAACGAACGGAACAAGTCCAAGAAGAGCCACGAGCTGACAACCATTACACACACCGAGTGAAAACGTATCTCGGCGAGCGTAATAGAATTTGTCGAACATCTCTCTCAACTTTTCATTGAAAAGAATTGTTCCTGCCCATCCTTTCGCACTATCAAACACATCCATATAGGAGAATCCACCGGCAAAGATGATACCCTGAAAATAATCCAGATCGATCCTGCCTTCAAGGAGATCACTCATTGTGACATCCCATGGAGCAAGACCTCCTGCCAGACATGCAGCTTGCATTTCTCTGTCACCATTCGTACCTTCCTCGCGCAATATTGCAACGCGAGGTTTGTCTCGTGCTTCCAAAACTTCCGGGAGCGTTGTTGCTGGAATGAATGAGAGCTTATACGATGGAGCTGTATCGATATTATTAAGCAAACGATAGTTATGTCCAAAATATTCCACCTTAGCGCATTCGGGGGTAACCTGCAGTTTCTCAATATGATAGCTTGTTGATTCCCACCAAAGACGAAGTTCTCTGGTAGTTACACTAAATATTTCTTTGTAATCATCACGAATGACACACCTTTCAGTTGATTCAGTTGTTCCAATCCATGTGAATGGAATGCCAAATCTATCACAGATAACTCGAACTAGTTTTTCATTTTGAGGGTCAAGTTCCATGATGAAACCGAGCTCTTCGGCGAATAACTCATCCATAACATCCATGTGGTCCACCACATTCCAACTCGTGACCTTTAGAGTGAATCCGCACCGGCTCGCCATGCACATCTCAGCAACTGCAGTTATGAGGCCACCATCGCTTCGATCATGCAGAGACAGAATCAGTTCTTCGTTGATTATAATCTGCATTACCTCAAATGCATTCTTGAGGAGTTTCGGATCATCAACATCAGGTGTTTCGTCACCGAGTCGATTGAACGCTTGAGCCAGAGCAGAACCGCCAAGGCGATTTTTACCTTGTCCAAGATCAATGAGTGCCAAAACACTCTTGCCGGGTTTTTTTATATCCGGTGTAACCTTTTTCGTAATGTCAGGCACGGATGCGTATCCAAATATCACCAAACTTCCAGGAGCTTTTACTAGATTTCCTTGTACCATCGCAGCCATTGAAAGGCTGTCCTTTCCTCCATCAACTGCGATGCCCAAGTCTATCATCAAATTTGACATGGCTTGAGTGGCGTCATAGAGAAGGGCACCTTCGTGAGGCAGTTTTGCAGGCCACATCCAGTTTGCACGGCACCGGATGTCTCCGATGTTGCTGATTACCACTGACGCCATATTGGTGAGGAATTCTCCCACAACCATTCGAGCGCCAGCTTCCGAATCAATGAGCATCCGAATCGGATTTTCTCCGATAGCGCAAGCGGATCCAGTCAGACCGAAATGGCTCTGCGCATTGACACTGACATTTGCAATCGGAATCTGAGCGATACCACAACATTGCTGTTGTGCTACGAGCCCAGTGACGCTTCGGTCTACCTTGTTGACAAGAAATCCCTTTGAGCCCACACTAGGAAGTTTAAATACCGTCCGGATTGCTTCGCCGATAGTGATATTCGGCAAGACCAAAAGCTTGAAGCTTTCGGTCCGCCGGTTTGACTCGAATGTCTTCTGGGGCATGTTCGTAAGAATATGCCCCAGGTTCAGTTCGACGAGCGTTGTCCCGTTTTGAGAATCAAGAACGACAATGTTTCCACTGCCGTCAATCTCTCCTAGAACTTCGCAGTTGACGCGCTCGCGTTTGCAAACCGACTTGAAAAGCCCGACCTGTTCTACCCTGATCAGGAGTCCATATCCTTCTTGGAATTCGGCGCTCCAGATTTTGAGAACAGACATCGTCTTGTCGCCAAGCACGATGCCACGAATGTCAATCTTGCCACCGAGAGGTTCGAGGAGTTCAGTAAGAACATTCGATGGTCCTCCAGCACCTTGGTCGTGAATGCTCGAGATGGGATTTTTATCTCCCATTTCGACACAGGCTCGAATGACCCGGTTCGCACGATTCTCCATCTCTGCGTTTCCGCGCTGAACGGAGTTCCAATCGAGCGACTCGGAATTCTCTCCCTGCATCATACTTGAAGCTGAGCCTCCGCCGACCCCGATGGGATAGGCATGACCGCCGATGCGCACGATGAGCATTCCAACTTCAGGTGTCTCTTTGGTGATGTGTCCATCAAATAAATGACCAACGCCACCACTGTAGAGTATCGGCTTGCGAGGTTCACGCCATTCGCTTCCGATAAGCTTACCGAAAGTTCGGGTAAAGCCCAGTGTGAGGGGTTCGCCGAACTGATTGCCATAGCTTGATACGCCATTGCTGCCTTCAATGAGAATTGAGAGAGGCGAAGCGTATTTCGATGGCTTGTCTCTGCCGACAACCTCGCCCGGAATTTGATATCCGGGAATGAAAAGGTTTCCGACAAAGTAACCGGCGACACCGATACCAACGATGCCTCCACGCCCGACTGCTGTGTTGTCGCGTATCCGTCCACCTGCGCCTGTTTGGGCACCGGGGAAGGGCGCGACGAATGTCGGATGGTTGTGCGTCTCTGCGGTACAAGTGATATGGACCACCTTATCGAGGACTCGCATTTCCGAAGGTTTGCCCGGAGTGACTGGCAGGATAAGGCGTGTGCTGAATCCTTTGATTACTCCGGCGTTGTCTTTGAAGGCGACCAGACTCGTATGCTGTCTGTTCTGCCTATTGAGATTGACCAATGGAAATTGGACGATTTGCATCAAAGTCTTTTCTATTGTCTGTCCATCGATGACCATCTTGCCTTTGAAGTACCAGTGCCGGCTGTGCTCACTGTTCGCATTGCCTAGCTGGAACAATTCAACATCAGTCGGATTTCTTTTGAGAGTGTGTACAAAAAGATTGTAGTAATATTCAATATCATTGTCATCCATGCCCAAACCAAGCTCAGAGTTTATTTCCCTGAGAAGAAGTTGTCCAAAACCGAGAAGGTCAACAACTTTGACTGGTTCCGGCGCAGTGCCGGTGTCAAAGCCCCCAATCCCATTTGGGTAATGTTGTTCGGTCATTATATCAATTTTTTGTAGTGCCCATGCCCTTCCTTTTCCAGAGTCACCTGTAATGTGCAGATGAGTCCGCTCGATGCGAATGACTTCAGGAATATCCATGTTATGCGCTATTGCCACAGCATTGGATGAAAATGGGGTTTCAATTGACAATCGTGGTCCTATCTCAACCACAAATCTACCTTGGTATTGAGGTCCTGGTCTAGTTTTTTCCACTTCAAATGTTTCCGCAATAAGCCATTTTAATTTTTTGAGTGATTGCCCTGACAGCTGGCTTGTGGTTTCAATATAGAAACCATATTCCAAGCCACTGTTAATCTGACGATACATTCTATATATCATAGGTTTATGTCGTTGATTTTTGTTTGTGGTTTTCAAAAAGTCAAAGCACCTTACAAAAGGTGCTGTCTAATAATCATATTACTACAAAATGTATTTAAAGCAAGAGAAATAGTTAAAATATTCATAAAAAAATAATTTTTTGCAACTTTCCAAACTTGTCGCAACCGCAGGCGAGAGCAGTCTCCCGACTGGTGAAGCCACGAAGGGAGACCTGCTGTCGCCGAGAGGTTGCGGATACTGTTCTTTTACCTCAAATATTTATCTTTATTCTCCAAATGCCCTTCATAATCCACAGCATAATGCATATTCCCCTTTTTATCCGCCAAGTAATAAAAATATGGATTCTTTGTAGAATTTATACTCGCCTTCAAAGCATCCAAACTAGGATTTGAAATGGGTCCTTTTGGCAAACCTTTGTATTTATAAGTATTGTATGGAGAATCTATTTTTGTATCGGCTATAGAAACATGACCGTTATTAAGATTTGAAGTGATATAAAGAACAGTTGGGTCTGTCTGAAGCAACATCCCTTCATCAAGGCGTTTCCATAAAACATCGGCAATAAGCATCCTATCTTTTGTGCTTGAGGCCTCCTTCTCTATTATGGATGCCATTGTTACAATATCTTCTATTTTTCTTCTAGAAAGCCCTATATTGAAAATAAGCCCTTGTAATTTCTCATCAAATGTCCTACGCATAGAATCCACGATTTCAAGAGCGGTAGTATTTTGATAAAAGAAATATGTATCCGGAAAAAGATAACCCTCAGCACTTTTTGCGACTTTTACAAAATATGGAGCATTAAAGTTTGGAATTTCTTTCTGAAGAATAAAAGCTATATCATCTACCGTACTTCCCTCTGGAATAGATATTTTTATTCTGGGAAGACCTTGGTCGCCTTTTACCATTCTGTAGGCCGTAGTCCATACATTTGTCGGTTCTTGAAAAAGATACTCGCCAGCAAAAACACCGTCTTTCAAATTAAGATTGAAAAAAACCGTGCTTGCTTTGAAAATAAACTGTGAACGAATGATTCTTTTCTTCACTAACATGTCGGCTATATCGGAGAGAGATGTATTTTTCTCTATATGGAAAATAAAGCCAGACGGAAAAGCTTTTGGTGGACGAGTATTATAAAAAAATAGAATGATGAGAATCGCCAATGCGACAGAGAAAAATCTCCATAAGAAAGATTTCCACGGAAAAGTATAGATAGGTGAGACATTTCTGCCAGATAAAGAATCTCTGGGAAAAGGCGATGTGGGAGTTGGGGTATAAGCCATATATTAATTTCAGAATTATGAGGCAAGACTAGATTGGTAAATTAGCAGGAGCTTCGCTCTTCTTTGAAGGAACTCTTTCCAAACCCGGAGCGTTGGAAACAGAGCCGGGAAAATGGTAAATAGTCGCGAGCTCCTCTGTATTGAGAACAAGAGGAGTAGCATCAAAAGGGGGGTAAAAATACGAGCGCATCTTGTAAGCCAAAAGCCCCATATTGGAATAGCGATTCCTGCGAATATCCCTAAAATCTTTCCATGGAGCATCAAGTGTGTTTGTCCATTTATCTCCATCGGGACGAAAGCCATTCAGATGCTCTGTATTAAAATTCTTAAAGAAAGAAATACAACCTCCAATGCCAAATGGAGTATCAAACGCTTCTTTCTTGGCTATATATAGAACACGAATACCAACATCAAATGGCAATTTGGTTATGCTTCTGCCAAGAGCTGTGACAATTTCTTTTTCGTGGTCGCTCAAAGTTGGCGGAGTAATGCGACCTGTATCTTTATTCAATTTCCCCGCCACTTTTGTCTCTGGATGGCGTTGCATTATCTTGTCAATCTCCGCATTGGCCTTGTCTTTCCAAAGGTCAGTTTTTTTAAATAAATGTCCGGGTTTTTTCTGACCTTTAATATGAGCTATTATCATAATCTGTATCCAAATTTGTTGATTTGGTCCAACCGCACTCAAGAATTCAATACCCGGCACTAAAGGGTCAACTTTAAACTCTTCTTTTGGGTCTTTATCAAGACCATAATCAACATATGTTTTAATAGGATATGGGTCGTCTTTTGTAAATTTGAATTCAGACGCCCAAATCTTCATAGTCTTTGGGTCATAATGCACACTTTTGGCATAATCTTCCACCTCACGCACCTCAATTCCGGGAAATTGGGCATAAAGAGCCGACATGAGTCCAATCTTTCTCCTGTCTTCCGCCCAAATCATAAACTTGACCCTGCCTTCTATTGAAATGAGTTCAAGAGAATACCATGGCCTAGTCTCTCCTTTCCAAAATTGAGCCAAATTGTTGCCATTGGCTGTATTGTGCATAGCGTGAAGCAAGAGCTCCATGGCTTTTGGCGACTTATAAGTGTCTTTCGGAAGTTTTATTTCAAAGACGGTATATTTAATTGAAAAAAAGTTTTTAGCCCTTACATAAGTCACCCATAATGGCCAAAATATGCAGAGAAGAATCAAAGTAAGTGTTGGAAGAGAAAATATGACAAGAAAATTGTAAACACCGGGTAGAAGTGTTTGCTCAAATTGTAGATATAAAAGAGGAATATAATCTCCGAAACGAATCATATACATTATAGTATAGCCGATTGAAGAAAAAATGGACAGGGTTGTAACTCTGTATATGTTGAAATGATAGACTGTCTCACTAGACTGTCACTATTTGACCAATTGTCTGATACTTTCCTTCCTTATTTTTCTTGAAATATTTCTGATTCTGCAGATTGACCATAATGGTGTTTTCTTTGACATAGCGTTCTTTCATGACCCTATCTATAATATCTTCTTTGTTAAGAGGACCATTTTTCTCTAATATTTTCTTTATGACATCTTTGACTACTCCGGACATATAGCCCCATTCAGCTAGAGCGTAGAGACCTCTTCCAACAAGGACAAAACGGGGGTCTTTTATGAGTTCATTGTGAGTAGTAGCCACATGAGCTTTCTTCTTGAATATTGCGCTTATCTGCTTTGCCACTTCTTTGAAATGGATGGGAGAACCGTGTTTTCTAATAACTAGAAAAGCGTAATCTCTCATTCCTTTTGTCTTTATATTTGGAGAATGAGATACTCCCCATTCGCCTATGGCGTTTTTCCCCACAGATTTTGAAAGCCCCAACCATCTTTTGACCACCTCTTGATTCTTGTATTTTTCTGAAACATCTTCCAAATGTTCCAAGAATTTATTGACCATCTCTGATTCTGGCAGAAGGTCGGCGACAGTCAGACTAGAATAAAGCTTTTTGAGAGATTCCTCAACTTGTTTTGCCAACGCTTCATTGACATGCCATCTGTGTTTGAATTCTTCATCTTCTTTCTTTTTCTTAAACGAATCACCAATCACCAAAAGGAAATTGATGTGATTTTGGAGAATCTTGTCTTTTGATAAAGAACCTAAAAAATCATCTTCAACGACAATACCGCCAAGAGAATGAATGAGTTCTTCAAGCTCGCTGAAAACAGATTTTTCGGCTTTATAAGCGTCCGATTTTCTGATATTGGTCAAAGCGTAATTTTCTATTTGACGAACGCGTTCACGAGTAATGCCGTAAGTTTTTCCTATGGCGTCAAGAGTCATTTTTCTTTCACTTTTGCCAAGTCCATATCTGCTGATAAGAACATCACGAGCTCTGTCTGGTAGAACAGAAAGAAGTCTCTTGGTTGATTGCTTTGGTTTGAATGTTATGTTTACCATATGAGATTTGTTTATATAGCTTCTATATTACTTTGTATTGTATATATGTTGTATCACCTTATTGTATACAAGTCAAATATTGGTCTATTGCCATATTCTTATATTGTCTGTAATCTATGATGTTCCATAATCTCGCGTCACTATACTAACCAATTTCCCTTTTATAATAATAGTCTTCAATATTTCTTTATCATCTATCCATTTTCTTATTTCGCGTATATTCAAAGCTGTATTTTTTAATATTTCTTCGCTCGCATTAATATCTGCAATAAAACTTCCTCTGACTTTTCCATTAATTTGGACCATAATAGTTGTAGAAGCTTCCATAATTTTTCTTTGGTCAAATAGAGGCCACGGAGAAAGGTGAATTGACTTGTTGCTGTTTGTATTTTCGCCAAAATTTACCCACAATTCTTCTGTGACATGCGGAGCAAAAGGCGCGAGAAGTTGTAATAGAATTGAGTAATGCTCTATTGTAATTGTTGGCTGTCTTTCAAGCTCATTAACCAATATCATCATAGAGCTGATAGCGGTATTGAACTTCATATTTTCAATATCTTCTGAAACCTTTTTTATGGTTTTGTGGATGAGTGTGTCAGTATTTACCATATCTAGAGTTTCGTATCCGCGTCCTCTGTCTATGGTTAAGTCGCGTCCGCAAGCGAGAGCAATCTCCCGACTGGCGAAGCCACGAAGGGAGACCTGCTGTCGCTGAGAGGACGCGGAAACCTGTCCATTAGCTATGGCAATTTCGCTTGTGATATCAACTTGACCATAGCTGTCCACAACCTTCTCCTGCAATTTCCAAACCTTTTCAATAAATCTCTTCGTACCAACCACGCCATTTTCATCCCAAGAAATATGTTGTTCAAAAGGTCCCATAAACATTTCATATAGACGCAAAGCATCTGCTCCTACATGCTTTATAATATCGTCAGGGTTTACCACATTGCCTTTTGATTTTGACATCTTCTCATTTTTCCCCGCCAATATGAGACCATGCGAAGTGCGCTTCTTGTATGGTTCATTTGTTGGTACTAATCCCAAGTCAAAAAGAAATTTATGCCAAAAACGAGAATAGAGGAGGTGTAAAGTAGTATGCTCCATACCTCCGTTATACCAGTCCACACCTCCAGTATTGTCTTTGCCAAGCCAATATTCCAATTTTTCCATAGAAGCAAATGCTTTCTTATTTTTTGGGTCAATATAACGCAAATAATACCAACTTGACCCCGCCCAGTTTGGCATAGTGTCAGTCTCTCTTTTTGCTTTTCCTTTGCATTTTGGGCATTTTGTATTGACCCATTTTGATATGCTTGCAAGAGGAGATTCTCCTGTCTCTGTCGGTTTATAATTTTTAACTTTTGGAAGTTTCAACGGCAAATCTTTTTCTGGAACGGGCACGGTTCCACATTTCTCACAATGCACCACAGGTATCGGTTCCCCCCAATATCTTTGGCGAGAAAATATCCAATCGCGGAGTTTGTATTTTGTGACCCATTTTCCACCAACAAAAACCGTAATTTCTTTTTTTATTGATTCTGAATCTTTATCGTTAAATTGATTTGAATTTATTATTTTGCCCTTACCTATAAAACAACCTGCGACTTCAGTATTATAAGGAGTTATGACTTGTTTGATTACTAACCCATATTTCTTCGCAAAATCATAATCCCTCTCATCATGAGCCGGCACCGCCATCACAGCTCCAGTGCCATAATCCGCTAGAACATAGTCCGCAATCCAAACTGGAATTTCTTCTTTTGTGGCGGGATTTATGGCCATAACACCTTTTAGCTCAATTCCAGTTTTTTCTTTTTCAACTGAAATTCTTTCATATTCTTTTTTGTTTTTAGCTTCTATAATATATCTTTTGACTTCTTCTATATTATCAAAAACTTTTTTGTGATTTGTATTGATAGCAAGAGTAACCCAAGGGTGTTCAGGAGAAAACACTAGGTATGTTGTGCCGAATATTGTATCTGGTCTAGTGGTATATACTGTTATTTTGCCGGAGTGGCCACCATTTTTAAAGATAATTTCAAATTCTATCTCCGCCCCCTCGCTCTTCCCTATCCAATTCCTCTGTTGTATCTTTATCTTTTCCAAATAATCAACATCATCCAAGTCTTTATCTAGGCGGTTTGCATATTTTGTGATAGCCAACATCCATTGTTCTTTCTCCCGTTTTTCCACAGGAGTCCCACATCGCTCGCAACAACCATCCACCACTTCTTCATTGGCAAGACCAATAAGGTCCTTCGGACACCAGTTGATAGACATTTTCTTTTTATACGCCAAACCTTTTTCAAAAAATTTAAGAAAAATCCATTGTGTCCATTTGTAATATTTTGGGTCGGTAGTATTTATTTCTCTAGACCAATCAAAAGAAAAGCCGAGAGCTTTGAGCTGGCGTCTAAATATATCGCTATTCTTCTTCGTGACCACTGCTGGCTGAATACCAGTCTTGATAGCGTAGTTTTCTGTAGGAAGACCGAAAGCATCCCAACCAATGGGATAAAGTACATTGTATCCTTCTCTCCTGCGTTTATGAGAAATAATATCCATTGCTGTATTGCTTCGTATATGTCCAACATGAAGACCGTCTCCAGAAGGATAAGGAAATTCTATGAGAGAGTAGAATTTTTTACGAAAAAAATCTTTTTTAGTATCTCCTTTTGCCTGAAAAAGCTTCTTTGATTCCCAATATTTCTGCCATTTCTTCTCTATCTTTAGGTGGTCATAAGGTTTCATATTAAAATCATAATACAATAAAAAATAAAGATTTGAAAGTTAGAATCAATAGTCATCAAAAAAACCGCCAAATAAAAGCGGTTTTCTCTTATGTAAGATTGAGATGAAATTCGTCCACAGAACAAAAACCCTTAAATTTTCTACTCCTTCTCCTCCAATCTCTTCATTGTTTTTTCAATAACTCCTGAAGCATAATCCTTGCCACCAAGACCAAAAGCAAGACCTAACGCAAGAGCCGCTCCGGCAATCACACCCATGACAACTGTCTGAATAAGACCTGGAGCAATACCCAACT
The DNA here is from genome assembly GCA_036516895.1 of Minisyncoccota bacterium. Taxonomy (GTDB): domain Bacteria; phylum Patescibacteriota; class Minisyncoccia; order Phycocordibacterales; family PALSA-1337; genus CAIOGI01. Next base: position 26,204 of record DATDZD010000016.1, on the reverse strand, counting down.
GATAAAGCGCTGTAAGTATAGCAAAAATCCAGATAGACCAGCGAGCGATGACACCTAGAAAATGAGCCGACTTCACATGCGCCGCGCGAGCGCTTGCCATAACAAATTTTTGCATTGTTTCAGCAATAACCACAGCCACCATAAGAACAAGTACAGCGACGATGACTTGAGGAAGATATGAGAGAACTACATCCTTTAGAAAATCATTGACTTGAGTGAGACCTAAAACATCAAATGATGCGATAAGAAAGACAATGATGATAAACCATTTGATAAGAGCTCCCACAAAGATGCCCGAATTGAGAGGATGACCTGTTCTCTTCATAACATCTTCAAAACCAGCGCTTTTCAAAGCATTGTCAACTTTTATTGCCTTGAAAACACTTTCTACCACCTTCTCTATAAGAGCGGCGAGAACCCAACCGATTGCAAAAACAATTATTGCTATAACAAGAGTAGGAATGAAGCTTGCTATTCCATACCATATCCCTTGTAATGAATTGGTGAAAACTTCACCCCAATTTTGTACAAAAGTCATAAAATTTTAATTTTCTAATACTTACTTAATAATGAATTAATTATAACACACAAAATCCCTATGGCATCGGCTGATGCAAAGGGAGCTTGTGGATAGCTTATAAATAACAAAAACCTATTTATTTGTCTCTAAGCCAATCTTATCAATCAATACAGTATGCGAAGAATCAAGAATATCTCTTATAAGACGGTCATGTATGCCGAGACGATATTCAAAATCTTCAGTCTCAAACGCCGAATAAGAGATTTCCTTTCCAACTTCCGACTCAATAGATTTCATGACAGTTTCAACTCTATTCATGCTAAGGTCATCCCCCACCACGAGAAGGTCTACCCTAGTATCCCATTCTTGAATAAACACTCCTGACGCAATAAGAAGTTTAATCCTGCCAATATTAGTGAATTTCTTCATCAGAGAGTCGTCGGCATGCAAGCTAACTGTAATAAGAAGAGTCTTTAGGGCGGAAAGATAAGGAAATTTCTGGTCAAGAGAATAACCTAGTTCGTGGATTTTATGCACAGAAGGATTTGCGCTCTTTCTTGAATGTATTTCCCTGACCACCGACCTCTTCTTGACAATGCTTGCCGAGATAAGACGCGTCAGTTCTTTCCTCACTTCACCTGAAGGAGTTTTGACTCTTTTTGAGATTTCTGACAGACCAAAAGCGTTTTCATTATTGAAAAGAAAAAGACGCATAAGCTTCACCCTGAGAACGCTTCCAAAAAGTTGTGCGAGAATATCCATAAAAGTCAGTAGAGTTCAATTTTGCGAGCTCTTGCAATCTATTTCAACTCCACTTTTCCGCCCGCTGTCTCAATCTTCTTCTTTAGCGCTTCGGCATCTTCCTTTTTCATGCCATCTTTAAGTAGAGCTGGAGCCGCATCTACAAGGTCTTTGGCTTCTTTGAGACCAAGAGCAAGAACTTCTTTGACAACCTTAATAACCGCTATCTTTTGTTCTCCTGCAGACGCAAGATGAACAGACATAGTAGTCTTTTCTTCTGTCGTTGGAGCTCCTGTCGTTGGAGCGACTACAGCTACGGCTGTCGCTGAAACACCGAACTTTTTTTCAAGAAGCTTCACTAGCTCATTTAGGTCTAATACCGACATTTTCTCTATTGAGTCTACAATAGATTTGAATTTCGCTGGAATTTCTATTATTTCTGTTTTATTTTCCATTTTGATGATTTATTGATTATAAGTAATGATAATATATCTTGGTAAAATCGGCTCGGAAAATTGAGACAAAATTCGTTGATGGACAGAAGTCTTTTTTCTGAGCTTGCCGAAGAAAAAAGAGCTTGTGTCCAGAGAAAGAATTTTGTCCAATTTTCCCTAGACTTTTTTCTTGCCTATTTCACTCAAAACCATGACAAAGCCCTGAATAGGCGAGTTGATGACATTGACAAACATGGCCTGAAGAGTCTTTTGCTTAGGAATAAGAGCAATGACCAACATCTCTTCTTTTGTCATATATTTTGACTCAAATATGCCTCCTAGTATAGAGATGCTGTCTTTGAATTTTTTTTGAAATCCATATATTTCGCGAGCTGGAGCAGTGAGGTCTTTGCTATACGCAAGACCCAATTCTCCTCTCAATTCCGGCAGATTGCTTTCAATTTTCTTGCCCAAATTTTCACTTTCAAGGGCTTTGCGAGCAAGCGTTTTCTTTGCCACAAAAAATTCCACATCCTCGCTTCTCAACTGTCTACGAACCTTCATGGTGTCCCCCACTTTAAGTCCGTGAAAATTGACAAAAACAACCGACTCGGCAGAGTTTACAATATCCTCAACTTTCTTTATAATCTCCTTTTTTTCTAATTTTGTGCGTGCCATTTGTATATTATTCTACTAAATAAGACGACCTTTACTGAAGCCCTAGAGTAAACCTCGGAAGGATATTATGTCCGCCATTAAGCGAATTACCTTCTGTCTATGGCCTTTGCTTTACCATATCACAAATATTGTTTTAAAGTCAATAATGCGTAACGGTTCAATAGTCTGTAATAGTTTTAGCGGTTTTCAAAGAATTCCGGAGTATTAACATTCATCCAATCCAATACTTCTCTCATTGCCGCCACAGCTCCAATGAGATTATGAACCGAACCCTTCTCCATAACTATAACAAAAGCATAACGAGGATTGTCATAAGGAAAAAATCCTGTAACCCAAGAATTAACATTGGCTTTTTCCACTCCAAGCTCGGCTGTCCCAGTTTTTGTAGCTATTTTCACATAAGCCACATTCAAAGCTTTGCCAGTCCCTTCAACAGCTCCGAGTCGCATGCCTTCGTGGACTATATTGAAATAACTTTCTGGAATATCCAAAGAACGGAGAACTGGTCCTACTTGACCTTTTATAATAGAAGGGTCTCGCAGTATGCCTTTCACAGCAATAGCTGACACGGCTCTTGCAATCTGTATTGGTGAAGATTGAAAACCGTACTGACCTATAGATGTATGATATGTATTTCCAAGTCTCCAACTTTCTCCATTGAAATTATCTTTTTTCCATTGAGGAGACGGAACTGTTCCCTTTGCTCCAGTGAAAAATGAATTTTCTATTCTGCGACCAAAGCCAAACATATCCATATATCTATATATATTGGTTATGCCAAGCCCTTTCTGGTCTTTATACCCACCGCCTAATTGATAAAAATAAACATCAGATGACATGGCTATCGCATGTCGCATATCAAGCCAGCCCAATACTTTCCAATCCTTAAATACAGTGAACAGTTTTGGGTCATAGTCATTTTCTATAGAAATGGAGCCATTGGCTAGTATCTTTTTTAATGGGTCCATTGTCTTTTCATTGAGAGCCCCAATAGCCATATATGGCTTAACAATAGAGCCGGGGGTATAGAGCCCGTCTACAACTCTATTGAGAAATGGCTTATCTTTGTTATTGAGATACGATTTGACTTTAACCACATCTGTTTTTGAAGACATGGTTTCTGAATCATATTCGGGATAACTTGTCATGGCGATAATTTCTCCGTTGGTCACATCAATAATTATTCCCGCCCCGCCCGCAAATCCCACACGATGAGCGATATCGCTTATAGCCGAATACATCTTTGATTGCACGCGTGAATCTATAGAGAGAACGATACTTTCTCCCTGTTTCGGCGGTTTGACAATATTTTCCGATTGGATTTTTCCATAAACATCAACCTCTATGAGTTTTAATCCATTTATTCCACGAAGAATATCATCATAATATTCTTCCACTCCGTCTATTCCAATAAAATCTTCTTGATAATAAAATCCGGAACTGTCTTTTGAAGGATATTGAATATATCCCAAGACATGCGCCAAACCTTCTATTGGCTTATATTTCCTCGCTGGAACATCGGAATTCTCGCCTGGAGCATTCCATGACAATTCCACACCATTTCTATCATATATGACACCCCGCGAGGCAAAGATAGGAATATGACGAAGACGATTGTTTTCACTGCGCAAGGCGTATTTTTGTCCGTCTTTTATTTGCAAATTCCACGCTTGAATCAGATAGGAACCGGCTATAAAGACAAAAACGATAATAATAAATAACAGACTTAATTTTGAAATCGGTTTGTCTAGGCGTCCTTCAAATTGATTCGTATCAAATTGAGGAAGATTGCGCGAATCAATAAAAATCTCATCGGGGTCTATTTCTCTGTATTTATTTTTTTTCATCTTATCTCTTTTTTACTTTCCAATTTGCTTTTTTATTATGTTTAATTATATCCATTTATATTCAGTAAGACATTCTATTTATATGCAATCAAATTTCTTCTCAAAAAAAAAGCCAATGTAAAAAGAACAATGCTTGATATGCTAAAAATATATGGCATATTGTAAAATTGTGATAAAGGAAGTCCATATATGGCGTCATATATTATTCCCCATAAAATAATTTCATAATAATCATAAAAAATGAAGAGAAGGGATATCGCCAAAACCCATGTTAACCACCAATATCCCCACACTATACACCCAGACATCGCCACGCCAGCTATTATGCGAAATGTTTTATTATCAACTGTCATTTTTAATTATCTTTTATTTCAGCAGTTATTTCCAATCGCTTTGAAATCTTCGCCATATCAACAATCACCCATCTTAATTCATATATATTTATTGGTTGACGAAAAAGAATAGTTGAAAAGGGGTGAGATGACTCCGATATTATTTCTTCCACAGTACCGAGAAAAGAATCTGATAAACTGGGTATCTTTATATTGTCTCCTTTGACTATTTTGGTATCGCGAGGCAAAGTGATTTCAAATGTTCCTCCGCTTTTGCCTATGGCTGTAGCTTCTATATTGGAATCTCCGATTAGGACATCAAATTTACCGCCGGAAGAAGAATAAAGCAATACCTTTGAAGTATTATCAGTCACTAGAGCAATTTCTCCTATAGGAATATTACCCAAAGCGTATACCATATTACCCTTTTCAATTCCAACATCTCTTCCCACATCAAGAATAAAAGTATCATAAGCTGAAAAAGGCGGTTTCTTAAGTATTTGAGCCAGAATCGGTCTTGATGATATTGAACGACCAAACATCTCTTTCAACTCGTCGTTTTCTTTCTTCATTGAATTCGCTTGCACATAAATCATCTGATTTTTGATTAGTGTCATATTCAATTCTTGATTCTCTTTTACCAAATCCGATATGGAAATGAAAGCATTGCCATAACGAACAGTGTTTTCTATATTCCAGAAAGGTCTAACTATGGGGATGAAAAAAGATGACAAAGCACTTGGGGCTATGATATGAATTATTATCAACGATATAGCTATGCCGAAAATGATTTTAAAAGGTAAATATGACGGTCTTCTTTTTTGTTGAATATTAAAATTGATATTCATCTTATTTTTGAGAAGACAATTCATCTTCATTTTCTATCAATATATCTTGATATTTTTGAAGGTCTTCAAGGATAATACCTGTGCCCCTGGCTATAGCTGTAAGAGGGTCCTCGGCAATATATACAGGGATTTTCAATGCCATAGAAAGAAGCTCGTCAAGACCTTTTATGAGAGCGCCACCACCTACTAGATGCACTCCTCTGTGCATAACATCTGAAAGTATTTCGGGAGGAGTGGTTTCAAGAACTTCTTTTGCCGCTTCTATTAGATTGTCAATAGAACTCATCATCGCTTCACGAATATCCGAATCAGTGATGACAACTTCTCTTGGCAATCCGGTGATAAGGTCTCTCCCGCGAATGGTTGTCTCCAAAGATTCTCCGGGAACAACAGCTCCTGTAGCTATCTTTATATATTCGGCAGTTTTTTCACCTATGAGAATTTTAAATTCATTTCTGATATAAAACATGATGTCGCCATTAAGTTTATCGCCGGCTATCTTCAGATTTTTTGACCTAACAATGCCTCCAAGAGAAATGACAGCAATATCTGTAGTTCCTCCGCCAATGTCTATAATCATGCTTCCTATCGGCTCATGTATCGGCAAGCGAATTCCTATTGCTCCCGCCATGGGTTCTTCTACTATATAGACTTCTCGCGCCCCGGCATTTTTTGTGGCGTCTCGCACAGCTCTAACCTCCACGCTTGTCACGCCAGAAGGCACTCCCACCACAACTCTCGGACCAAGTATTTTCTTTGAATATTCTTCGGCTTTTTTTACCAGATAAGAAATCATTTCCTCTGTCACTTCAAAATCAGATATCACGCCATCAACTAGAGGTCTGATGGCAATAATATGCGACGGAGTCCTGCCAAGCATGTTTTTTGCCTCCGTTCCTATAGCCACCACTTGTCCAGTCTTTTGGTTCACCGCCACGACTGATGGTTCATTTACCACAATGCCATGCCCTCGCAAATAGACAATAGTATTGGCTGTTCCCAAGTCTATACCAATATCATTTGAAAGATAGTTATAGAGGCGTTCTTTCCAAGTCTTTATAGAATCCTTTGCCATAGCCATACATTATCATATTCAATGAGAAATGCTATGGGAAAAAGGGGTTTATAATCATTAGTGTCTACATCTTATTGAATAAGGTTATAGAATAAGAGATAATGTATGTCATGGAGATGTTTACTAAACAAATAGAAAAGAAAAAAAAGCTAGAGGTCAATATTTTACCTATTAATAAGGTTATTCTTGGCGATTGTGTACATGGACTTAAAAAGCTGCCAGATGAATCTTGCGATGTGATAATTATCGATCCACCATATAATATCGGAAAAGATTTCGGAAATAATATTGATAAGAGAGAGCTAAATGAATACATAAATTGGTCAAAAAGTTGGATAGATGAATCGGTGAGAATTCTAAAACCGACTGGAACATTATTTATCTACGGGTTTAGTGAGATATTAGCTTTTCTCTCGGTAGAAATTTCAATCAATAAAAGATGGTTAATTTGGCATTATACTAATAAGAATGTAACTTCTTTAAATTTCTGGCAAAGAAGTCATGAATCTATCATATGTGCATGGAAAGAAAGACCTATTTTCAATAAAGATGAGATCAGAGAACCCTACACACAAGGATTTTTAAATGGCGCTGCAGGTAAAATAAGAAAAGGGACTATCGGTAGATATAGTAGTAATGGTAAAAAGACAATATATAATGCACATGAAAGTGGCGCATTGCCACGTGATGTGATAAAAATACCGGCTTTAGCGGGAGGAGCTGGCATGAATGAGAGATGGTTTATTTGCAAAAATTGCAATGGCATTTACGAGCCAAGAGAATTAAAGAATCATATCAATCATGAAATAGTAAAACATCCGACTCAAAAACCATTAGAACTTTGTAGAAAATTAATCAAGTCTGCAATGCCTAAAAATGACGGAGTGGTACTCGTGCCTTTCGTTGGAAGTGGTTCTGAATGTGCGATAGCAAAAGAGCTTGGACAGAACTACATAGGATTTGAAATAAATCCAGATTATATTAAACTTGCTGAAAGAGTTATTACTTCTACCAAAAAAATAGAGAAATTATTTTAGTTATCTAGAATCTTCTATAGTTTTTATCTTTCTTAAATCAAGAAATTTTTCTAGTTTCTTGTTGTATATTAAGAGCTGATTGAGCATAAGGTTCTTATCTTTTTCGGGTGGAATAATTACGGAAAAACCCCATTCTATCAATTTTTCTATTCCAATATTTTGTGTAGAACGACTTCCCTTCTTTCTGTTCTTTATACGCTCACGAAGATACTTGCCCAGACGCTTATCTTGACCATATACCATAAATTGTAAGTCACTCGCACCTTTCCATACTACAATCACCGTAAATAATTTTGGATTAGAAAAAGCTCTCGCTTTCTCTAAATTCGTATCATTCCAAGTACCTCCCCACCTTTTGGCCGATAAACTACATTGTTTGACTTCCAGAAATTCATCTGTTCTATTATTTTTAGCATCAAATCCATGTTTATCCCAATTCACCAAGTCAAATCCGAGATAACTTGCCACAATAGTATCTCTTATTGAATTTATTGTAGTGTCAGTATCTTGAATATTAAATTTATCTTGAAACTCAGATAGTTGTTGCAGAGCAACTAAACCTAATTGTTTGAAATTATTTGAAAGTGGTTTGAAATTTCCTTTTTTGAATATATGCATATAAGTTAGTAAATCGACGATATTATATGAAAAATTAATCGTCCACCTAAAACTCCCCCACTTTTTTCCTCTCCACCTCCCCCGTCATTCTATCTTTCACTTCAACTTCTCCATTTTCCAAAGTCTTCTCGCTTATTACTATTCTAGTTGGAATGCCGATAAGGTCGCTATCTGCAAATTTTTCTCCTGCGCGAATGTCTCGGTCGTCATATAAAACCTCTATGCCTTTTTTTATAAGAGTTTCATAAAGCTTGTCAGCTTCTCTTTTGACCACCTCTCCTTTATCCTCAATAGAAATCAAATGAATATCAAAAGGAGAAATGTTCTTTGGCCAGACTAATCCTTTGTCATCAGAAAGGACTTCGGCGACGGTTCCCATTATTCTTCCAGGCCCTATTCCATAGCTACCCATCACCACTGGCTTCTTTATGCCCTTCTCATCAGTATATAGAAGCCCAAACGCTTCGGAAAAACGATTTCCCAAAGAGAAAATATTCCCCACTTCCACAGCTTTTTTTTCTACGAGGTCTGATTTTTTTAGACCTAAATCTTTCAAGACTTCGTCGTTTAGAACTTCTTTGTTTATAGCGATTTTTTTCTTTTCATCTATAAATATAGAATCTTCTCCCGCCGATGTAATCGTCTGAAATTCATGAGAATATTTTGAAAAAGAACCGCCAGAAGCGAATGTAATATATGTTCTGTCTCCAAGCCCAAGCTTTTCAAAAATATTGACATAAGCTTGCTTTGTTTTTTCATAAAATTCATTGTGTTCTTTTCCATCTCTGCAGAAAGAATACAAATCTTTCATGACAAATTCGCGACCGCGCATGATGCCACTTTTTGCTCTTGCCTCATTTCGGAATTTTGTTTGGAATTGGTATACATATACTGGCAAATCTCTAAATGACCTCAAATATTCCGTCATGAGTTTGGTGAGGGGCTCTTCATGAGTAAAGGCCAAGCCCACATCAGTATCATTTTTGAGTTTTGTCTTGAACCAGCTATCTACAACAGCTGAATCCCATCTACCAGACTGCTCCCAGATTTTTTTGTCTTGTAGAGATGTGAGAAGAAGCTCTTGTCCGCCGATAGCGTTCATCTCTTGGCGAATAATTTGAATGATTTTATTCATCACTCGTAGACCAAGAGGCAAATATGAATACACCCCCGCCATTTCTTTATGAATAAAGCCCGCCCGAATCAGGAGTTCGGCATTTTTTGACACTTCATCTTTCGGCGCTTCTTTGCGAGTTTGGGTGAAAAGCAATGATTGCTTCATGACAATATCCTATCATGAATTTTTGTCATTGTGTAGTTGTTTTTTTAAGATATCTTTTAATATTAGCGTGTCAAAGTGTAGAGAATATGGATAAATTATTTTCAATATATTTACTCTGGTTTCTATACGAATTATTTCACAAACAATTTAACTATATCCTTATAAGTCACCACAATCATAAGTAAAATAAGAAGACCGAATCCGACAGCATTTATAGAATTTGCTACAATGGGCTTGATGGGTCGTCTGATTATTGCTTCAATCATTACAAATAGTATCCTACCTCCATCTAATGCAGGAAATGGCACAAGATTAAGTACTCCCAGATTGATGGAAATAAGGGCTGTAAACATCATAAGATAAGTAAAACCGAGATTGCTTGCATCTCCAATCATCTCAGCAATTCCAATAGGTCCAGTGACTGATGACAGCTTTGAAACGCCATTGAACATTCCAATTATCAAATCATAAATACCCACGGTCACTGATTTTATCATATGAAGAGTAAAACGGGCACTTTCTATGAAAGCCAAATGAATAGGTAATTTCAAAGTAGAAACTTTATCCATAGCAATACCTATAGCATATTTTCCTTCCACAATTCCCTCTTTGGCAATGATAGTTGTCCTTGAGTCTATATCATTTCTTTTGTAATCTATTTCAATGCCTTTGTCACGACTCTCTGAAATAGATTTTTGCAAAGTCTCTATTGAACCAGCATTTTGAATTTCATCGCCGGCTTTTAACCCGGCTTTTTCTGCTGGAGAATTGGGTTCAATATATGTGATGACTATTCTAGGATTAGTCATACTATCGGCGTATTTAGGATAACTTTCTATTGAAGCTGGTACTCCGGATATGAAAGCTGAAGAGATAAGAATACATGCGAATATAAAATTAAAAAAGACTCCAGCTACCAAAACTGCTATCTGTTGCCATTTCGGTTTATTTACAAAACTTCTGGCCTTATCTGGACCGTTTATTGATTCTTCGTCTGGATTTTCTCCAAATATTTTTACATAACCGCCAAATGGTATGAGATTCAAAGCGTATGTAGTTTCTCCTTTTTTAACTTGCCAAAGTCGTGTCCCAAAGCCGAGAGCAAACTCATCTACTCTTATTCCGCACGCTCGCGCTGTCAGAAAATGTCCAAGTTCGTGGACAAAAATGAGGATTGCTAGGACTAGTATAAATATGATTATTGTCATGTTATTTTTTAGTAAAATCGTGCGAGCCTGCGGTGAAGAAGTCTTTTATTTTTATCCGCCAGCAGGCGGAGAACAAATAAAAGAGCTTCCGAGCGCAAGTAGGCGAGCCGATTTTACCTACTCATGATTTCTCTTTCTTTTTTGGCGTAAAGCTCCTCCAGCTTTTTATTGCACTCATCTACCATCTTTTGTGCTTCATTCTTATAACGAAAGACATCATCTTTTCCGAGAGAGCCGTCTTTTTCTTTTGACTGAAGTTCTTTCATGGCGTCATCTCTATAGATGCGGATTTTCTTTTTTCCTTCTTCAAGTCGTTCCTTTGCCATCTTTACTATTTCCGCTCTGCGTTCTTCTGTCAATTCAGGAAAATGCACTCGAAGACCTTTGTCATCTACTGATACAGAAAGACCTAGATTGGCAATACTTATTGCTTTTTCTATTTCTTTTGTATGTGAAATGTCCCAAGGAGTTATGCGAATAGTGCGAGAGCCCTCGGTTATGATACTGCCTATTTGTGAAATTGGCACGGGGGTGCCATAAGATTCTACTTTTATGCCGTCCAAAATAGCAGGGTTTGCCTGTCCCGTGCGGATGCCAGAAAACTCTTTTTTTACCCATTCTTCACTGGTTGTTATGGATTTTTTGAATTTTGAGAAATCGTAGGCCATTTATATAAGTGATTTAATATATTAAATATGTATATATAAATATATTATTATACTACATTTATATTATATAAAGTAGTATAGCACATTCTTTTTTTTATGAAAGATATTTCAAATCAAAAATATTACTTTATTTATAATAATATTTAAAAATAAAACAAAAGAAAAACCCGAAGTATGCCGTAGCACCTTCGGGGAAATGGGACATCTTTAATTGGATTAACCTTTGTTAGGTCTTTGCTACGCTTATCAAACAACAGTTTCACTGATTAGTGAATAAGTTTTTGGTAAAATGCGTTGCGGTTCACAATTTTTTTAAAGTATAAGCTAGTAAACTAGCCCGTACTTAAAGATGCTCTGATTTATTTTCCGCCATTTTGTCGTTTATTTAAAAGCCCGGGTCTCGGATATGGATGTCCGACGACCAAATGATTCCTATCATCTAACCCTCTGTACTTCCCCCATTTCATTGCACACTAAACTTGTATTGAGTTAATTGTATTCCTAGCGACTTTTTAATGCAAACTGTACCGGTGACATTTTTAAAGAAGTATGTATTCTTTTGTGGTTGTAGATATAAATCAAGTGATATATCTCATATACTAGTTCTCCAATATTCTTAAATCTACTAGGATCACCCAGATCTACCTTGAATTGTGAGTAGAAGGATTCTTGATATCCATTTTCCCATGGACATCCAGGAGCTGATCTGGAGATTTGTGTTCCAACTGTTTGTAGAGTACCTATGAATACCTCTGAATTGTATTCACTACCATTGTCTGAATGGAAAATGATAGGTCTAGGATTATTATGTAGAGCACTCATAAACGCAGAGAGAATTAGTTGAACCGCATGAGTTGTATATGCTGACACTCCGACAATCTTTCTAGTGAATAGATCCTCTACTGTTGCAACATAGATGGTTTTTCCTTGGAATGGTATGTAGGTAAAGTCGGATACCCAAATATGATTCTCATACTGTGGGTATGTTGTAATGAGTAGGTTTGGATATATTACCTTGATATTCTTGGTCTTTTTCCATTTCCTACCTCTTCTACGATATGCTTTGATACCGAAGAGTTTCATAACTCGTTCAATCGGCTTATGGTTACGTTTGAGATGAAGTGCTATGCGTGGAGAACCATATGAGGGATATTCTCGTAGCACTTCCTCAATTTGACATTTAAGTTGCCAATCTTTGTCTGGTTGTCTGGGTCTGTAGTAGAGACTTCTGAGAGAAACTCCCAACTCCTTGGCCCTGAGAGTTTTGGAGGTATCACTTCTACACCTCACTTCTTTTTTTGGGTCTCAGATAGCTTAAGAGTAATTTCTCCCAAGAGAATCTTCAATTGATCATTTTCTTTCTTGATCTTTATAATATCTCCCAGACTAGGTTGTCCTTCTACTCTTTTAGCAATCCAAGTAGCTATTGTAGATTCTGGCACTCCGTGTTCTACACTAGCTTGCTTTATAGTTACTCCATCATTTTTAATTCTACTGATTATTTGTTCCTTAACATCTAAAGATACTCTATTGTATTTCATATGCTTGTATATTAATTAAGTTATTAATTACAAGTTTATCATGCAAATTTTGGGGGGAGGGCCATTAATTCAAATTCTTTCTTACACCATGCAGATGTTTTTGAAGAAAATTCGGTACCTGATTCCAGAATTGAGAGCAAAAGAGCTTCGATACAAGGAGTGTTTTCAATTAAAATAATTCCTCGGTTATTAGCCTCTTTTCGTGCTTGTTGCATTTCCTCTGTACTCTTGTCATTATCTAAGACGACAACTTTTTTATCAAAATCGCCAGGTATTTTATCTGAGTCAATTACCACATCAAATGCCGTACCACCTTTTCCTTTTCGAACAGTAACTGCGATATTTGCGATATATGAGTACAAACTTTTAATATGTTTCAGGAACATTTCTTCGCACATGCCCTCACCAAAAACTAGTAAGGTTCTACTCGCTGCTCGTCTTTTCTTTTTGAATGGGTTGGTCCTAGACATGGTATTTATATTTTAGGAATTGCCCCATAAGCACCGGCGATGTACTTTGTGTAGTAATTGTCATCTGCTCGTACACCGGTCATTTCATCAAGGCGCCAAGATTCACTCATGCCTTTATCGTTTTTCTCAATAAGCGTTATCTGATATTTATCAAGTTTGCTTAAAATATAATGGTTGTGTGTGCTGAATAGAAGCTGAGCTTTCTTTTCATTTGTATTCGGATCAATAAATAAGTCAAACAGAGCCAGCATCATTTCTGGATGAAGGTTAACATCAAACTCATCTAGGATAACGACACCACCAGTACTGAGTGCTTGTAAGATATGTTTAAGAAGAATAAACAGTTGCTTTGTACCTGAAGATTCATATTGAATTGGTAACATTTCTTTTTGATCACCAAATGAGTGAGATACCTGAACACTCATTGATACTCCATTTTCTTGTTTTTCTTTCTTGATTTCAAATGCATTTAAACCAAGATCAAAACGTGCAAGAAGTTTTTCAGCTTCTTTTTTAAGAGATTCTTTTCCGCTAAAGAAATTGAGTACTTCAGCCAATTGAACACCTCGGTTAATAAACATATGATCTCCAATCCAACCACCTTCGCTGACATTTGTTTCTATACTCTGCCAAAAATTAGCTATTTCCTGACTTTCCTTATGGTTCAGGCGCATGGCAACACCTATAACGCTCGCATTTGTTCGTAATAGATTTTCAAATCCTTTAGGAAGATTAAAATTATCACCCTCAAGGTCATAGTGTTTGGTTGTCTCATTCCATACTCGTGAAAAAATCTTTTTACTAGACTTTTTTTCTTTTGCCATGCTAGTCAATTTCAATTCTTCTGAAATTATCTTTGTTTGATCAAGGACAAAACTGTAAGTATACACACCTGTAGCAATCTCAAATACAACAGAGAGTTCACTTGGTTTGTTTTTATATCCACCAAACATGAAGGGGCGAAGGATTATTGGAGATTGTGGATTCAAATTAAAAGAATCAACGATAAGCCATTTTAAAAATGGAATAGTCTTTAAGAGATTTGTTTTTCCGGAAGCGTTTGGACCGATAACTGTCTCGACTTTTGAGAGGCGTACTCCTGAAGGTGCAGTAAAATACCCATTGTTTTGTGGAGCATTGTCATTCACTACAAAACTCAAGGCGGTTATATCGCCAAAAGAGTAAAAATTTTTACAAGATATTGAATGTAACATAATTTTTGGGTATTACTAATAATATTGAAAGAGTAGCACCTTTCAATATTTATTGCAAGCGTTTAGACAAATTATTGTATAAACTAGTGAAAAGTAGGCTATTTCAGGCTATTTTGACCTTTTTATGCGACTTGTCCACAGTTATGGGCTTTTTACCGCTAATTAACTTCTTTTTACAGACCACGCAAATACCCTCAGATACTTCTTTCATAAAACCCCCGACAACAACTTCTTTTATTCTATTTTGTGTCTGTATACCAATACCATGCTTTTTAAATACCCCCATTGGTGAGAGCTTGATCATATCGATAAGTATTTGCTGTATATCACTCATACCTTGATCGTTGATCGAGGAGGGCTAGAAGTCAATGTGGCAAACTTATACTTATCGCTCGTTGGGGTGTATTAAAGTTTTAGCCCTAAAATTTTAATATGCGACTTTCAAATTAAAAGTTGAGCTTACCTGCCAAAAGGTATCTTGTGCTGTATGAAAAAGCTTGAAACCCTCTCTTGATCTCCTTTACAGCCCACATGCCATACTTCAATCGCTCGGGCATGATTGAGAGATTTGTAGTCGTAAATTGTTATCACAGTCGGTTTACTTCCTGATAACCTGAAAGCCCATTCGACTTGAGTTTTCCAATCACCAGATTTCCATGGACCGTCCTTGAACCGATTGTGAGGCTCACCAAATTGCTCAATCAAATCATTGTAGGTACATATGGCGTAACCAATAAATCCAGATCCTTTTATCTCTGTTGGATGCGCATTTTTATATCCCTTTTTCATAACACGGACGAACATACCGTAAGATGCTGAGGAAGTCTAGTAATTCAAATTATGTTTATTTTTTTATACGAGTTAAAATGTATGTATGGAAAATCTAAAGAACCTAATCTTTGTGGACTGCGAAGCTAATGATAAGTGTCCGAGCATGGGAAGGCTCACAGAATTTGGCGCGGTTGCATATCCCTCAAAAGCTACTTTTCATGGCGTGTTGGTAGAGCGAATACACTCTGAAGAAGAATCTAGGTTTAGAGTACCTACAGGAAAAATGTTTGATGAAAAAGAAGTATTCGAAAAGTTTGATACATGGTTACGAGAAATGACTGGCGAAGAAAGACCAAGATTTGTTAGTGACAATCCTGCTTTCGACTGGCAGTGGATCAATGATAGTTTTCACCGAACGCTTGGCAGAAATCCATTTGGATATTCTGCCCGAAGGATTGGTGACTTTTATGCGGGCTTAGTTGGAGATTTTACTGATGCATCATCATGGAAAAGACTCCGCATCACCAAGCATGACCATCACCCTGTTCATGACGCCATGGGCAATCTTGAAGCGTTTGAGAGATTATTGAAGGGTGATAGACCGAAATAGACTTCCTTGTAAATATCTATTTACAAGGCGAGAGTATTCTGTAAATATGCCTACAAATAAAGACTTCCTGACTTTTTCCTTGTTTTAATTTATCGTAATAAAGCGAATTGTGTAAGATTGGGTATAGTTGGAATTACCCAATTAAACCACCCACTCTGGCTGGTCCAACAACTGCCTCATCTGATTGAGCGAAGTCTCGGGAAAATCAAACAATTCCTGCCATTTTACGGTTCGGAACTCGTTCAAATGTGGGAGCCAGTGAAAATTACAAGAAGTGATTTAATTTTTTTATTAGGTATTTTATTTACTATAGGCACCTTCTCACTCGATAACACGGGACTAGGTTTTTTGTTAGTGCCATCATATAAGGGCACATTGAATATAATGGATAAATTATAATCAAACAATATAATTATTTGGTCGGATAAAGATTTTAGATTTTTGTTAAGTTATTGTAAACCATTTCCTTATCAAAATACAAAGAAACGGCTTCGTATATGTTTTTAACAAGAGAATCAAGGGTTTTGGCTTCAGTTACAATAGCTAAATCAATACCTTCTGCGATATAGGCATTTTTATCCTTAAAAACCTTAAATTGAGCTATTGTTTTCATAATTGGAATTGTATCACACTTCAGTATGACGTTCAATTATTGAGGTTCTGACTTCCTCCAACATGCGGAACCCTAGTGACGAAACCTCACAATTTGTGGGGTTTTGTCTTTATTCTCCAATCTTCCAGACCCCCCTTTCCAAAAAAGCTTCAATGGTCTGACGGTTCGCTTTATTAATCAAGTTAGAATGAGATATCTTATTCTTCTTGGCATAATCAACAAGGACAACAATTTTTTTACCCTCTAGGTAAGCTAGTCTTTTGTGGTAGCTGTTAGTAAGCGCCTTAGCGACAATTTCTTCCATAATCCTAGTCGCGCCTTTCTCATCAAATTCCTTAAAAGCATCGTAGTATTTCTTCCTATCAATGAATTTAATGTTGATAGGCACAAAACCTTCTCGTATAAGGAGATAGTTGTTGATTACTCGTCCAATACGACCGTTTCCATCATTAAACGGGTGAAGATACTCGAATGCGAGGTGTAATCGAGCAATACATTTTATAATATTTTCGTGACTTATGGCATTGTATTCTGAAAACATCTTCTGAATACTTGAGTTGATATCCTGAGCTGGTGGAGCAATGTGACTACTCACACGAACACGCTCATCACCCATACGGAACCTTCCGGCAATCTCGTCCCGAATATTCGACATCAGCATTTTATGGAGCAATAAAATAACATCATGACCAAGTTCCTGTTCTTTTGATCTTTTATCAATGTATGTGACAACCCGAGCAAGATTCTTTGCCTCAAATAATTCTCTCTCGGTAATATATCGATCTAAGTCAATCTGGAGGAGAATCTTCTCAGTTTCTTCAAGAGACAAGGCGCTGTTCTCAATTGCGTTTGAGTTATATACATGGTCCGCAATTTCTGCTTCGCTCACAAGCTTAATCAGTGCTTCTTTTCCGATTGATGCTTTGTAGTATCTTTCCCTAAGCGTATTGATCTTATTAAAAACTGTAGGTGTTTTTGCCATATAGCCTAAGTATAGTGATTTTCACGACTTTGTCAATCAAAACCGTGAAAATGTGGTTAAAAACATGATATTTCACGATTTTTCGCGTACTGCACTATGCTCTTTGGTATTGTTTTTAGTGAATAGAAAGCTAAAACAACATACTATTCACTTGTTTTGTGACTGGAAAGGGCATTTAACACCCTTCTCACTTTACTTTTTAGAATTCTTTAGAATTACCCTCAGCCATAATAATAAACTCTATTCCTTATTTCATCCAAGGACCAGAAACTGGAAGTGCAAGAATTTCAACTGATCGCTTTTGGCTCTTTTGTGCTAAAATTACCTACATGATCAAGGAATACATCAACTACATAAAAGATAATCCCGATGGTCGCTGGTTTAAAGCCAAGCTCTATGGCTGGGGATGGGTACCGGTTAAGTGGCAGGGATGGCTCGTTATCCTTGTCTACATCGCACTTATCTCTACGATTGTATCTATGAGAGAGGAGTATGTACCTGGAAACCCTGACTCAGGAAGTAATTTCCTCACATTCGCTTTGCCAATTATTATACTCACCACTCTTCTCATCATTATTTGTTACAAGAAAGGAGAAAAACCACGCTGGCAGTGGGGACCGTCTAAAAAGTAATTTATATTTAAGAGAGTATGGAAATAAAAAATATTATAAGACTCATTATAACAATCACAATCTCCGAACTCGCCGGTATCATCGGCTCAATCTTTACTTTTTCGGCGATCCCTACATGGTATGCAACGCTCGCTAAGCCCACCCTCAACCCACCCAGCTGGATATTCGGTCCGGTTTGGACAACTCTCTATGCGCTCATGGGTATTTCTGCATTCTTGGTTTGGAAGAAGGGTTGGGATCATAAAGATGTACGAAAGGCACTTGGCGTATTTTTATTTCAACTTGTTCTCAATGCCGTATGGTCAATTATCTTCTTCGGTTTACATAGTCCTCTATGGGCATTGGTGAACATCATCTTCATGTGGCTGGCAATCGTCTGGACCATGGTTATCTTTTACAAAATCTCAAAACCAGCGATGTGGTTGCTTCTGCCGTACATTCTCTGGGTAAGCTTCGCTTCATATCTGAATTACTCCATTTGGATTTTGAACTAAGAGAAGTGAGGTCGTGATATAATGTCGGAATGAAAGGATATGTTACAAACATAGAAAAACTCTCACTTGAGAATACTAATTTCAGAAAGATTCTCTACACTGACAAGAACAGCCAGCTTGTTTTGATGTCGCTCCTTGTTGGAGAGGAAATCGGGGAGGAAGTGCATGATGTTGACCAGTTTCTGCGAGTGGAAAAAGGTACTGGTACAGCAATCCTCAGCGACATTTCTCATGACCTTGCTGATGGCAGTGTCATCATCGTTCCTGCCGGTACGAAACACAACATCATCAATACAGGAAATGACCAGATGAAGCTCTATACCCTCTACATGCCACCGCATCACAAAGACGGGATTATTCATAAAACAAAAGAAGAGGGTGAAGCCAACATCTCTGATGAATTCGACGGAAAGACAACCGAATAATTTAAATAAAAACAGCCCACGCACTGGTTAGGTACTGGGCTATTGTTGATTTGGGACTTTCCATGTTGGCTACG
This sequence comes from Minisyncoccota bacterium, assembly GCA_036516895.1. Classification (GTDB taxonomy): domain Bacteria; phylum Patescibacteriota; class Minisyncoccia; order Phycocordibacterales; family PALSA-1337; genus CAIOGI01. Next base: position 7,090 of record DATDZD010000016.1, on the reverse strand, counting down.
CCATAGCCGACTTTCCCTTCTTGTCTGTTGAGAGCTTCACTTTAGTAGGACGCATTGAGACGAGCCCAGTTGTCTTTCGGACATAGTGCTTTAGAGCCGTCTTTGCAAAACGGGCATTTATCAGGTGTCCATATTGGCATAGGATGATCGATAAGTGCGATTATTTTCTTTCCGTTTGCTTCCGTGAGACCGCATCGGTTCACTAAGACGAGAATAAATGGCATAACTGCTCCGCCACACATTTCAACAGCGTCAATTGTTAAATCAACACTACCACCAGTAGTGAGTACATCTTCACAAGGCAGAACATACTGCCCTTTTAAAAGTTCTTTTTCCTCATCATTGAAGACCATGGATTTCTGTCCACCGCTCTCGTTTTTTACTGGTGAAGCCCAGAAGCATTCGCTTCTGGTAAAAGCCATGACCTGATCACTCAATAGTTCGGCGAGTTTGGTCGCTCCAGTTTGTGGTCCAACAACACCCTGAACTTTCGAGACATCTCCGCCTTGCTGGGCGAACAGTTCAAGAAGATCAGAAACGGCATTGCACAACAGCACTTCGTCAGGAATTACTAAACGACTGTTAAAGAAGCCGTTTGAATGTTTCCCTGATGAGAGGAGTGCATGGGGTCGCTTGGGGTTTCCGTCATGGATCCAGAGCGCATCTTTTTTTCGATACTCACTGATCCAACCGTTTGTAGTTCTAAACATGATATTTTCTTTCAATACTCAGTTTATTCATACGCTTTAAGGCAGCGCTTTATCCTGTGTCGATTCAGTCGACTCTGTTGGTACTTTAACCAAAAAACGATATAAAATCAAATTTATTTTACTGAACTACCGCCATTCATTTTGTTTTTTTATCAGAAAACACAACAAGTCTATCAGAATAACTTTTTTCCGCCTTACTCCAATTCCCTTCACAAGTGATAAGATTCAGATGCGATTCATCACTTGGACCAAAGATATCCTGAACCTTTTCATCTTTATTGTAAGTCTTGATTTCGCGCACCACAAAAGTCACGATATTTCCCGTTTCATCCTCAATATATATTTTGTCTCCTTTCTGTAATTTATTTAAATCATTAAATACCGCTCGCGCACCATTTCCCCACAAGCCATAATGTCCATTTATGACGGAATTTCCTTTTTCTCCGGGTCGAGGACCCAACTGAAACCATGCTACATTTGAGTGGCCTTTTGGTACATCCATCGCGCCATCAGGCGTAAGACTTACATATTCTAAATCTGCAGAGATATTGATCTTTGGGATATTGAGGCGTATTGGCAGACCATGATTTTCTTGTACGGTTGAAATGCTTACTTGTTCTTTAGGAGTTATATTTTGAACAAGTCTGATAGGTTCAGCTGAACTTACTTCAACAGTAAATAAAATAACTGTTGAAGAGAATACAATTATTACAATATTAAGGATGAATAATTTTGAATACATTTATTGCTCATGTAAATGTCTAGACTAAGACCTATTTTCGTATTAGATTTGTAACAAGTAAAGTGGATATTAGTGTAAAGATACTAATCAATATGGTAATATTCCACAAGGTATTTCTTTCTTGAAAAGGAAGTCCTGTATTTGGAAGATTGGGAATAATAGGAACAGTGATTGATGGGGAAACAATAATTGTAGGCGAAACTAATGGCACACTGTTTCCTCCTCCTCCACCACCTCCACCGGAAGTTGTTGGTGGTATTTGAGAAGGAGTAGTAGGGGATGTAGGTGTCGTGGGCGTTGTAGGTGCATTAGGAGGACCTGCTGACATAGGGGTTTCTGTAGGAGTTTGGCTGGGAGCGAGAGCTGTCAAGACTTCTACATTCACTCCCTGATTACCACCTCCTTGGCTGTCGGTGTCGTTCTGATGAATATCTCCCGTATCACTTGCTGTAGCCGTCAATATATTGCCAGCTTTGACATCTTGAGCTCTTGCAGTATAAGTCACGACATTTGGGTAGGTATCAATTTCCCCATTTAATAATGATGTTCGTAATAGAGAAATAGGATGAGATTGACCATCAGGTGTAACAATATACGCTTGAATGTTAGAAACATTACAGACAACAGGCCCACTACCGATGCCATTAAATACATCTACGGTATAAGATATGGTATTACCGATATAAGCGCTTTGGACATTTGTATAGAGATTGATTCCCAAACCACTACCAAGACAATCAGCTGGTATCTTATGTGCAGATACAGTTTGTATCCACAACATTGATAATGCTAAAATAATCAGTGTGCTCATCGCTAGTTTTTTATTGATTCTTTTCATTATTCGTTGTCTATTTTATTATATCCATAGGTATACACTAGTATTGACAAATAGCTAGTACATGAGATTATCTCATTGTATATCTGTGATTTCTATCGTTATACACAATTTTTCTGTATAATTGACCCATGCTTATTTTAATTAGTATTTTTGTCTTCATCGCCACTCTCTTAGGCGGTCTTTTTGCTCTGAAATTCAGGGACAAACTCCATCTTATTCTCGGCTTTAGCGCCGGAGCGGTTATAGGAGTGGCTTTTTTTGACCTTATACCTGAAGCTATTGAGCTTGGCAGTAGAGTCTACGATATTTCATTCATAACTTCTATCACTGCTCTCGGATTCATTTTATATATGATATTGGATAGGACTATACTATTTCATAGTCACTCTATAGAAGAAATCAGCGAAGACAAAAATCATAATGTCTCAATGGGCAGAGGAAAGCTGGGAGCGAGCAGTCTCTCTATACATAGTTTTCTAGATGGTATGGCCATCGGTTTAGCTTTTCAAGTGTCTACCGCTGTGGGAGCGATTGTGACAATGGCTGTGCTCGTGCATGATTTTTCTGATGGAATAAATACTGTCAATTTTATTCTCAAAAATGACGGAGATAAACATCAAGCGTTCAAATGGCTTATCGTAGATGCCATAGCTCCAGTACTAGGTATTATTTCAACTCTATTCTTTACTCTCCCAGAAAGTGTCTTGGGTATAATCTTGGCTCTTTTTGCAGGTTTTTTCTTATATATTGGGGCAAGCGACCTCTTGCCTGAAAGTCATCATAGTCATCCCACAATATGGACTTCTGTAGCCACGATATTGGGAGTGATAGTGCTTTATTTTGCAGTCATACTGGCTAGCATATAAAGTCAGAATACAGAGTTATATATTTATCTTTGAATATATAAAGTTAAACAAACAAAATAAAAAGAGCTTTCAAAAAACTCTTTTTATTTCACCATTTTTTTGACAGATTACATTCCCTGCGTAGGTGTTCCGGAAGATGTACAACAACTGCAATTTTTCTTATGGCTGAAGATTTCTACAATAGCTGCTAGACCGACAAGAATATACACAATTGTAGCCAATGTGGAGCCCAAATACTCAACAACATTTAGATTCGCCACTCCTATAAGAAGCCAATTTAGACCTCCAATCACAAGGAGAATCCAAGAAACAATATGAAGTCCTTTCATGATAATTTTTTATTAAAATAATAATTTTGAACGACTATCACTATTATACATCTTATAGCCAATATCATTCAATAGAGCTATCCACAACCGATAAAATACACTTATGGTATCTTATTAGACTATAGTTTTCTATTTATCACTTTCTGTAAAAATTGTTCAAAAAGGACGCTAGAATCTATCTCGCGCACTTGGAAATTTGAACGAAGGACTATGACGGCTATCGGGTATGAAACATTGTCATATGTATATTTGAATATGGAAATCATGCTCTCTTTTGCTATATTTGTGCGACCTGTCTTGCCTCCTAAGAAATTTGGGTCAAGAGAAAAAGGATTTATATTTTTCCAAATATGTTCTTTATGTTCTGTTGTGCTAGCCAAAGTCATTGTTGCTTTGCGGGTAATTTCAAGAAGAGGTTTTTCATTTAGATAAAGATATTTGGTGAGAACGAAAAGGTCCTCGGTATTTGATAAGTTTCCCGAACTAAGTCCTGAAGCGTCTTTAAAAGAACTGGATATCATGCCTATTTCTTTAGTAAAGCCATTCATCTGTTCTATGAATTTTTCATATCCATAGGAAACGGCCAACGCTTCCGCTGTATCATTGCTTGATTCAAGAAGGAGCGGATATAGCAATTCCGAAACTTTGAATGTCTCTGCGGTAGCCAGATGTCCAGCATCGCCAATAACATCAATCATATCTTGCGTTATAGTTATCTTTTGGTTGGCTTGCATAATATGAATAGCGACGAGAGAAGTAATTAGTTTACTTAAAGAAGCAATAGGAAAAACGCTCCTAGGATTATGACTGGCATATATCTCTCCTGTATCAAGATTTTTCACTAGATAAGCTTCTGCGCTTATAAGAGGACGAAGTGGTGGAATAATTACCTTTTTTGTTAATTTCGGAAAGATATTTTCAGGATTTGGAGTATAAGAAATATCAGGGTCAATAGCTTTAGGGTCTATACTCAAAGGAATTTGTGAGTAGGGATTTTTATTTTGCGTATTCCCATGTAATTCCCTGGAGATACCTTTTGATAATCCCTTGACTATTCCTTTCACCCCAGGATCTTTATTGCCTTCATTGGCAGATATAGCAAGTATTATTATAGCTAAAGAAAAAACAATAAGTCGTTTAATTTTATAACTCATACATCTAGTATAATACGGAAAGCGTTATAAGCGTTATAAGGTCTCAAGATTATTTAGCCAAAATGTTATCTGGTCACAGAAATTGATAGTGTAATTTCTCCCGTTGAACTAGCTGTTACTCTTCCATCGTTATCTACATATATTACATACTTAGTATCATAATCATTTATATCCGTATAATAAGCTCCTGTAGCATTTGGGTCGTATGGTAATGATGAGATATAGATAGGCACAACACATTCAGCAAGGTCAAAACCGCCTGTAGATGTGGCGCTTTTTACAGTAGTCGGGACAATTGGCAAAGCTAAAGGATTTGTACCGCAAGTAAAGACGCCTCTATGTTCGGCAATATTCTGACTTATTGAATTTAGAATGGCGTTGACATTGCTTACTCTTTGAGAATCACGAGCGAGCTTGAATTGTCTTGCTGGATTTATAGATACAAGTACAACTGCCGCCAATACTGCTATGATTCCTATTACTACTAGAATTTCTATCAAGGTGAATCCTCTTCTTCTACTATGCCTTGTTTTCTCCTTCATCGTCTCCCTCTTTGTATTACTTGAGACATTTTCTCTTCTCAATATATTTTTCTGCGCGCTATTTTTCATATACATCTTTTTCTCTTTATTTTTTTGCATATTATTTTTAAAAATTACTAATAATGGCAAAAGTATACACATCAGAGATAAAATTCTGATAAAAAAGTTCTAAAATTTTGATAAAGTTTAGAGTACGCCTATATTTTTCTTCACTGTCAAAAGTTTCTTGCAAGCTCTATCTCCCGCTTTACTAGCTCCTTTAGCTAAAATAGCTTCTATTTTCTTATTATCTTGTGAAATCTTTTCTCGTTTTTCTCGTAATGGTTTCATGAAAGAATCAAGGTCTTCTATCAGCGCTTCTTTCAAGATTTTGTATTTGCCCTTATTTCTATCATATATTTCTCTTATTTCAGTCTCTGATTTTAATAATTTGTGTATATTGTAAACATTTGTAGGTATACCCCCATCTTCTGGATCACCAGAATCTGTGACAATGCTCATTACGGCTTTTATTATCTCTTCTCTTTCAGCAAAAAGTGAGATGGTGTTTCCATAACTCTTTGACATCTTTTGGCCATCTATTCCTGGCACAATAGCTACATCTTTCATAATAAGAGCTTCTGGGAGTTTGAATGTCTCGCTAAATGTATGATTGAATTTTTCCGCAATGTCGCGAGTGTACTCAATATGTTGTTTCTGGTCTTGTCCGACTGGCACAATGTCTGTGTCATAAAGCAAGATATCACTCGCCATTAGGACTGGGTAATTGAACTTGCCTACGCTGATTTCTTTATTCTTTGCTTCTGCAGACTTGAAAGCGTGAGCTCGCATGAGATACGGCATACTAGTGATAGTATCAAAGACCCATGCAAGTTCGGTATGAGCAGAGATGTCAGATTGTCGGAATATGGTTGATTTATTCGGATCAATGCCAATGGCTATAAAATCTAAAGCCAGATTTAATATATTATCTCTCATGTGTTCGGCATTTTGGATGAAATTTAAAGCGTGATAATCGGCAATCATGAAGAGACAATCATAATCAGATTGCAAATCAACCATTTGCTTCATTGTGCCAAAATAGTTGCCTATATGAACCTTTCCGCTTGGCTGTATTCCTGTAAGTAAAATCTTTTTCATGTCAATAATAATAGCATAACATTGAAAGACAGAGAATTATATAAAGAAACAGGATAGTATGCTCTGGAGTGGGTATCGAGTGAGAAAGCGTAGCTTTCGCAAGATTCATCAAATTCCTTCTCTTTTCAATTCCTCCACAATTCTCTGCGCGTTCTTTGAGAGCTTCTTTGGCATATCCACTTTTGTCACAATGAGTAAATCTCCCCTTCTGCTTCTATCACTATCTCTAGGCACACCCTTCTGCTTTACCCTAAATATTTCATTATGAGTGGTGCCAGCTGGAATTTTTAATTCTATCTTTCCATCAAGCGTGTCAAGGTCAATAATCGCTCCAAGAAGCGCTGTCGTCAGTTTGAGTTGTAATTCCATGATTAGGTTTAGTCCTTCTTTTCTAAAAACCTTATCTTCTCCTACCCAGATGCGGACAATCAAATCCCCTTTGCCTCCTTGACCATCTTCACCTTTTCCTTGGACTCTCAATCCCTGTCCATTTTCTATACCTGCTGGAATTGTGACAATGATTCTTTCTCTGCCATTCTCTTTATTTATATGAATTTCCTTTTCAACTCCAAATATTGATTCTTTGAAAGTGATTTGAACATCAACAGTGATAGTCGCGCCTTTTCTAGGTCTTCTTCCTCCCCCGAAAAATTCGCCAAAGATATCTCCGAGGTCAAATTCAAATGATTGTCCGTTCTGTCCACTGTATTGTTGTGCAAAATTTGAAAAGTCAAAACCGCCAAAGCCCTGCGCTCCTTGAGAGTTAAAA
>DATDZD010000015.1:0-14768 GCA_036516895.1 Minisyncoccota bacterium | reverse complement strand
TATTCTATTGTATTTCATATGCTTGTATATGTTATCTAGTAATTATACAAGATTGATGTACTAAATTTGGGGGGAGGGGCATCAGCAGAATGTCTAACTAAGTATGAGCAAGAGAATGCATACTTGGTTGGTGCTCAGGGCGCGTCAGTCGTATGGGAGCAGAACCGTAAGAGACTGCCAAAGGGCAAATGGTATGCTTCTTTTGATGAAAAGGAAAATCTACCTGTTGCCGGCGGTTACCACAGGGTGCCGCTTGTGAGTGCCGACTCGGACGGAAACTTCGACTTCGACCTTGGCTTCTTCGAGAATGACTGGAACGTTGACTACTGTCTCCTCTGTTTCTGCGACGATGAGTAATCCTTGGAAACTTGGATACTCATCAGTCCTTTAGGTCTTAGACCCTTTGAGCCCTTGCAGAAATGTGGGGGCTTTTTTTATACTGTAAATTTATTTACTGAGAATTCATTATTTTAATCAAAAATGTTAGAATGGATTATATGCAAGATGAACAGAAACTAGAAGAGAAAAGAGAGTCAGAACCGAAGGGTAAACAAGCCATAACCGAAGAGAAGATATTAGATTTCTGGCAAAAGAACGATATTTTCAAAAAAACTCTTGAGAAGTCTCAAAAAAACAAGTCTTCTAAGGGAAATTTTGTCTTTTATGATGGTCCGCCATTTGCCACAGGAGAACCACATTATGGTCATGTTGTGCCTGGCACAATAAAAGATATCATTCCACGCTACAAAACCATGCGTGGTTATCATGTTGCTCGTCGTTGGGGCTGGGATTGTCATGGCTTGCCAGTAGAAAATCTCATTGAAAAAGAGCTTAATCTTCAATCAAAGAAGGATATCTTGGATTATGGAATAGGCAGGTTCAATAAGAAAGCTCGCGAAAGCGTCATGCGCTACACAGATGATTGGAGAAAAGTCATTCCTCGTCTTGGAAGATGGGTGGATATGAACAATGATTATCGCACTATGGATTCTAGCTATACTGAATCCGTGTGGTGGGCTTTTTCCAAACTTCATAAGAAAGGATTGATATATGAAGGATTCAAATCTATGCATTTGTGTCCAAGGTGTGAGACCACTCTCTCAAATTTTGAAGTCAGTCAAGGATATAAAGACATAACCGATATTTCGGTTTATGTAAAATTTGAGATTATAGATGAAGTAAGAGATAAAATCACGAAAATTTCAATAGAAAAATCCCAAGAAAAATCTCAAGCACAATCAGAAAAAAGATTGCCAACATATCTCTTGGTTTGGACTACAACTCCATGGACCTTGCCGGGAAACTCTGCTTTAGCTGTAAACAAAAATATAAAGTATGTAAAAGTCAAAATAGGCGATGAACATTTTATCTTGGCAGAGTCGCGGCTTCTCGTCTTAAAGCAAGAATATGTTTTAATAGGTGAGGTCAAGACAGAAGACTTAGTTGATAAATCATATAAGCCACTTTTTGATTATTATACTGATTTCAGTAAAGCAACCTTTTCTTCTGGCAGTAAAGGACATGATATGAAACTTGAGAAGTGGAAGAATGGTTGGAAAATATATTCTGCTGATTTTGTGACAATAGAAGCCGGCACTGGCATAGTCCATATCGCTCCAGCTTTTGGTTCTGATGATTATGAGTTCTCGCAAAAATATAATATTCCTTTCATTCAACATGTTTCAACAAATGGGGTATTCAGGTCAGAGGTGACAGACTTTGCTGGACAGCATGTAAAACCGAAAGACACACCCGAAGATAAAGCCCAAAAGATAGAAAGTCATCAAAAAGGCGATATTGAAATTATAAAATATCTTGCTCGCAAGAATCTTCTTTTTGCCAAAGAGAAAATCGTTCACTCATATCCTCACTGTTGGCGTTGCGAGACACCTCTTCTGAACTACTCCGCTTCTTCATGGTTTGTTAGGGTCACAGATTTGCGCGACCGGCTTATGAAAGAAAATAAGAAAGTGAAATGGATTCCAAAAGAAGTGGGAGAGGGAAGATTCGGCAACTGGCTTCTTGGCGCTCGCGATTGGGCGATATCCAGGTCTCGTTTCTGGGGCGCTCCTTTACCAGTTTGGAAAAATGAAAAGACTGGAGAGCGTATAGTTATTGACTCTGTATCCACTTTGAAGAAATATAGCAAAGCAAAGAATGTTTATTATGTCATGCGTCATGGCGAAGCGGATAATAATACAAAGAGCGTTATAAGTTCTATTTCCGCGAATCCTCATCATTTGACAGAAAATGGAAAAAAGCAAGTTTTGGAATCTTTATCTTGGATTAAAAATAGAGACATTGACCTCATTTTTTCTTCGCCATTCATCAGAACTAGAGAAACAGCTGATATAATAGCAAAAGGTATCAATTATCCATCAACTCAAATCATATATGATGAACGGCTAAATGAGCTTAACGCTGGAGTATGGAATGGAAAGCCATTCAACGATTTTCTGAGATTCTTTGACCATGCCGACCGTTTTTATAAGCGTCCAGAAGGAGGAGAAAATTATGCTGACATAAAACAGCGCGTGGGAGATTTTATCTATGACCTTGAAAATAAATTTTCTGGTAAAAATATTCTCATTATTACTCATGATTCGCCGGCATTTCTTTTTATGGCAGTTTCTGAAGGATTGACTAAAAAACAGGCGATAGATTTTAGAGGAAGGAAAGACCATTATATTGAAAATGCCAAGCCGTTTGCTTTGAACTTTATCCCATTGCCTCACAATGAAGAGTATGAACTTGACCTTCATAGACCTTTTATTGACGATGTTGAATTGACTTCAAATAAGAATGGCGAACGAGCTCGTCTTATCAGAGTGTCAGAAGTTTTTGATTGCTGGTTTGAATCCGGTTCTATGCCTTTTGGCAGTTCCCATTATCCTTTTAACAAAGAGGATTTCAATCCAAAACAAGGACCATTTTCCAGAATTCTTGGAAAAACAAAGGGCTATCCCGCCGATTTCATCTCTGAGGGTTTGGACCAGACGAGAGGATGGTTCTATTCTATGATAGTCCTTGGCATAGCTCTTTTTGGCAAATCTCCTTATAAAAATGTTGTAGTTCATGGTCTTGTTTTGGCGGAAGATGGACAAAAGATGTCAAAGAAGAAAAAGAATTATCCAGAACTTATGCTTATCGTCAATAAGTATGGCGCTGACGCTTTGCGTTATTTTCTCATGTCTTCTCCTGTCATTCATGCTGAAGATGTTCTTTTTTCAGAGAAGAGCATTGATGAGATAGTGAAAAAACATATTGGTCGCTTGAATAATGTTGTCAGTTTTTATGAGATGTACGCCAATCATGGTATTGATAAAGATGGGCAAGGAAATAAAAAAAATACCAAAAAAGGAATAGAGGTAAAATCATCTGTAGAAATAGAAGATAATACGCAGAATGCAGAAAGCAAACACCCTTTGGATATTTGGATTCTGAATCGTCTTTATCAGTTGGGAAATGAAGTCACAGAACGCTTGGAGAAATATGAGATTGATAAAGCTATACGACCGTTTGCCGATTTTATTGATGATTTGTCCACATGGTATATTCGTCGTTCAAGAGACCGTTTCAAAGGTTTGACTATGAATATTCATATTGACGAATTGTCCGACCTTAGCCAGGCTTTCGTTACCACAAAGACAACGCTTATAGAACTTTCAAAACTCATAGCGCCTTTTATGCCATTTCTCGCAGAAGATGTGTATAGGAGAGTTCTGGGGAAGTTAGAAAGTGTTCATTTAGAAGAATGGCCTGAATATGATAAGCCCGATCAGAAAGTTTTATCTTCCATGAAAGAGATTCGTCGCGTGGCGTCTCTAGGTCTTGAGGCGCGCATGAAAGCCAAGATAAATGTCAGACAACCGCTCTCAATGTTAAAAGTAAAGACGGATTTGCCACATGATGAAATTCTCGTCTCCATATTGAGAGATGAATTAAATGTCCAAAATGTGGAGACAGATGCGGGGCTTGCAGAAGAGGTATGGCTTGATACCGATATTACAGTAGAGCTTAAGGAGGAGGGACAGCTTAGAGAATTGATTCGTTCTGTTCAGGAGATGAGAAAGGAAGTTGGTCTTACTATTCACGATATTGCAGTTCTTGAAATAGGAGAAGACCATGAATACGCTTCGCTTTTCAAGAAAGATGACAGAGATAATGTCATAAAACATGTCATGAAATCGACTCTTCTTTCTGATATAAAATTTATTCCAGGCAATGTCTCACCACATATACACAACTCCGGGGTTCGTTATTCTTAGCAAGCCCTATGGAGAATCAGGCAAATTTTTCCTCATCTTCACTCGCGACCTTGGCATGATAGGAGCGACTGCACAAGGAGTACGTCTTTCTCTTTCAAAACTTCGTTACCATGTCAAGGATTATTCATACAATTTGTTTTCCCTAGTGCGAGGAAAAGAAGTCTGGAGATTGACGGGAGCGAAAGACATTGCAAAAGAGAAGATTATCAATCCAGAAAATAGAAAGCTGTATGTACTGATTTTATCTCTGCTCAAACGCTTTATGCATGGTGAAGAAAAGAATGAGAAACTTTTTGAAATTATACACAATCTGTACGCTTTCTTAAGCAGAAAAGAGAATAAAGATAAGAAAGAGTTGATAGAATATTTGACAGTATTGCGCATACTTCACTGTCTTGGTTATATATCAAATAAAAATTATTTCAAAGACATGATTTCAAGTTCTATTATAAATGAAGACATATTAAATAATGTTCAAATAGAGACAAATCATATCATCAAGGATATCAATAATGCTCTAAAGGAAAGCCAATTATAGGTTCACGAAATGTATGCTAAAATAATCTCTATGACTCCTGAAGATAAAAGCAAGATAGAAGAATTGAAAAAATCTCTCTATTCTCGAGGGGCGCCGGATATAAGAGTTAAGAGAAGATTGCATTTTAGTCCGCAGGAGATAGGTGATATAAAAACAGATTGGGAACATCCTAAAGAAGGAAATGGAGAAGCGGACGAGGTAATCTCTCTCAATAAACGCTACGAAGACCATTCTATGTCATTTTTTACAAAATTACTTATCGGCTCTTTTTTGTTTTTTATGTCAGCCCTAGGCATTGGAGCTTATCTTGTATTCAATGGTTCAAATATAATTTCTGCGAATAATATTGATATTACAGTCAATGGTCCCATTACTGTAGCTGGCGGAGACCCCATATCGCTTGAAGTGCAGGTCAGTAATAAAAATAATATAAAATTAGAGACGGTTGATATGGTTGTGAATTTCCCCGTTGGCACGATTGATTCAGTTGATATTTCCAAAGAGTTAAAAGAATATAGAGAATTGGTCGGTGATATTTCTCCTGGAGGTGTGGGACAGAAGACTATTAAAGCTATTATGTATGGAGAAGAAAACAGCAAGAAAGAAATCATTATAAATATCTCATATCGCGTAGCAGGGTCAAATGCTATATTCAAAAAGCAAAAGACATATGAAATTCTTATCAGTTCTTCGCCTTTGTCTCTTCTTCTGTCTTCATTCAAAGAAGTCACTTCCGGACAGGAATTTGAATTTGAAGTTAATTTGTCTTCCAATTCTGAAGAGATTATCGGGAATTTAGTTCTGAAGGCGTCATATCCGTTTGGTTTCACTTTTCTGTCTTCTGATATAAAACCTTCAAACGGCAATACTTTCTGGAAAATTGGCGATATTCCTCCGAAGGGCAAGAAGACTATTAAAATAAAAGGAAGATTGGAAGGACAAGATGATGAAATCAGAGCATTCACTTTTACAGCTGGGAGAGGGGGAACTAAAAACGATGACGCTATTGGCACCGAATACATAAGCGCCAGACAAGAAATAAGCATTAGAAAACCATTTATCACTACCCAAATCTCTTTTGAAGATGATAATAATCAAGGAGTTTATGTTGGTTTATTCAATAATGCCATAAAAGCCGAAATATCATGGTTCAACAATCTTCCAGTTTCTGTTATTGATGGAGAAGTTCATATAAAACTCTCTGGAACAGCTTTTGATAAAGTTTCCGTTTCTCCAGGCGATGGATATTACAAATCTGCCGATAATGAAATAGTTTGGAATAAGATGACCACAAGCGGACTCGGAAGCATTGGAGCAGGAGAAAACGGCAGTGTCTCTTTCTCATTTATACCTCGCAACTTGAGCTCCACCTTGAGACCAGTTACAAACCCAAATATTTTGATAGAGGTCAATGTTCAAGGCAAACGCATTTCAGAGAGCAATGTGCCAGAAAGTATTGACTCAAGCGTCAAACGGCTCATAAAGATTTCATCAGAACTTAATTTGACATCATCCATTGTTCGTTCTATAGGACCATTTGAAAACAGCGGTTTTGTTCCTCCTCGAGCAGAAAAGCCGACTACTTATACAGTCGTATGGACAATAAATAATACATCAAACACAGTTACGGGAGCAGAAGTTCGTGCTCTTTTACCTCCTTATGTGAAATGGGTTGGAAAAACCAATCCTGTAGGCGAAGATATAGCTTATAATAGCAATACTGGAGAAGTGGTGTGGAGAGCGGGGAATGTGTCTACATATACAACATCAAATAACTCGCGCGTAAGACAAGCGATTTTCCAGATATCTTTTGAACCGTCTGTGGCTCAAATCGGGCAAGTGCCTATATTGGTACAAGACACCACTCTCTCTGGCTATGATGACTTTACAGAAGAGTCGTTGACAAGCACAGCTGATGCTCTTACGACTCGCTTCAATACAGACCCTGCATTCAAAGATAGAGATGATGCAGTAGTTCCTTGAGAGTCAATAGTGGTGCTATAGTCACATTTACGCTAGAATAGACGCATGCCGAAAACATCCATAGAAGAGACAAAAATGGAGAAAATTATATCGCTTTGCAAGAGACGAGGATTTGTTTTTCAAGGGTCGGAGATATATGGGGGGCTTGCTGGTATTTATGATTATGGTCCTTTGGGAGTTGATTTGAGACATAATATCAAGCAATATTTCTGGTCCAAGTTTATTTCTGACAGAGAAGATGTCTATGGGATGAGCGCTGCGATACTAATGCCATCTCGCGTATGGGAAGCATCGGGACATATGGAACTTTTTACTGACCCTTTGATTGAATGCAAGATTTGCCATGAGAGGGTAAGAGCGGACCAGCTAGAAGCTATTGCTGAACATGAGTCCAAGCATAAAAAAGGAAAAGCAGAATGGTCAAAACCAACCGTTTTTAATCTTTTAGTTGAGACAAAATTAGGCGCATCAGAAAATACTGCCGTAAAAGTGAATTTGCGAGGCGAGATTACTCAAGGCGTCCATGTCAATTTTAAGAATATTTTAGATTCAATGCATCCTAAAATCCCTTTTGGCATTGGACAAATAGGCAAAGCGTTTAGAAATGAAATAACTCCAAGAGATTTTCTTTTTAGACAGAGAGAGTTTGAACAGATGGAATTGCAATACTACATAAAGCCCGATGAAAATGAAGGTAAAAAACAATTTGAATATTGGAAAAATTTTGCTTTTGAATGGTATTTAGGGTTGGGTTTCAGAAAAGAAAATCTTAGATTCAGACAACATGCATCGGACGAAAGAGCTCATTATGCGAAAGACGCTTGGGATATTGAATACAACACATCTTTTGCCGGTTGGAAGGAGGCATGGGGAATACACCATCGTGGAGATTGGGACTTAAAAAGACATAGTGAATATTCTGGAGTTGATTTGTCTTATTTCAATGAAGAATTGAAACAGAGATTTATTCCATGGGATATTGAATGTTCTGGAGGAGTGGATAGGGCATTTTTATTTATTCTTCTTGAAGCGTATACCGAAGATGAAATAGATGGAGAAAAAAGAGTATATCTAAGATTTTCCCCACGCATCGCTCCAATAAAAGTCGCTGTATTTCCATTGCTTAAAAACAAAACACAGCTTGTCCAAAAAGCGCAAGAGATTTATGAAATGATAAAAAAAGAGATTCCCAATGCGACTTTTGACGACAATGGAAATATAGGCAAAAGATATCGCAGACAAGATGAAATAGGCACGCCTTACTGTGTGACTATAGATTTTGAGACACTAGGTGAAAATGGCGATGATAAAAAGGATACAGTGACAGTTAGAGATAGAGATACTGGAAAACAAGAAAGAATAAGAATAGAGGATTTGATAAAATACATAAAAGTGTAGACAGGAATAGATGATTTGACAAGACAATTTGAGGGTATATAGTAGCGGTATATGAAAAAATATACCATTATTTCGCTTCTTTTTTTGTCATTTTTGCTTGTATCAATTACTCAAGTCCATGCAAAAACAGCTTCATCATTGGAGCTTTTTGAAATTTTCAAAGCTTTTGGAGTCATTCCTGTGGATAAGGTAGGTTTAGCCAAAGACATATTAACAGAACAGGGTATACTGGTCAGTCCTCTCAATATTGTTCCCATTGCAACATCTACAAATATTATCACTACTTCTGTTACTGCTACTTCCGCATGCCATACTTTCGCTAAAAATATAGGCACTGGCGCTAGGGGGTCAGAATATAGCGACCTTTATTTTTTGAGAAAAATTTTAGAAAAAGAAGGTTTTTCTATCGGAAAATATGATACTACAGATTATGGTTTTGTCTTCAACATTCCGACTTTTTTGGCGGTAAAGGATTTCCAAGAAAAATACGCTTCTGAAATACTTGCTCCTTACAAATTGACTCGCGGTACTGGTTTTGTAGGCATTTACACTCGGGCAAAGCTCAATCAACTCTATGGATGCAAGATAAAGACAGGACAAATTCCATTAACCGCTTCTTCCACAATAGCGACTTCTTCTGTTTCCGTTTACCCCATATTTTCTGGTGGAGGAGGTGGTGGAGGCGGGTCTAATACCGCTTCTGTAATAAATGCTGTAAAAGAAGACACAACGACAGCAAGTTCGCGCTCGCTCAAAGTCCTATATCCCACCAACTCGCTTGGAGCGCCAACTTCAAATCTTATATCCTGGGAATCCACAGGCATAACAAGGGTCAAGATTGAAGCTTGTTGGAATGGCAATACAGAGTGTGCGGTCATAGCCAATCCTATTGCCATTACCGCTTCACCAGAAACATATATGTGGTTTATTGAAACCAACGCTCCATATGTCGGAAAAGATGATGTTGTCATAAAGATTTCCGACTTGGATTCATCTGTATTTGACTATTTAGACAAGCAAATACGAATTATTTTGACTCAAGTCCCGCGCTCGCTCCAAGTCCAAAACTTTACTAATTCTCTTATAGCTCCGATTTCAAACAATATATTTTGGGAATCCACAGGTATAACAAGGGTCAAGATTGAAGCTTGTTGGAATAACAATGTTGAGTGTTCAACTATAGCTGGCTCTGTTGCTGTTGCCACTTCGTCTGAAATATATTTCTGGGTCATTAGGACTAATGAACCATATGTCGGAAAAGATGATGTCGTCATAAAGATTTCCGACCTTGATTCAGCAGTATTTGATTATCAAGATAATGGCATAAAAATAATTCCTACACCTCCCAAACCATTTCTAAAAGTCATTGAGCCGATAAATTCATTTGGCGTGCCGTCGTTGGTTCGTATTATGTGGGAATCCACAGGTGTCACAAGAGTCAAGATTGAAGCTTGTTGGAATGGCAATGCCGAGTGTGAAGTAATAGCTAATCCTGTCGCCGTCACCACCTCACCAGAAAAATATATGTGGTATATTGAAACCAATGCGCCATATGTTGGTAAAGATGATGTCGTCATAAAGGTCTCCGACCTGGATTCAGCAGTATTTGATTATTTGGATAATCCTGTGAAAATCGTCTCAACAAATTAAATTCAATAAAAGCGCCAAGCATTATTATGAAATTTAAAAAGACTACTCTAAGAAATGGTCTAAGAGTTATCACTGTACCAATGCAAGATAATCCGGCAGTGACTATTCTTGTTATGGTTTCAGCGGGGTCAAAATATGAGACAAAAGCTCTAAATGGCATTTCTCATTTTCTTGAGCATATGGTCTTCAAGGGTACTCCGAAAAGACCAAAAGCAAGCGATATTTCGCGAGAACTTGATGGTCTCGGAGCCCAATACAATGCTTTTACTTCACAAGAATATACTGGTTATTATGCCAAAGTAGACTCACGACATTTTGATACAGCTTTGGATATTATCTCTGACATGTATCAGAATCCTCTTTTTGAAGAAGGTGAAATAGTAAAAGAAAAAGGAGTGATTATTGAAGAGATGAAAATGTATAAAGATTTGCCTCAACGCCATGTTCATGATGTTTTGGCAGAGCTTATGTTTGGAGACCAACCTACTGGTTGGAGCATTATCGGCACTGAAAAAAATATAAAATCATTCAATAGAAGCCATTTTGTGGAATATAGGAAGAAGCATTATGTATCTAGTGCGACTACAGTCATTTTTTCTGGTTCTATAAGAGAAGATGAAGTAATAAAAAAAGCAGAGAAATTATTTTCAAAAATATCCAAAGACAAAAAATGTCCGAAACTACCTGTCAAAGAATCGCAAAATAAACCAGCAATAAAGCTCGCGCATAAAGACACAGACCAAACACATCTTGTTATTGCATTGCGCACATTTCCCATATCTGATAAAAGAATGTCTATAATGCGAGTTCTTTCTGCCATATTGGGACAAGGAATGAGTTCCCGTCTTTTTTCAAAAATGCGAGATGAATTGGGAATTTGCTATTACATAAAAACTTCTCACAATCCAAATACTGACCATGGAGACCTCACTATTTCAGCGGGAGTAGACAATAAACGGGTTGATTTGGGTATAAAGCATATTCTTATTGAATTGAAACGCATGAAAGATGAGCTTGTAAGTCCAGAAGAATTGAAGAAAGCAAAAGATTATATTTCTGGCACGACCATGCTTGAACTTGAGACTTCAGACGCTCAAGCTGAATTTGTCGGGTATCAAGAAATTCTCAAGGGGGAGATTGAATTGCCAGAAAATATAATAAAAGAAATAAATAAAGTGACTGCAGAAGAGGTGCGCGACTTGGCTAGAGAAATTTTTATTGATGAGGGTTTGAATATGGCGATTATTGGTCCATATAAAGATAAAAAACGCTTTAGACCGCTACTTACTTTGAAATAGGGTGTGATGTTATACTTGTATAATGAATGAAAATAGAGATATAAATGTCGCAATCACTTCAGGGACGGTTATAAAGACAATTCTTTTGCTTATTCTTATTGCTGTGCTTTACTATATAAAAGATATAGTCCTTGTAGTCTTGGCTTCTGTAGTCATCGCTTCGGCTATAGAACCGGCTACGCATTGGTGTATAAAGCATAAAATGCGTCGCCTTCCATCTGTAATTGGTATTTATCTTACTCTCGGTATCGTCTTGAGTTTATTGTTCATATTCTTTATACCATCAATGTTAAGCGACCTTGCTATTTATTTGAATAGTCTTCCAGACAATATAAATCTAAATGACCTTTGGAATCCTATACGAGATTCCGGAGTACTCTCATCTAATCAGACAGTTTCTTCATTATCTGAAAGGAGTTTTTCCATAAAAGAATTCATAGAAACCACAAAATATGCCATATCTGGCACGGGAGAAGGAATATTCAAGACAGCAAGCTTTGTCTTTGGAGGAGCGTTGAGTTTTGTACTTATGATAATTCTTTCATTTTATCTTGCTGTGCAAGAAGATGGTGTCAGTAATTTTCTAAAGATTATAAGTCCAATCAAACATCACGCTTACATTATAGATTTATGGAAGCGTTCGCAGAGGAAAATTGGTTACTGGATGCAAGGTCAGCTTCTGCTCGGTCTTATTGTAGGTATTCTTGTTTATCTTGGTCTTATGATTATTGGTATAAAACATGCTCTATTTCTTGCTTCTGTGGCGGTCATTTTTGAGCTCATTCCGATATTTGGTCCTATTCTTGCGGCAGTGCCAGCAATACTTATCGCTCTTACGAACGGTAGTGTAACCTTTGGTTTGCTTGTGGCTGGGCTTTATCTCATAATTCATCAATTTGAAAATCACCTTCTATATCCATTTGTAGTCAGAAAGATAATAGGCATATCGCCAATCATTGTGATACTAGCTCTAGTCATCGGAGCAAAACTCGCCGGTTTTCTTGGAGCAATTCTCGCTGTTCCTATCGCTTCGGCGTTTATGGAATGGATAGATGATATTGAAAGAGATAAGAAAAAAATAATAATATGAATATGAATGAAAGATATTTCTATATCACTACCACATTGCCATATGTCAATTCTACGGCTCATGTTGGACACGCCATGGAATTTATTCGCGCCGATGTCATCGCTAGAGCCAAAAAACTCCAGGGTTACAATGTATTTTTCAATACAGGTACGGATGAACATGGAATGAAGATACAAAGAAGCGCGGAAGCTATAGGTCTTTCTCCACAAGAATATGTAGACCAGAGTGCGGTCAATTTCAAAAATCTCTTGCCTCTACTTGGCATATCATCTGATATTCATTTCATTCGTACTACCGATTCTATACATATAAAAGCGGCGCAAGAGTTCTGGACTCTTTGCAATAAGAGAGGATATATATATAAGAAAAATTATAAAATAAAATACTGTGTCGGTTGCGAATTGGAGAAAACAGATTCCGAACTTTCTGACGGTAAGTGTCCGATACACCCATCTCTTTCTATTGAGGAAATAGATGAGGAGAATTATTTTTTCAAGTTTAGCGAATTTCAAAAACCGCTTCTTGATTTATATAGTAAGAGTGCGGATTTTGTAGTCCCGTCATTTCGTCTAAATGAGATAAAATCTTTTGTAGAAAGAGGTTTGTCTGACTTTAGTATATCTCGTCTAAAGAGCAAAATGCCTTGGGGGGTAGAAGTGCCAAATGACCCCGACCATGTCATGTATGTTTGGTTTGACGCTTTGGTGAGCTATATCTCTACACTTGGCTGGCCAGATGATAAGAGAGGTTTTGATAATTGGTGGGTCAAGACGGGGGGAGTCGTGCAGTATTGTGGCAAAGACAATCTTCGTCAGCAGTCTGCAATGTGGCAAGCTATGCTCATGGCGACAGGTCTTCCAAACTCTAAGCAGATTGTCATAGACGGTTTCATAACAGGAGATGGCGGAATAAAAATGAGTAAGACTCTCGGAAATGTCATTGACCCCCTTCTTATTATAAAAGAGTATGGCACAGACGCTTTGCGTTATTTTGTCTTGAGAGAGATACCTCCTTTTGAAGACAGTCCTTTTACAATTGAAAAATTCAAAGAATCATACAATGCTCATCTGGCAAATGGTCTGGGAAATCTCGTCAGTCGTGTCATGAAGATGGCGGAGACAAATGATATTTGTCTTAAAAAGAATGACGAGAATATAAATGAGAAAATAGATGATTCTACTATTATAAATAAACATAATATCTCAAAAGAATCTGGCATTACTAAAGACAGTATCATTCCAAAAGAATATATTGAACTTTATGATAGTTATGAAATAAATAAAGTCTGCGACCTTATATGGAGTCGTATCCAGTCAGCTGATAAATATATCCAAGAAAATGAGCCGTTTAAGACCATAAAAGTTGATGTAAAAAGAGGGAAGGAACAGATATCTTATTTACTAAAAGAGGTTGCAGATATTGGAATACTACTAGAGCCGATATTGCCAGAGACTTCAGAAAAGATAGCAAAAGCAATAGAAGAAAATAAGATAGTGGAGCCGTTGTTTATGAGGAAGTAGGTTACTATAAGAGATAAGACAGAGATAAGATAAATAGGCAAAATAAATAAGAAATAAGGTAGAAAATAATATTACTATGAAATACATTGACATTCATTGCCACCTCCAATTTACTGATTATGATATAGACAGAGAAGATGTCATTTCTCGCATTGAGAGAGAAAATATAGGTGTCATAAATGTAGGTACAGATATGTCTACATCTCAAGGAGCAGTGGAGCTTGCAGAAAAATATAAAAATATGTGGGCGACAGTGGGTATTCACCCTAGCAGTTCAAAAGAAGTTTTTGATATGAAAGTTCTAAATAATATGGCTTCTCGTCCCAAAGTGGTAGCCATAGGGGAATGTGGCCTTGATTATTTTCGTTCTGAACCAGAAGATTTTGAAAAACAAAGAGAAGTTTTTCTTCAACATATTGACCTTGCCAATAAAGTGAATAAACCTCTTATGTTGCATGTTAGGAATGGCAAAGACAATCCACATGTTTATAGAGAAGCTATAAGTATTCTTAAAAAACATGCAAAAGTCAGAGCAAATTTTCATTTCTTTGCTGGAACTGTAGAAGATTTGAAAAATATTCTTGATATAAATGGCACGGTTTCTTTTACCGGAGTAGTGACATTTGTCAGGTCATATGATGAAATAGTAAAATATTCGCCAAAAGATAGAATAATGTCGGAAACCGACGCTCCTTTTGTTTCTCCTATTCCGTATCGTGGAAAAAGAAATGAACCCTTATTTATAAAGGAGATAACACATACTTTGGCTGAAATTAGAGGTGAATCAAAAGAAAGTTTTTTATCTCAACTCATTGACAATGCGAAAAATATATTTTCCATATAGAAACTTTATCAAAATTTTATTCTTTTTTTATCAGAATTTTATCTTGGTCTGCTAAAGTGCTATCGCCATTAACCATGGCGTTTATAAGATAGTTTATTGTCAAATCTTTAGTAAAATCGTGCGAGCCTGCGGTGAGGAAGTCTTTTATTTTTATCCGCCAACAGGCGGAGAACAAATAA
>DATDZD010000014.1:0-13625 GCA_036516895.1 Minisyncoccota bacterium | reverse complement strand
TCTACTATTAGGAGTTTCATAATGATTGCTTAGTCTAAAATTTTTGAGAAAAATCCGTAAGACAAAATTTTTATATTATATATATCATCTATATTATTTTCCTTACAACATAGTAAGTATTACACGGAAAGGAAATTTTAGGCAAATTATTAATGGAAAAATAGTTGAGAAAGTGATAGGATTCTGACATGTCAGAAGAACAAGAAAGATACTTGAAAGACAATTACAAGAACTATATTCTTGGTTTTATTTTCTATAAGTATCTCTTAGAAAAATGGCTACAGAATGAGATAGGGAGGTTCTGTGATGAATTGGGGATAGGTAAGCCGTTTTAAAACAATACTAATATGAAAAAGGATAATAAAATCACTCAAAATAACAGCTTCAGTGAATTTTTACTCTATACGACTGCAAATGAAAAAGTGAAAGTCGAGATTTTTTTGCATGATGAAACCATATGGCTGACACAAGAAAAAATTGCCCTTCTCTTTGGGGTACAAAGACCAGCTATTACAAAGCACCTTAAAAATATTTTTGAGAGTGGTGAATTGGATAAAAAAGTGGTTAGTTCCATTTTGGAACATACCACTATTCACGGGGCTATAGTAGGAAAAACACAAAATCAATCTATAAAATTTTACAATTTGGATGCTATTCTTTCGGTCGGATATAGGGTAAATAGCTCACAGGCGACACAATTTCGAATATGGGCGACGGAGAGACTTCGCGAGTATATCATTAAAGGATTTACCATGAATGATGAGCGACTCAAAGACCCGCATGGATTTTTTGGACATGATTATTTTGAAGAGCAACTCGCCAGAATCAGAAATATTCGCTCGAGTGAACGTCGCATGTACCAGAAAATTACTGATATATATTCACAGTGTAGTGCAGACTACAATCTAGATGAAGAAATTACGAAACTATTTTTCGCTACTGTCCAAAACAAACTACATTTTGCGATCACGGGTCAGACTGCTGCAGAAATAATTTACAATAGAGTTGATTCTAAAAAACAAAATATTGGTTTGACGAGTTGGAAGAATGGACCCAGTGGTGCTATTAGAGAGATTGATATGGTGATTGCAAAGAATTATCTTGCAGACGAAGAGCTTGATCTATTGAATAGGATTGTCACGATGTACCTCGATTATGCCGAAATACAATCAAAGAAAGGAATCATCATGTATATGAAGGATTGGGTTAAAAAACTTGATTCTTTTTTGCAGTTTAATGAGAATCAAATCTTATCGGATAACGGAAAAATAAGTCATGAGGTAGCAGAAGCCCTAGCTCTTGGAGAATATGAAAAATACCGTGTTGAACAAGATAGAGACTATGTGTCTGATTTTGACCGGGAAGTGAAGAAGATTCTTGATGGAAAAAAGAAAAAATAATATGCCAACAAAATTTGTATAACCAAAAATGCCAAAATTTCACTTCCTGGGTTTTGCTATGGTATGATTGTTTTAATGCAAAAGACCGTATCTTTTAATAAAAATTCTCTCGGAATATATACAGAAGAACAAATACGCCAAGATTGGAATGTCCCAGGAAGAGTTATGGGTGTAAACAAAGGTAGATGTACTATTGTTAAAGATATATCGGATTTATCTCGCCATGTTCTGGAGATTAAATATCCTCAAGGAAAAGTTGGACAGGAAGAAAATGGTGGAGGTGCTCAATGGAAACATAGGTTTGAAAAATCATACGATAAATGTACCGTTGAATATCAAGTAATGTTTCCAGTAAGTTTTGATTTTGTTAGGGGTGGCAAATTACCAGGCTTTGGCGGAGGCACATCACCTGGTGGTGGAAAGAAATCAGATGGACAGGATGGTTTTTCTACTCGAATCATGTGGCGAGAGCAAGGTGAGATTTTTCAATACATGTATTGGATGGAACGAGCACCTGAAAAGAGATGGGGTGACGATTTGCCTTGGACCGACATAAACGGAAACAAAAATCCTTTCTGCTTTGTTCCTGGTCAATGGCATACACTGAAGACGGAAATCATAATGAATACGTCAGGCGAAAGAGATGGCGAAATTGTCTCTTGGTTTGATGGAAAGTTGGCACTATCATGCCTAGGAGCTTTCAGAGCTAAGGGTGCAACTTTCGGAATAGATAATTTCAATTTCACCACTTTCTTTGGTGGCAATACTCTAGATTGGGCGCCGACAAAAAATGAGGTTTTATATTTTGCGGATTTTAAAATTACTTCCTAATAGTCATTTAAGTATATAAACGGAAGATAAATAAAACAAACAATATTTTTTTATCTATGTCTAGTTTACAAAAACTTCTTGAGGAATATAATTTCAGATAATAAACAATAACTTCAGTAATCTCTCTGGGTTTTGTATCCCGCCGGATACTTCTAAGCTAAATGAATCTAGTTTTTCCACTTATGTGGGAAGTTGCGCAATAATCTCTAGAACAAGGGATAACGCATACTTGAAAGGCAATAGGGCTGAGTAGAGTGGTTTTGAGGCATCTTATCACAGATGTATTGTTCACAAGTGGGTGTAATAAACTGAATCACCCCATATTCACCAAAAGTATACCAAGCAATCTGCAGTCTGTTTGGTATACTGAATATGTAGGACAAGTAGCGTTAGTTGGTCGCTAGTCCATGCATTTAATTTTCGGTAGGCCGAGATAGCATCAAAAATAAAAGCTGAAGCAACTCCTCAATCGCGAGTGAATCATAATCTCGCCTTCCCACATAAGTGGAAAAATAAAAATAAAGACTATGGCTGATGAAATCACCAAAATCGTATTGTTTCAAAAAAAGGAAGTTAGAAAAACTATTTATAATAATGAGTGGTGGTTTTCGGTGGTGGATGTAATCCAGATATTGACTGATAGTGATAGACCGAGTGCATATTGGACCGCAATGAAAGTGCGAGTTAATAGTGAGGATAAGATTGAGTTATCTACAATCTGTAGACAACTGAAATTGGAGTCTTCTGATGGTAAGAAATATGAGACTGACTGTGCAAATACTGAAGGTATGTTTCGTATAGTCCAGTCAATTCCATCTCCAAAGGCCGAACCTTTTAAGAGATGGCTTGCAAAGGTTGGTTATGAGAGAATGCAAGAAATTGAAAATCCTGAACTATCTACAAAGAGAACAAGAATGTTGTATAAATTAAAAGGTTATTCAGATAGTTGGATTGATAAAAGGATTCGGGGGTATAGCCATCAGAGAAGAATTGACTGACGAATGGCATAATCGTGGTGCACAAGAAAAAAAAGATTATGAAATTTTGACCGCAGAGATCTCCAAAGCCACATTTGGTATTACTCCAAATGAATATAAAGAGTTAAAAGGTTTAGAAAAAGAGAATCTTCGTGATCATATGGATGATTTTGAACTTATTTTTACTATGTTAGGCGAGCGTTCGACTACAGAAATACATAGAACCGAAGATTCAAAGGGTGTCATTAAACTTAAATCTGATGCAAAAGCTGGTGGTGATATTGCTGGAGGAGCACGGATAAAACTTGAAGAGAGATTAAATAAGTCTATTGTTTCTGGAGATAACTTTTTAAAAGCACCAAAAAATAAGAATAGAATAAGTAGATGAGATCATTGTATAGTGTTAAAAGTTAATATGATTTCTTAAACCCTCCTCACCACCCCCATCTCTTCTTTCACAAATCCCTCCAATTCAAGTGAAGAAATGAGAGTATTGACTAATCGCGCGTCAATATTGAGCTCTCGCGCTAGCGCATCTTTATTTTTTGATTCTATGTGTAATGATTTTAAGATTTTCTTTTCATTTTCACCGAGATTACGAAATCTTAAATTATCAAGATCTAAAGTATTTTGTTTATCATTTTTATCTCTATTTATTCCGTCTTTATCTACCCCATTTTTGATACTGTCTTTTCTTTCAAATCCTAGAAGTTCCAAAATATCATCCGCACATGTGATAGGCGTGGCTCCAAGGCGAATGAGCATATGAGGTCCAGCTGACAGTGGAGAAAATATTTGTCCGGGTATAGCTCCTACATCACGATTATAATCTACAGCGTATTTTGAAGTAATAAGTGTACCGCTTTTGAGTTCTGCTTCTACTACGAGTACGGCGTGGGATATGCCAGCCATAAGACGGTTTCTCTTTGGAAAAGTCCAATCTGCGCCTCTTTGTAATAATTCAAATTCAGATAGGAGAGCTCCACCGGCTTCTACTATTTCTTCTGCAAGACGAGAATGCATGGTGGGATAAAGCACAGAAGAATCAAGTCCTGAGCCCGGAAAAGAGACAGTATAAAGTCCAGCTTCCAATGCCGCCCTATGTGCAATACTGTCTATACCCAGAGCAAGACCTGATACTATACATATATTGTATCCTTTCAATCCAGATATAAGCTGTTCTATAGCTTCTTTTCCATAGTTGGAATATTTACGGGCTCCTACTACGCAAAGTATTTTTCCTTCGCTATTTTCTTGAGACATTTCAAGTAACTTTTTAATATTGCCTTTAACATAAAGTTTCTCTGGGAGGTCATTTATTTCACGGAGAAGAGGAGGAAAATCAAGGTCATTTTTGTATATGATTTTAATATCACTTTCATTTTTTCTTTTGTTGTTTATTAGGTTATTCAGCATATCTTTTTTTATTGTCTATCACGACGATTATATCATGATGAAAAATTATTCTCATACGAGGATTGCTTCTACGAGTTATCCACAGTTCTAGTATCGAAATCTATTGACGGTGAACAATCGTTCACTTATACTATACATATTAAACATTATCAATTAAAACATTATTGATATTAATTATAAAAATAATTTTAAAAAATATGAACACATATAATTTGATTAAAAAACTTTATAAAGAGATAGACGAGATAAATACAGAGATAGATATGAAGATTGAAAAGGGTCTTTCATACAAAGTCCTTTCAAGACGCCACAAAGCTCTCATAGACAGACTTCATTCTATAGACAAGCCATCCACTCTGTCTATCGGTATATCAAAAGCTTGGCCAAAAGGATTTATGGGTAAACTCGCCCATTACGCATCGGTGTTTCTGATGTAGAAAATTACATTTCAGATTTTCTTAAATCTTAAATCTGTAATCATCCTACTAATAATTTAATTTCATAAATATAAACTAATCTAATTCTATAATATAATATGTAAAACAATATGTATGAATGAATACAAGCATAAAATAATATCTTTTTATAAGAATAGAAAAAGAATGCCGAGTTATAGAGAAATGATGGACATACTCGGTTTCAAGTCAAAAAATGCTGTATATAAGCTTGTGAACAAGCTGGTTGCGGAGAGGGTTGTCTCAAAAGATAGTCAAGGTCATCTTATTCCAAATAAGCTAACTGGAGAAGTACCACTTTTGGGCCTCGTGGAAGCGGGCATTCCTTCCATAGCCGACGAATCTATTTTAGATATGATGAATCTAGATGAATATCTTATCAGTGATCCAAGCAAAACTTTTGTTTTGAAAGTAAAGGGCGATTCTATGATAGAAGAAGGTATAAAAGAAGGCGATTTAGTAGTAGTTGAAAGACAGAATGAACCAAAAGATGGTGATATTGTTATCGCAGAAGTTGATGGCGGTTGGACTATGAAATTTTTAAGAAAGAAAGTCGGCAAGCCAGTTTACCTTGAGCCGGCAAATAACAAATACAAACCTATATATCCCGAACACGATCTCCATGTGGCGGCGGTGGTGAAAGGAGTCATCCGAAAATATTGATAAAGAAAAATGGGCTCCTCTTCTTGCGGTCGGAAGCACTTATTTTTGTCTCGCAAGCTCGAAAAATAAGGGCTTCCTCCCCGTTCGGAGTCTTATTTTTCTAGATTTTCAAAAACATTGAGAATTGTGCTTTTTTCTGCTATTATTACTCCAACATAAGATATTACAAAAGACATGTTGGATATCAAATTTATACGCGAGAACAAAGATATTGTAATAACTGGCGCCAAGAAAAAAGGCGTAAAGATTGATATTGATGAGCTTATTTCCCTAGACGATAAACGCAGAGAGTTATTGTCTTCTATAGAGAAAAAAAGGGCGGAACAGAATGTCGTCAGTGAAAGTATTATAAAGGCGACACCAAAAGAAAAAGAGGAATATATTGAATCAATGAAGCATATAAAGAGCATGCTTCAAGAAGAGGAGGCAAAACTTTCAGAAATAATGAAAAAATGGCAAACTCTAATGCTTCAAGTTCCGAATATTCCCGACATGTCTGTACCAGAAGGAAAAAATGAAGCTGACAATGTAGTGGTAAAGACATGGGGAAATAAGACAGTCTTCAATTTTGAACCAAAAGACCATGTTGAAATAATGACCAAGCTCAAAATGCTTGACATTGAAAGAGGGACCAAAGTTCATGGTTTCAGAGGGTATTATCTGATAGGAGATGGAGCCCGACTTTGTTTTGCTGTTTGGAATTATGCTCTGGATTTTTTTTCCAAGAAGAATTTCAATCTTATTATTCCGCCATCTATTGTCAGGAAAATAAATTTCTATGGCACGGGGCATCTGCCGTCCGATGTTGACGACTATTATATGACTCAAGACGGCGATGGGCTCATTGCCACTGCAGAAATATCCCTTATGGGTTTCCATTCTGATGAAATGCTTTCTTTGAGTGAATTGCCAAAAAGATATCTTGGCTTTTCTCCATGCTATCGTAGAGAAGCTGGTGCTCATAGTAAAGATTTGAAAGGTCTTATTCGTGTCCATGAATTTTTCAAATTTGAACAACTCATACTTTGTGAAGCCAGCCATGATGTTTCAGTCAAATTTCATGAGGAGTTAAATAGAAATACAGAAGAGTTCATAGAATCTCTCGGCTTGCCTTATCAGACCATTATTACTTGTACGGGAGACTTGGGTCGAGGTCATGTAAAAATGTATGATATAGAACTTTGGGTTCCAAAAGAGAATAAATATCGCGAGATATCTTCCGCTTCCTATTTTCACGATTTTCAAGCTCGCAGATGCAATATCCGCTATAAAGACGCGGAAGGAAAAATGAAATATGTTCATTCTCTGAACGCTACAGCCATTCCTACTCCGCGCATCCTTGTTTCTATGATAGAAAATTTTCAAGAAAAGAATGGTTCAATTAGAATACCGGAAGTTTTGGTCAAATATTTCGGTAAAGAGAGGATTGGATAATAAGCATGCTTTCGCGCGTTCTACATTCGTCTAAATATGCCCAAAGGAAGAGAAGGAAATTATTTTTTTTGATTCTTCTCTCTATTCTGTGCGTGATGATAGTTTTTGTCTCTTGTCTTTTCTTGATGCGTCTTTCTTTTTTCAATATAAAAAATATAGTAATAGACGGAATCATTACTGTATCTACAAACGACATTGAAGAGAAAGTGTTGGCGGGACTTCAGGGGCAATATTTCAGTATTATTCCTAAATCCAATATTTTTCTTTATCCCAAGAAACATATTGAAAGACTTATAACCGATTCTTTTAAGGAAATTGATTATGTATATATGAAAAGAAAAGATATTTCCAGTCTCAATATATCAATAAAGGAGCGAATGCCATCAGCTATTGTTTGTTCTGGCTTCTACACGGATAATTCATCTGGTGAAGGAAATTCTTGTTATTTTTCTGATAAAAATGCTTATCTGTATAGCAAAGTTCCATCATCACAGACATCGTCACAACTTAAAAAATATAACTACTATTATATTTCTGATGATGAAAATGAAATTACAACCGGAATGACTTTTGTGAATAAAGAGCGTTTTGAAGCACTTCAAGATTTTATTGATGGGGCTTTGCGCGGTGGTATTTTTCCTCTAGGTATTCTCATAGGCGATGAAGGAGAATATGAAATGTATATGGAAAATAAAACGAATAGGAATAGTAACATATCAAGTGAAGAATTGCCGGAAGTCACTGTTTATTTTGATGATAAATGGTCTTTTGATTTTACTCTTTCAAATCTTCTGACCTTCTGGAAAAATACTATAGACAAGTCAAAAAATTCTAACATTCCAGTCTTTGATTATATAAATCTTCGTTTTGGCAATACGATATATTATTCGACACAATAACTATATGACTAAGAAATCTTTCTTTTTTTCTATAATCACTGCCGTATTAGCGGGTCTTTTGATATCTTTTGGCGTTATCAAGAGCATGGCAATCATTTCAACTATTGGAGCTAGTGAAGATGAAGGAGAAGATTCAACTTTCATTTATCATTTTTCAAGAGTCTTCAAATATTCTACGGTGGATAGTGTTGGAGCCATAGGAGAGCTTTTGGAAAATAAAGATAATCAACCAACACAAACAGGCAGTGGAGATATCTCTGCTTTGTCATATATTGTCCTGAATGTTGACAGAGATACAGTATTGCTTGAAAAATCAGCAGAACAACTGCTTCCTTTAGCTTCTATCACAAAGATTGTGACTGCGGTAATAGCAAAAAGATTGCTTATAGCGGATGACCAAATAGCGATAACTTCCAAAATTCTTTCTATAGAAGGAGATACGGGAAGATTGCGTCTTGGAGAAAAGATGAAAGTGGTGGAATTGCTTTATCCGCTTCTTATGGTTTCAAGCAATGATTCAGCTTACGCTTTATCCAGTTATTATGATTCTATTTATGGAAAAGGAGAATTTGTAAAAGCTATGAATGATTGGGTCAGTTCTGTGGGCGCTTATAGAACATATTTCAAAGATTCATCAGGTCTTTCTCCTAGCAATCTCTCCACAGCCAAAGACATTTCTATTATAGCCAAGTGGATTAGGAAAAATGAACCCAGTATATTTGATATCACTATGACTAAAACAAAAAGCATTCGTACTCATACTTGGGTCAATCCTACTCACTTTCTAAATCTGTCAGCTTATGAAGGAGGAAAAAATGGTTATACGCCTGAAGCCAATCGCACAAGTGTTTCTCTTTTTTCCATTGATTCGCCGAAGAGGTTGTATATAGTGGTTCTTTTGGGGAGTAAACAGAGAGATGAGGATACGCTGGCAGTATTAAATAAGGTGCTGAGGTAAAGGCAGGATAGAATACTTCTTTCGGAGGGGCTTCCGAGCGCGTCGGCGCGAGGACTTGAGAGAATTTTCAGCAGAAAATTCTCGTACCCGGAGAAAGAAAGTATTCTGTCCTGCCTAGTACTATGTTAGTATCTTAATTATGAATTTTTGGGAAAAACTTAAGAAAGATAAAGTTGCAAAAGGTCGTCCGATAATGGCTCTTGCTCCTATGGCCAATGTTACCGACATGGCCTTTCGGCGTATTGTTGCCAAATATGGCAAGCCAGATGTAATGTGGACAGAATTTGTTTCGGCTGATGGGCTCATGTCATCTGGAAGAGATATTATTCTCCGTGATTTAGCTTATTCTTCTTCCGAAAGGCCGATAGCGGCTCAACTTTTTACTGGTCATCCGGACAAGATGTTTCAAGCGGGGAAATTGGTGGCAGAACTTGGTTTTGACGGACTTGATATAAACATGGGCTGTCCCGACCGAGCAGTGGAGAAGCAAGGTGGAGGAGCATTTATGATAAAGGACAAGAAAAATGCTTTGGCTGTTTTAGAGTCAGCTCGCAGAGGAGTCATGGAGGGAAAAATATCTAATTCAAAAAATAGTGATAATAGACAGTTAAGTAAGGAGAACATTCCTATTTCCGTAAAGACTCGCGTTGGATACAATAAAAATGAGATAGATGAATGGATTGGTTTTCTTCTTGAACAAAAGCTTTCGGCATTGACTGTGCATTTACGAACGAGAAAAGAAATGTCAAATGTCCCAGCGCATTGGGAATTGATGTTAAAAATAGTTTCTCTTCGCGACAAAATAAGTCCGGAAACTCTCATTCTTGGAAATGGAGACATTTCATCTATTAAAGAAGCTGAAGTTAAAGCAAAGGAGACAGGATGTGATGGAATAATGATAGGAAGAGGTATATTTGGCAATCCATGGTTTTTTTCAGGGAGAACATTTGAAATATATCAGGATGGATTAAAAAATTCATCACAAAAATCTACATCTGATATTTCAAGAAATGAACGATTAAAAGTTATGGTAGAGCATACGAAACTTTTTGAAAAGTTTCTAGTGGATATAAAAAGTTTCGCGATTATGAAGAAACATTTCAAAGCGTATGTCTCTGGTTGGGAAGGAGCAAAGGAGCTTCGCATAAAACTCATGGAGACAAAGAATGCTAAAGAAGTTGACGATGTAGTAAAAGATTACATCAATATATAATTGTATACGAATTGCTTTATGTTACAATTTAGAAAAATCAAATAATTCTATGCCAAACTCAATTTCCACTGTCCTCTATCGCAAATATCGTCCTTCCGCTTGGTCTGATGTCATAGGTCAAGAACATATTATCAGTGTTCTTGAGGGGTCAATTAAACTTAATCGTTTGTCTCATGCCTATCTTTTTTCTGGAAGTAGAGGCACGGGAAAGACTACAGTAGCTCGCATTTTTGCTAGGGCTCTGGATGTTACTGATAATGATATTTATGAAATAGACGCCGCTTCAAACAATGGCGTTGATGAAATGCGCTTGCTCAATGAAGCCGTTAATACTTTGCCTTTTAATTCTCCTTATAAAATATATATTTTTGACGAAGTCCATATGTTTTCAAAATCGGCTTTCAACGCTCTTTTGAAGACTTTGGAAGAACCGCCAGCTCATGTTATTTTTATTCTTGCTACAACTGAAACAGATAAGATTCCAGAAACTGTCATATCCAGATGCCAAGTCTTCACTTTCAAAAAACCTAGTCGGGAGATTCTCAAACAACTCATAAATAAAGTAATAAAGAAAGAAGGATATGCTTTAGAACTCGGAGCAAGTGATCTTATTGCCCTCCTTGGAGACGGTTCATTTAGAGATACACTCGGCATTTTGCAAAAAGTTTTTAGTTCTTCAAAAGATAAAAAAGTTTCTATTTTTGAAGTCGAGATTATTACCGGAGCTCCAAAGGGAATACTGGTCAATGATTTTATTCATGCTTTGGCTCACAAAGAAAAAGAAAAAGCGCTAGGAGTCATCGCCAAAGTCAGTGAAGGAAATATTTCCATAAAGACTTTTATTTCTCTTGTTTTAGAAAAAATTCGTATAATTCTTTTATCAAAAAACGCTCCGTCTTTATCAAAAGAACTTCAAGAACATGTCTCGGAGGATGATTGGAAAGTGCTTGATTTACTGACTAAAGAGAAAGATACACATATCAATTCTTTTGTCCTGCTGGAGCTTATAAAGGCCCATGATGCTATAGGAAGGGCGTATATAGAGACATTACCTCTTGAATTGGCGGTGATTGAGGTGTGCGGGCAAAAAGTATAAAAACCTACCTTTTAGAATTTTTATCGGTTTTTTTTCTATAAAAAATAACAACTGATGGACTAACTTGAAAAATCGGCATTTTTAGGGTATTTTATACAATGTGTATTTGTATTTAATTATACCCTATCGTATCGTGCTTCCTTTTATGATTATTATATTTTGCGGGATCGTCTAATGGTAGGACAGCGGCCTTTGAAGCCGTTTATCTTGGTCCGACTCCAAGTCCCGCAGCAATTTCGCAGAAAGTAGAAAATCGGGCAAAAAAGGCGAAAGAATCGCAGAATGTGGAGGGCGGGTCGGAATTCCCCCCTGAAACCCCCCTTCCGCCCCGCCCGCATCTTTGTTGGCGTTTTTGGGAATTTTTGTCACAAATGCAAAAGGCAATCGTGGCGAAAAAATGAGAGCGCGGTCGCGGACGAGTGGGTTCGAACCGACTTTTTCAAAGAATGAGCGGATTTTCGTCGTATCTGTACTCTCTGCCAAAATAGTGGCTTCCTTGCAGTCTTTTAGAAAGTTAATCACTGGTTCGAACCGATCGTTAGAAACTTTACCGAAAGCAGTAATTTTGTCCTTCAAAACCTGCTTTTCGGTCACCAATTTATTCTTTGTTTCTTGATATTCTTCAAGAGTTAGGGCATTGCCAAGATATGCAGTCATAAGTTTTTCTAGCTTTGCATCAACGGCAATAGCCTCATCACTTACTTTCTGAATCCGATTTTTCGAAGAGTCATCATCTTTAGCTCGATCTTTCTCGACCTCTGCGATAAGCCAATCAGCTA
The DNA here is from genome assembly GCA_036516895.1 of Minisyncoccota bacterium. Taxonomy (GTDB): domain Bacteria; phylum Patescibacteriota; class Minisyncoccia; order Phycocordibacterales; family PALSA-1337; genus CAIOGI01. The sequence continues at coordinate 1,504 of DATDZD010000014.1, read as the reverse complement.
CTTTACTAGAAAGTGATACTTTTCTGATTTCCTCTTTTATTAGTGTCGTCATAGCTTCCTCACGAACATATTTCTGCGAGCATGGACCTTTTCTTTTTGTACAGCGTAAATAATTATGACCCTTCTGCGTTTCAATGGTAAGGCAACAACTACACTCGGCACACTTGAATAGTCCGCGATATACATACGGTTTTAGATCGCCATCATGTTGAGGTTTGCTTTTCTTGGTCATAACTTCCTGGCAGGTGTCATATATTTTCTTACTGATAATCGGTTCATGCTTGCCTTCATAAAATTCACCATGAAAAAGTATGAGTCCGTGATACAGATTATTCTTGAGGAGATACTGATAGTTTGAAATAGAAAGTTCTCTACCTTTGTGTCCAGTCAAACCGAGTTCACCCATGCTTTTGCGGAGTGCTGATAGAGTGTAGTTGCCGGTAGCATATGTTTCAAAAGCTTTCCTGATGAATGGCGCTTTTTCTGGATCAACTACTATCAACTTAGTTTTCTTGTCATTGAGATAACCGATAGGAGCTTTCTGTGGCCAGATGCCATTCTTCAATTTTTGCTTGTAACTACGTTTTACGTTTTCTGAAAGATTGTCTACATAGTATTTACTCTGGCTAAATGAAATGGACAACATAAATTTACCCTGTGGAGTCGCGTCAAACCAGAATGTTGGAAATTTTAGGTCGGTAATTACACCAGTATCAACCATGTAAATGATCTTACCTCCATCAACCGAGTTGCGAGCGAGCCTGTCCGGATGCCACGCCAAAATACCAGAAGCTTCTCCGGCTTCTATGCGCTCTAACATCTCTGCAAATACAGGCCTACCAGGAGTTTTGGCAGTTTGCTTTTCGATGAATACATCTTCAACCACCAACTGCTCTCTTTTGGCGAGCTCGCGTAGCTCGGAGAGCTGGTCGGCAAGAGATCTCACTTGCCGATCCTCGGTGTCAGTAGATTTACGAGTATATATAAAGAATTTTCGTGATGAATTAGTCATGCTAACTATGATTATACCAAATTTTATGAAGTCAAGAAATATTTTTTACATGAATCAGTGAATAAACTGTTTACAAATAATATTTCATTGAGAAGCGGTCGACTTTCGCTGCTTCTCACTAACCGTTGTTCTCGCCCCGCACATATCTGTATGGCGGACGCGCCCCACGGTTGCGATTAGCAACGGTGGGAGGCGCGGGAGCCGTTCTGATATGTGCGTAGGGCGTGCCACCAACATCTATAGAAGCGAATGTGGGCCGCTTCGAGCCACTGTGATTGTGTTTTAAAAAAGAAAGTAAAAGGAGGTGAGTACCCATCTGGTCCACAACCGCACCCTCATTTTTTCTCCGCATTTTCCTTTTGCATTTGTGACAAAAATTCCCAAAAACGCCAACAAAGATGCGGGCGGGGCGGAAGGGGGGTTTCAGGGGGGAATTCCGACCCGCCCTCCACATTCTGCGATTCTTTCGCCTTTTTTGCCCGATTTTCTACT
>DATDZD010000013.1:0-14886 GCA_036516895.1 Minisyncoccota bacterium | reverse complement strand
GCCGTCGGCGCTTCAATGTCTCATTTCTTCAATCATGTTCTCCAACTTGCAATAGCGGGTAAATAAAAAAACCGCTGGGCGAGCCATGCGGATGAGTTATTTATATTTCAATATTTGTGACAGATATATAGCACTCTTTACTTATTTAAGTGATTCTTGAGAAGGAGAGAGTAAGGTACCAAAGCACCAGTCCGCCAAAGGCAGGACTACATTGAAGTTTCTATTCATATGACGATGATGCAAGAGATGATGAGCGTTGAGCCGATGAAAAATCCATAGGCGTTCCACAAATCTTTCTCCGTTTTTTGGCAAATGCATACACCAATGTATGTATTCATACATTGCGTAATAGAGAGTTATTCCACACCCAACAGCAAGTATTGACCACCACCGGTCTACTTGCCAAGCAAGAGGGCTTATCATAGCTGTGGCTATGAGTATGAGGACTGGCCCATTCCACCATGCCATGGGAATAGTCCATTTATCTTCTTCTTTTTGAAGAGTGTAAGTGGAGTTTGCTTTGAAGATTCTGTGATGTTCCAAAGCATGTTTCTTGAATGGATAATCAAATTTGCCCACGGGTCTATGCATCACAAAACGATGCAATGTCCATTCCCAAGGTGATGAGTACAGAAAACCCGCAATCACCATTACCACAAAGAGTAAAAAAGTCATCATATTTTCCTTTGAAGATCAATCTTGCACATGACATCATGCCAGATGAAGAACAATCTGCTTTTATTATATCATCTCTGTAAAATTATTTTTTCATTGTCTATATTTTAATACAAGTGTTGCAATTGATTGTTGAACTTGGTCAATAGAAGCTTGTGTTATAAGAAAAATAATGTAGAATAATTTTGTAACTGAAATGTCATACGGGCCCTTAGCTCATCTGGTAGAGCACCTCATTTGCAATGAGGGGGTGGCAGGTTCGAGTCCTGTAGGGTCCACCAACACTTGACACTATATGTATTATGTGATACCTTATGTACGCACCTTAACAATTCAATAAAATAAATAAAATGACTACTAGCTTACTTACCTGTAGATTGGTCGCCAGTATCGAATCTTTTATAGACATCTTGCAAAATGGTCGGTATGACATCATTGAATCTAAACTGCAAGAACACCTTGATTGGTTCTCTGATGCGCAGAAGAGAACTTCTCCAGAACATATCGAAGTGACTCTTTTTCCCTCATCCCATGACCTCTTTGAGACATATGAACATGAAAGAACTTCTCCGAATGGACTGAAGCCTGCGACGATAATAGAACTTGGAGAGTTGGGAATCCACTTTCCCGATCTCCAACGAGAATTCATAATAGTTGCACCAGGTACGATGCTGGAAATATACAGCATGAATGACTACGATATTCCTTGTCTGGGGCATAATGATGGAGGTCAACGTGCATTCTCTACCTACAACATTGGGTCAAGGTCTAATCGCCGGAAACTTGGTATTCCAGGTGTCATGGCTGCAGGATTTCGTGTTCTTCCTATGTAGATCAAACACTTTTGAAGTTGAATGGAACTTCAAGCTAGCATGAAATATTGCTGGTTTTTTTATTTGTATATTTTATCCTTTCCCAAAATCACCCTCAACCTCTGGTATTCTTTAGCAAATTGGTTCCAAAATGCGATAGTGTTGTTCATAAAACGAAAATAATAGCATAGTCTGTTGATTAAAAACCAAACTTAATATAAGATAGCATACTGTGAATTCAATTCTAGAATCAATAGTAAAACTCATAAAAGTATCTGCGTGGGGTCTTGCGGCAGTTTTTATATTGCCTTGTGTCTTTGTTGCTACCAATCTCTATCCTGTCTGGGAGAAGTGGATAGAAGATTTATAGAGGATTTATTTATAGAAAGATACAGATAAATAAGCAAAAATGGCTGGGGGTATTCAGAAATTTGACAAAGAATCATATTCCTGTATACTGCCAAAGTAAGTTTTCCTAGTCGCTTACGTTTATTTTTTAAAGACGAGGTTATAAAAGAAAATGGCAAAGAAGCTATATGTAGGAGGTATTTCTTATGGCACAAGCGAAGATGCACTTAAAAAGCATTTTGAGCAAGCCGGAGCAGTTGAATCAGCAAGCATTATCATGGACAAGATGACAGGCCGTTCAAAGGGCTTTGGATTCGTCCAAATGAGCAATGATGCTGATGCAGACAGTGCTATTAATATGTTTAATGGCAAAGAGCTCGATGGAAGAACTCTTACAGTCAACGAGGCTCGCCCTATGGAGCCACGTGCTCCTCGAAGTAATACTCGAGGTGAAGGACGCGGTAACTGGTAACAGACTCGTCTTACTAAAACAAGAAACACTATTCGCAAGAGTGGTGTTTCTTGTTTCCAGATAATAGAAAATCGAGATAAAATTTGTTGACGGGCAGAAGTCTTTTTTCTGAGCTTGCCGAAGAAAAAAGAGCTTGTGCCCGGAGGAAGAATTTTATCCGATTTTCTCTAATCAGCATCTTTCCACCATTTTAAGACAGGAGCTGATTTTATCATTTCAATGACTTTGTTCATATCATCAGTAATTGTGAAAAGCTCAAGGTCTTCATGGTTGATAGAATGATGTTTTTCCAACATATTTGCAATCATAAAATTCTTGAAAGCGTTCCAAAAATCTTTTCCAACGAGAATAAGAGGAATTCTTGGAATTTTATGTGTTTGTATAAGGGTGATAATGCTGAAAAATTCATCAAATGTTCCATAACCTCCAGGAAAAAAGACATAAGCTTCTGCGGCAAAAGTCAGCATAGTCTTTCTGATGAAGAAATAGTTGAAATGAATTCTTGAAGTAGTATAGGGATTTGTGTGCTGTTGGTTCGGAAGATCAATATTAAACCCCACAGAATCTCCACCCGCTTCCTGTGCTCCCAGATTTGCTCCCGCCATGATTCCTGGACCTCCGCCAGTAATCACACTGTACCCAAGTTCTTTTACTATCTTGTAAGCAAGTTCTTGAGCTTCTCTATAATGAGGATTGGCGGGATTTGAATGAGAAGAACCGAATATCGTCACTGATTTTGGATATTTTTTCAATTCTTCAAAACCAGCTTTGAATTCTCGGCTTATCTCATTCACATGACCATGTATGTTCTTATTTATCTCGTGTCTAGAAAGTTTTTTATATTTTTCCATATATTATTATTTGTATGATTATAACATAAGGTATAGTATGTCATTAATGGCTTTTAAATTTGATATAGAGAAGAGGATTGGAAATAATCAGACAGACGGACGAGGGCGTGGCAGAGGAAGAGCAGGTAAAATAAGCACTGTTCATGGAACAATAGAGACTCCAGCTTTTATTGTTGTTGGAACAAAAGCTACCGTAAAGTCTATGACTCCAGAACAGATTTCTTCTCTCGGCGCAGAGGCAGTGCTCGCAAATACATATCATCTTTATCTTGAACCTGGTGATGAGATAGTAAAGAAATCAGGAGGTCTAGGTAAATTTATGAATTGGTCAGGACCAACTTTTACCGATTCTGGTGGTTTCCAAGCGTTTTCACTAGGGGCGGGATTTGATAGTAAAGTTTCAAAGATAAATAAAGATACAGGAAAAGCAAGTGCAGAAGTCTCTTCTTTCGGCACGCGTCGCCGTCTGCTGACATCGCGCTCCCTCTCGGCCTCATCGGCCTCCGAGAGACCTCTAGAAAAGACTTCTGCACTTGCTTTTCCTCACACTCCTCTTGCTAAAGTTGACGAAGATGGAGTAACTTTCAAATCAATCATAGACGGAAGTTCTCATCATTTTACTCCAGAGCGTTCCATAGAAATACAGCACAATATAGGAGCCGATATAATTTTTTCTTTTGATGAATGCACTTCGCCTCATGCCAGTTATGAATATCAAAAAGAAGCGATAGATAGGACACATAGGTGGGCAAAGAGGTCATTGGAACATCATAAGATAAAATCGTCTGGAATACCGTATTCTGAAGAGCAAGATAGAATACTTCTTTCGAAGGGGCTTCCGAGCGCGACGGCGCGAGGACTTGAGAGAATTTTCAGCAGAAAATTCTCGTACCCGGAGAAAGAAAGTATTCTATCTTGCTCCGCACAACAAGCTACTAGAGCCGATTTTACCTGTAAACAATCTCTCTTCGGAATAGTGCAAGGCGGACGACATGAAGATTTGAGAAAAGAAAGCGCCAAGATAATCGGTGCTATGGACTTTGATGGTTTTGGGATAGGTGGTTCTTTTGATAAAGAAGATATGCATACTGTCGTCGGTTGGGTAGCAGATGAATTGCCAGAAAACAAACCGAGACATCTTCTAGGTATTGGTGAACCATTTGATATTATTTTGGGTATTGAAAATGGAATGGATACTTTTGATTGTGTTGCTCCAACACGCATCGCTAGAAACGGGGGTTTGTATACAAAAAATGGCAGGATAAATATTTTAAATTCTCAATATAAAAATGATTTTGGAAAAATTGATGAATCATGCAGTTGTTATACTTGTCTACACTATACTAGAGCGTACATCTCTCATCTATTTAGGTCAAAAGAAATACTTGGAGCGACTTTGGCTTCAATCCATAACCTTTATTATATAGTCAATTTAGTTAAAGGCGCTCGTGAAGCTATTTTGGAAGGGAAGTTTGAGGAGTATAAAAATAATCTCTATATTTCCCTCGGTTTATAATTCTCCGGCGCTCTTTCAAGCCACCATTCTATGTCTTTGCGAGTCAAAAGTCCTTCTTGTGCTCCGACATATTGGATAACAGACATAGGATTCACTGGAGCCCAGACTAGGGCTTCTAGAGGAGATTTGCCTAGAGAAAGAGCCGATACAAAGGTGGAAGCAAAAGCGTCACCACAGCCAGTGCGTTCTAAGGGTGGTTTCGGATCTGGATATATCGGCATAAAATAAAAATGGTCTCCATCAAGCATATATGCTCCTTTTGGTCCGTCGGTAATAAGGACAATCTTTGGTCCATGAGCATGAAGTTCTCCAAGAAGTGATTTTACATCTCTAGAAGTAGTGTTAAGTATTCTTTGAGCTTCTTCTACATTACAAATAAATACTTCTGTACGACTATATAATTCTTTAAGCTGATTCATTCCCAATTTCATTTGAAATGTTCCCGGCTGAAAAGCTAATTTGATTTTTGGATTATTTTTTAAATACTCCACTAACTCTTTATGATATTGATAACTATTTACTGCGAGGGAGCTCAAATATATCCAGCGAGGAGTAGATGTGATTTTTGGAAATTTATAATCATATTCAATATGATTAACCAGTATAGTGCGGTCTACTTCATACCATAAGACAAAATGATAATTTGTAGCCATATCCGTATGTCTTTTTATGTAACGAGTGTCAATATTTTGTCTTTTTAATTCTTCTAAACAATTTTTGCCATTTTCATCACTACCAATATTGGCAATAAGTCCAGTATGAAGTCCTAGACGAGATGCAGAAACACAAGCATTGGGTGAATTGCCTACAGCTCTCACCACTTTTACATATTCAAAAGGAATTTTGTCCCCAAAAGCCATACACAGTTCACACTTTTCTTTATCAATAGTACAGTGAACACTCGCTTCTTTCAATCTTATGAAAGCGTCTGTGGCGATATCCCCAATTGCAAGAAAGTCAATTGATTTCTGAAACATATGGTAAAATTATAACATGAAAACATTACATGAATATATACAAGAAGCAGAAGGTACTGCCATAGGGCATTTTAATATTTCAAATATGGATGGCTTTTGGGCGGTGATACATGCCGCCAAAGAAGTCGGAGTGGTAGCTCACAGAGAGATTCCTGTTATAATAGGAGTATCGGAAGGCGAAAGAGATTTCTTCGGCACGCAAGAGATTTCTCTTTTGGTTAAAGATTATAGAGAACGCACAGGAGAGCCGGTATTTCTAAATGCTGACCATACATATTCATTTGAAAAAGTACAAGAAGCGGTGGACGCAAATTTTGATGCCGTGATATTTGACGGAACAGAATTGTCTTTCAATAATAATATAGCGATGACTAAGAAATGTTTTGAATATGCAAGAAATAAAAACCCAAATATCCTTGTAGAGGCAGAACTCGGCTTTATAGGGAAATCTTCAAAGCTTTTAGATAAATTGCCAGAAGGAGTAAATATAAGTGAAGAGTCGTTGACTACTCCCGAGCAAGCAAAATATTTTGTGGAAGAGACGAAGATAGATCTTCTTGCTCCAGCAGTAGGAAATATACATGGAATGTTAAAAGGTGGAAATGACCCAAAATTAAACATTTCTCGCATAAAAGAAATACGACAAGCAGTAGGTATTCCTCTTGTTCTCCATGGAGCATCAGGGAATTCTGCTGAAGATATTTCTATGGCAATTTCTTCTGGAATTTCCATAGTCCATGTCAGTACTGAACTTAGAGTGGCCTATCGCATCGGTCTTATGAAATCACTTCAAGAAAATCCAGACGAGATGGCTCCTTATAAATATCTCAAAGGCGCTAGAAATGCTATACAGAGAGTGGTTGAGGAAAAATTAAAAATATGCAACAGGATAAGCTAGGATATAATAAAATAAAATATCCGTAAAAATAACTTACAGTATGAAAAATATATTTATCACAAGAAGAATTCCTGACATTGGAATAAAGATGCTTGCTGAAAAAGGATATTCAGTTGATGTTAGTCCAAAAGATCGTCCTCTGGCAAAAAAGGAATTGGTAAGAATCCTTAAGAAGAAAAATTATGACGCTGTTCTGACTCTTTTGACAGACATTATTGACGCAGAAGTTATGGATTCAGCTCCTACCGTCAAGATTTATGCCAATTACGCTATAGGTTTTAATAATATAAATATTGAGGAAGCAAAAAAGAGAAATATTTATGTGTCAAATACGCCAGGTGGAGGAGCTGATAGGGTAGCTGAACATGCTTGGGCTCTTATACTTGCTTTGACATGTAAAATAATAGAGAGTGATTCTTTTGTAAAAAAGGGTAAATATAAAGGTTGGGACCCAATGCTTTTCCATGGCACAAAGCTTGCCGGAAAAACCTTGGGAATTATAGGGACAGGAAAAATAGGCGCTGATATGGCGCGTAAAGGCAAAAATGGTTTTGGCATGAATATTGTCTACTATGATGTTGTCAGAAATGAAAATATTGAGAAAGAATTTGGAGCGACTTTTTACTCTTCTGCAGATGAAGTCCTAAAAGCTTCAGATGTGGTTTCTATACATGTTCCTCTTCTTGATTCTACCAAACATCTCATAAATGACGCTCGTTTGAAATTGATGAAAGAGACTGCTTATTTGGTAAATACTTCTCGCGGACCTGTGGTAGATGAGAATGCTCTTGTCACAGCGCTAAAAGATGGTGTGATAAAAGGGGCGGGGTTGGATGTGTATGAATTTGAGCCAAATCTGGCCAGAGGTCTTGCCAAATTGCCAAATGTTGTCCTTACTCCTCATATCGCTTCAGCTACAAAAGAAGCTCGTCATGATATGGCTGTTCTTTCCGCTAGTAATATTATAGATGTGATGGAGGGCAGAACGCCTAAAAATAATGTTATATGAGAGGATTTTATTTTTGGCAATATTGAAGTAGCTGTATAAGATAAATGAGCACAGTTTCTTGATTTTTTTCTCTATTTATATTAGAGTATACCCCTATGATTACATTGTCTGCCGAAAAGAGAAATATGAAGGTTAATATTCCTTCTCTGAAAAAATCTGGAAAAATTCCAGCTATATTTTATGGTCCAAAGGAAAAGTCCGCTTCCATTGTCATTTCTATGAAAGATTTTATAAAAGTCTGGAAAAAAGCTGGCGAATCTTCGGTTGTTATGCTCAAAGAAGGAAATAATGAACACGAAACACTTATTTATGATGTTGATTTTCATCCTGTGACAGGTCTGCCTCGTCATGTTGATTTTTATGTAATAGAAAAAGGCAAAAAAGTCAAAGTCAAGATTCCTCTCATCTTTGAAGGAGTTTCTCCCGCCGTAAAAGACAAAGGAGGCATTCTCATAAAAGTCCTCCGTGAACTTGAGATTGAAGCTTCTCCAAAGGACCTTCCTCATGAATTAAAAGTTGATATTTCTTCTCTTATTGAATTTTCAAGCGTTATAACCGCGAAAGATATCAAACTTCCAGAAAATGTTTTTCTTTCAGCTCGCGTCGATGAAATCGTTGCGTCTGTAGCAGAAGCAAAAGAAGAAGTTGAGGAAGTCAAACCTATAGACATGTCAGCTATTGAAGTTGAGAAGAAAGGCAAAGAAGCCAAAGAGGGCGAAGTGCCTGTTGAAAATGTTGTTGCCGAGACTTCAAAGAAAGAAGAGAAAAAATCAGAGAAGAAGTAGGAAAAAAGGAGCAGATGTGTGTCGTCTCGGACACGCGTCGCCGTCTGCTGACGGCGCGCTCCCTCTCGCCGCCTTACAGGCGCGGTACACCTTTTGGATTGAGTACAATCTCAAAAGGTCTTGCGGAATGGGTCCCTACCCATTCCTCACCTTCGCGGCTCCGAGAGTTCCTCGCCAACACACATCTGCTCCTTTTTTCCTGTGAGATTCCTTTTTTCTTATGTGTTACAATATCTTCATGAAATTCATTTTCTTCTGGGTTTTTCTAGTATTGAACCTAGTTATCTTTTTTCCACGATATATATACGCCCAGACAGCAGAAACAGCTATTGAAAAAGAGACACGATTAAGAGCCGAACTTGCCCAAGTGGAACAAGAAATAACCGCTGGAATGAAAATTCTTTTGGACACTCAACAACAGTCATCTTCTCTCAAGAGAGATATATTGATTTTAGATACAAAAATCAAAGTCGCAGAGCTTAATATAAAAGCTAAAAATTTATTAATAGAAGGTCTAGGAAAAGATATAACAAAAAAAGAACAGACCATTGGAGAACTTCTGGCTCGTATTGAACGCGGTAGAGAATCTCTCGGACAAATCATGAGAAAGACAAATGAGGTTGGCTCCATCACTCTTCCTGAAGTTGTCTTGGCGGGGAAAGACTTGACTGAAATTTTCTCCGACCTTGATACTTTTGAATCAGTGCAAGAATCTCTAAAAACGACTTTTGAAGAGATACGCAGTGTTAAATCTCAAACCGAAAATGAAAAGAGTGTCTTGGACAAGCGCAGAAATCAAGAAATGGATGCTAGACAAGTTATACAACAAGAACGCAAGAATATAGCTTCAAACCAAGCGGAAAAACAACGACTTTTGACTGTAAGTAAAGGCAATGAAAAGACTTATGGCGCGATCTTAGCTGAAAAACAAAGACAAGCTGCTCAAATCCGTGCCGCATTGTTCGCTTTGAGAGATGCGCAAGCCATTCCTTTTGGCGACGCTCTGGCTTTTGCCAACGCTTCATCCAAAGTGAGCGGAGTCCGTCCGGCATTTTTATTAGCAATTCTTACCCAAGAGTCGGCTCTTGGAGCCAATGTCGGTTCGTGTTATCTCACTGACCAACAAACAGGTGCTGGAGCAAATGCCAAAACCGGAAGCGTATTTTCCAATGTAATGAAACCAGGGAGAGATGTTGAACCATTTATAATCATTACAAAATCTCTCGGACTTGACCCGATGAAAACCGTTGTCTCATGCCCTCAATCTGTTGGCTGGGGAGGGGCTATGGGTCCAGCGCAATTTATTCCTTCAACATGGATGCTTTTCAAAGACCGTATTGCTAGGGCTTTGGGCATATCTTTGCCTAACCCTTGGAATCCGCAGGACGCTTTTATGGCATCTTCTCTGTATTTAGGAGATTTAGGCGCTATAAATGGAAGTTATACGGCAGAACAAAACGCCGCCTGTAAATATTATTCGGGAAAATCATGTAGCTCATCTGCTTTAGTAAGATCATACGGTACGCAAGTTATGAATAAGGCCGATATTATTCAACGCACAATGATTGACCCATTGCAAGGTGTATGATAATGTTTTATTTATAAGTCAAATATATGAAAAAAGATATACACCCAAAAGAATATAGACCTGTAATTTTTGTTGACAACTCTAGCGGGGCTCATTTTCTTATTTCTTCAACCATCAAAGCGGTAGAAAAAATCAAATGGACTGACGGTAAAGAATATCCTTCTGTGCATGTAGAAATCTCTAGCGCTTCTCATCCTTTTTATACAAATCAAGAAAAGACTTTGGATAGTGCTGGTCGTGTAGAAAAGTTCAAATCTCGCCAGGCAAAAGCTGTAAAAAAGGTTTCTAAAAAAAAGTAATAGTAAGATAGGAAAGAGAGGTGATGTGTGTTGGCGAGGATACTAAAAGAGTAAGATGAGAGAGAATACTTTCTTTCTACGGACACGAGAATTTTTTGCTAAAAATTCTCTCAAGTCCTCGCGCCGACGCGCTCGGAAGTTCCTTCGAAAGAAGTATTCTCTCTCATCTTGCAGACCACCCTTCCTAAGTCTAATTTTATGAATATAGAAGAATACAAAAAAAATCATAAGACTGCTTATTTGGCTGAAATGTACGAAAAGCTTGAAAAAGAAGAGCTTGGTCTTTTATCTATGAGTGAAAAAGATTTTTCAATGAAAGAGCTTGCTCAAACAGAATTATCTTATATTACTGAACAAAAAAATGATATAGAGGAACAAATACAAACCATACTTAATTCAGACAAAGAAGAATTGGAATATCCTATTGAAATCATATTGGAAATAAGAGCCGGAGCGGGTGGAGAAGAAGCGACTATTTTTGCTCAAGAATTGCTTCAAATGTACAAGAAGTACGCTGAATCACAGGGTTGGTCAGTCAAGATTATTGAAGACTTGACTCTTGAAATAAAAAATAAGAAAGCGTATGAAGCTTTGCGTTATGAAACAGGTGTGCATCGTGTTCAAAGAGTTCCTGATACAGAAAAGATAGGCAGAGTGCATACATCCACTGTGACTGTGGCTATTTTGCCTATCAGAAAGAAAGTCAAATTTGAAATAAATCCAGTTGATTTACATATTGAGACTTCTCGCGCTGGAGGTAAGGGTGGACAAAATGTTAATAAAGTGGAAACGGCTGTGCGCATTGTTCATATACCTACAGGAATTGATGTCCGCGCCACAAATGAACGAAGTCAATCGGCAAATAAAGAGCGGGCAATGAGTATTCTTTTGGCAAAAATCCAAGCTCTAAAAGAAGAAGAGGAAGCCAAGAAATTTAATGCTAATAAGAAAGGACAAATAGGAACAGGAGACCGTTCAGAAAAAATACGCACTTATAACATTCTGCAAGACCGCATCACCGACCATCGTATAAAGAAATCATGGCACAATATTCCAATCATTCTTGCTGGAAAACTTGACCCTATCATAGAAGCCCTAGAGGAGTATGTTAAGACCGGAGTGGCGGGGAATGAGGGGGATAACACATGATAGATAAAGTGTATTATTTGGGTTATGATTAAAGAATAATGAAAAGGTTGTTTTTTCTTATTAGTATTGTGATTTTTACGCTCGGTGTATATACGCATACTGCAAATGCTGTGGGGAAATTACCTCCATCAACATCTACAACATGGGCAAATCCAATCAGAACTTTTGTTTTTGATACTCTTGGTAATCCGGTAAATGCAATGCTTAGAGTAGAAAATAACGGGGAACTCCGTGAAGTCTCAAATGGTCAAGTAATAAAGACATGGAAAATTAAATATGAAAAGAAAGGACATGCTAGAGGTGTATGTGACCCGCCAGTGATGAATGTCTCTTTTGATAAGATTGATAAGAAGAAGGATGGTCGGGAGATATTGAGAGAACTGTTTACTGGAAGAAGTACTTTTGCAGGAAATAGCACTTATTCTGCAAAATCATCTCTTCAATATCAAAAAGTGCGTTTTGTGGCATTATGCGACCCTGTCCATTATTACAGTTCCAGTTCTGGTAATGGCGGTTTTGATGGCAAGATTGATCCACATTTACGGGAATATACAGCACTAGGTATACTTCGTGCGCTTGATGTGCCAACTGTTGATGTTATAGGTCTTGCAGATGTTTCTTTTATTTCGCCAGATACTCAATATAACGGACAGATATATCGTTACATGCTTCTTCAGCGTGATAATGAAAAGGATGATGAAATAGCATTTGTAGACCAATTCGGTTTAGATCCAGACTTGATTGAAGATGGTGGACAGTTTCAGTCAATTTATGGGAAATCTAATAGGTTGGAGGAAGTATCAGTAAAAAATGTAGCTCTTGATCAAGAAATCACTGCAAATCTTGATCCAGAAAGTGTCATTCGTGCCTCTCTTCTTGAGGCGTTTGTCGGAGATAGTGATCGTGGATTATTACATAATGAAGATTATGCAAAAATCCGCGGGACTGATAAATGGACAGTTATTCCTTATGGATTTGATTGGGATTTCTATTCATGTATTCCGTCTAATGATAGGAATTATGTAGCATATAATTATGTCACATCGGATATCAATCAATTACCTGCTCAAAAACAGACAGAATACAAAGCAAAATATTATCGTATCGCAAGAGATATTTTCTCAAATTACACCTCGCTAGAAAAGATGCTTCAGGTTGTGGATAGATATCCGGTTGCTGGGAATAAAGAGTTATTAAAGCAATATTTGAAACTTAATTTTTATAATTATGGAGTTTATTTTAGTTCTCGAGAGTTCGCCGAGTATTCTGATATGCCATATAATCCATTCACTCCATATCCTTTCCAATCAGAAGAAGAATATACTATCGCTTTCAGGATTTTTGATAAAGTATGCAGGAATTACACACTCACTGAAGCTCCTGATGCAGAAGTCAAAGTACATTCCGCAATATTGGAACGATTAGAGTATGTTAGAGATGACATCTTACCTGGAAGAAATGAGGGTATGTTAAGAGCGACATTTAGAATTTCTATTACCGCACCTTCAAATAAAGAAGTTTTGGTTCGCAAGCAAGGAGCATTTTCAGCAGAATTAAATACTGTAAATACGGAATCGAAAGATTCTATAAATTCACCCCAAGGTTTATGGATATCGTATGAAAAACCCACAATACTTGCTCAAAGTGCTGGTCCCAATTATATCATTCCTTCTGGTCAGACGGTTGAATTTATCGTCACAGCCACACAGGCAGAGGACGAAATAGAAGGTGGAAATTATACAGCTCATCTGAACAATGGAATAAGTGGAGGCGTTGGTCTTGCTAATATTACTATTCCTTCACACAAGACCAATACATTGAATATTGTCGGTATGCAAAGACCAAAAATCATTTCAATATCTAACGGTTCTGTTGATAGCACGATACATATTGAAGGGAGAAGATTTGATCCAAAAACAAACACATTTATTTTTCATAAATCAGAATCTAATTTAGAGAAAAAAATTATTCTTCCAGCGTTGAGTAGTGAGCTTATTGAATTTATCCCAGCCGAGTACGGTCTTAGTTCTGGTGATTATTGGCTTTCTATAGAATGGAATGGTCGTCCTTATTGGCAAAATCTGGACATTTTAAGATTATCGTCGACAGTAGAATCTAGCCCAGCTTTTTCTGATGATACTACCATTCAACCTATGATTAATTCTTTATCGCGTCAATCTGGGACAGTTGGAGCTGTAATATCTATAATAGGGACAGGTTTTAATAAACCTCCTAGGGAATTCAATAAATCCCCTAGGGCATTCAATAATAGAGTGAAATTTGAATCAAAAACAGGGATTGGTGTTATAACAGTCGGCAATCTTCCTGCTTCTAATGATGGAACTAATATTTCATTTGTCATACCATCTCAACTTTACAAAACTCTTGGAGATAATTCTGGAAAGATTAATACTGCTCGTGGAGTTTACAAGATAAGCATCTTAGCTTCAGGAAGTTCTAATACTTGGAGTAATGAAGTAGAGTTTACTGTTTCTGGTCGGGCTAGCTTGGCAGGATTTATTCAAGGATTATTTACTCCTCAAGAATCTACATCACAGACATTTTTACAAAAACTCTTTTCTCCACGACCTCAACCCGTAACCTCGCCACTGCCAATAGATAATAATACGAAAAATAATGTTCCTGTGGTTTCCAATGCGCCATCAATCACAAATGTCACACCTGCGGTCGTACCAAACAGGATATTAACGACCTCAAGGCAGAATTCTACAGCAGAAGGAAATGGTTGCCAGAATCCCCCTAAAATGATTACTGTGGGAGGAATAGGTAGCACTGATAGCCACCCCATATTTTCATTTATGGAAAATATTGCTCCTGGGTCAATAAAAATTCCTCTTCGCCCAAACAGCCCCGCCAGAAATTCTCTGATTTTGCAAGAAGAGATTAATAAGCAACTCCTTACAGGACATAGAGTCTTAGTAAACGCTCATTCGCTTGGAGCGGCTATAGCTTTTGACATAAGAGATAGATTTCAAGGAAAGTGCGTAGAGTTTATGTACATAGACCCTCCATACAATAATTTCTGGAGTAAACTGCCAAATGCTTCTCTCTTCAGCGGTGGCGCCGCTCTCATTCGTAGAGCATTTGAGAGAGGTATCGCTACTGACCCTGATTTAATCAATTGGACAGATGGTAAAGGGAGCGGAAAAGAGCATGACCCATGGAGTTATTATAATTATGGCAATAACAAACAGAAACTGGAAGCTTTGAGAAGGGCTATAGAAAATCGCTTGCAAGGGAATTGTAATGGCAATTGTTCTTCCAGAGCGACATCGCTTAATATTTCGCTTAAACCACCACCAAGAATTACAAAAACACTATCCTCCAATCTCTCATCTGGCTTAGTCAGTCCAGGTGAAAAAATCACGATTTCTGGTTCTGGTTTTAGTTCTACAGGAAACAGCGTGGAGCTTCAGAATTCATCAAATCCAAATATATATTATGACATTTTACTATATGAAAGTCTTGATTTAACTAATAATCAAG
>DATDZD010000012.1:0-4927 GCA_036516895.1 Minisyncoccota bacterium | reverse complement strand
TCTAAATCCAGCAGTAATGAAAAAAGAGGTTGACCGCCTTTCTAAAAGAGTTCATGATATACAACAGCGATACGGAAAACCAAAAAAATCGCCGGGAAAAGCTTAGAACATTTTGGTGTCGTTTAATTACTATCTACTACGGGAATGCGGTTATTCTGTACCACTCATTGCGACTCTATTATGGGCAACCTTTACTTTTAATCTTCTTTTAAATACACTATGGTGTATGGTAAACGACTTAAAAAGAACTAACTATGTAATTTCTCGCAATGAGGAGATTTCTCTTATCAAAGAGCTTAATAAAAGAAATGATATTGAAGCGGAAAGAATCAAGAAATATTTGGCTATGGCTGACCTCTCTAGAACCACCACCAACCCTTTAAATGAAATAATGAAGAGAGTGACGGGTCTTCCTATTCTCAATGAATTTGACCATATCAATATTCCTGAAATCATTCCAACAAATATTCTTTTTGACCTTTTCAATTTTGCTCCAGACCATCCAGCGAGGAGCAAGTCTGATACTTATTATATTGATTCAGAAAATGTGTTAAGAACACACGATACGGTGATGTGGCATTACTATCTGAATCTTCCGGAAATAAAAAAGAAAATTTCTGAAAAAAAATCTCTAGGAGTTATGTGTTATGGGAAAGTATATAGAAAGGATGAAATTGACCGACATCACATGAATATATTCCACCAAATGGGAGGACTTTATCTCTTGCCAAATTCAAAGAAAGTCCTTGTGTTAGACGACCTTAAAAATGTATTGACAGAAATTGTTCAGAGTATATTTGGAAAAGATACCAAATTCAGATTCAATCCTGACATATTCCCCTACACTGACCCGTCACTAGAAGTAGAAATTGAAATAAATGGTCAATGGATAGAAATACTCGGAGGAGGCATGCCACGACCAAGCGTCCTGAAAGATTTTGGCGTAGAGGGTTATAACGGCTGGGCATTCGGATTTGGTCTTGAACGCCTAGCTATTGTAAGTATGCAACTTCCCGATATTAGATTATTGTGGTCAACTGACAAAAGAGTAATAAAACAGCTAAAGCTCGGCAATAAGTTCATAGAAGTAAGCAAATATCCGCCTATCGTCAGAGATATTTCTTTTATTGTAAAAAATGACTTTGTGCCAAATGATTATTTTGACCTTGTGCGAGAAACAGCGCCGGATTTGGTGGAAGAAGTTGAACTTCTTGACAAATATGAAAACGCTCAAAAATTTGGAAAGGATAAAATAAGTTACGCTTATCGTATTACATACAGGTCATTAGATAAGACTCTTATAAATGAAGAAGTTGACACTCTTCACGAAAAAATAGAATCTGCGACTGTAAAAAACTTCAAAGCAAGCATTCGCTAGATAATATTATTATATACTATTTGGAGCCACCTCCCAGACTTGAACTGGGGACCTTCGCTTTACAAAAGCGTTGCTCTACCAACTGAGCTAAGGTGGCACTATTTTATTTTTCAATCTAGACTATTTTCTGACCTGCAATACTATTTTATAATCTCTTTTCCATCTTCCGAAATCTTCTTGAGATAAAAAGAGGCACCACCATTATTGACTATATTGCCTTTTCCTCTAACCATATCAATAACTTTCTTTGAAGGAGGATGAGCGTGGGCTTTGGCTCTGACCCAAATATAAAATGAACGAATCCAAGAAAGAATACTGACAATAATCCATTGAATAAAGAGTATAGCGTTGTGTTTGTTGAAATAAGAGAAAAATTTACGCACTCCGCTATACGCTTTGTGAACCATATTGTCATGCCTTTGAACAAGAAGCGCGAACCAAAGCTTCTTTCCGGTTTTCAATTCAAAATATTTGACGCTTATCATGCCTATAATTCCGACAAAAGACGCGAAGAAGGATATAGTTGCTATATTGGTCATGATTTATATGATGATTAACGGTCTAGAACACTAAAACGATTAAAGCGAACAATGGCGATTTTCTCTCCAAATTTTTGTATGGCGTTCTCAATAAGAGTTTGGATTGTCATATCTGGGCTTTTTATAAATGGTTGGTCTAAGAGAACCATTTCGCTGAAATATGTAGCCAATTTTCCTTCTAGAATTTTATCTTGCATGTCTTTTGATTTGCTACCGGACTGATTTTTTGTCTCATTTATAAATACTTCTCGGGCTATATTTCTGTCTTCTTCGGTTATATCATCTTTTTTGAGAAATTTAGGATTAGTGGCGGTAATATGCATGGCGATATCGCGAGCAAGAGTTTTGAATCCATCATTTCCAGAAACAAAGTCAGTCTCACACATAAGAATTACCATAGAGCCGATATTACCGGTGGAGTGGATATATGCTTGCACAGTACCAGCGCCGAATGTTCTATCACTTTTCTTTGAAGCAATTTCACCGCCTTTTTTGCGCAAAATAACCAACGCTTTCGCTTGGTCGCCATTTGCTTCTTCCAAAGCTTTCTTGCATTGCATAACAGAAACCCCTGTCTGGTCTCGCAAGTCCTTTATTTGTTCAGTGGTAATCATATTGATATAGAAGCGCACAATACGCCATTGGCAATTATACTATACCTTTCCGACTTCTGTCTTTACAATATCGGAATGACCTTCACTTTTTCCAAGAGCTTTGCCATCAGAATAAGCTTTGCAAATCTCATTCATGAAAAACTGAATGCTTGTTTGCGAAGCGTCATTCCCCACAATAGGATAAGTTAATCCTCTAATATTGCAATCTGACCCGGACAGAGCGATAACTGGAATATGCATATCCAACGCCTCCTTTACGGCAGTCTTCTCTTTTTTAGGGTCTACGATAAACAAAGCTTTTGGAAGTTCTCTCATTGAGACAATGCCTGAAAAGAATCGTTCAAGATTTGCAATTTCTCGGTCTATGAGAAGTCGTTCTTTCTTTGTATATTTTGCAAGTTCTCCTTTTTCTTTTTCTGAAGTCAATTTCTCAAGTTTTTCCACGCGCTTTCTGATTTGAGCGAAATTTGTCAAAGTTCCTCCTATCCACCGCCCATCTACAAAAGGCATTCCCAAAGCCAGCGCGCCGTTTTTTACAGAGTTTCTAGCTTCACTCTTACCACCAACAAAAAGAATGACCTTTCCCTCTCTCGCTATATTTCTTATGAAATCTTTGGCGGAGCCAAGCAGGTTTTGTGTCTTTTCAAGGTCAAAAATCTCCACTTTATTCTTTACTCCAAAAATATATGGAGCTATTGTAGGGTGGCGTCTTGAACGAGAGAAAGCGAAATGCGCCCCTGCTGTAAACATATTGTCTATAGCTGTCTTATTGCCGGCAGATTTGGTGAATATTGATAACATAAATAATTAAATAATGTAGAAGAAGTCTAACAAATCAAGCGTGTATTTGCAACTTTTTGTACTGGTCCACCACATATGAGACTCATCGGCTGGTAATGTGACTTAGATAAGCAGTTCGGCACACACAATGCTCCACGCTATATGTGTACAGGCATGCAGTTCAATACGACCATATCCGTCTCAATGCCGAGGATACGCTCAATGTCCCACTGAATTTTCTTTTCCATTTTTTCATCCTCTCTAGAAAAAAGATGCCAATATCCAAGTCGAAAACAAGCCGAGCCACTTTTTTCGCCTGAGAGTCGAATAAAAAAACAGGAGCCATCAAAATACTATATTACTTAAGGATTAGCATAGCAACCAGGAGTAGCACCAGCATCGAAGGGAGTGGTAGCGGCAAAACTCACTCCACTTGAACCCATACAGTAAATATTGTTATCATAAGAGATAACGGTAATAGAATATTTATTATTTGGTACATCCCCCTTAACAACAAGAGTTCCTCTACCTGGGTCACCAGTCTTATTAGCAAGAATTACTAACCTCTTACAGATGGGAAGGATTTGGGCTGTTCCTATGGTTTCACCAGCGAGTACATTAGCTGATGCTGGTCCGTATGCAATGTCACAATCATTTTCTACATTCATCCATACACCACTGATTAGTCCTTCCGGAGGTGGTGCAAGGTCAAATGAGTCAAGATTACTATACCCACTGATTGTATTATAATTAAGTTCGAGTGCATTACGAAGCTCTACCATCTCTTGTTTAATACCACTGAGTCTACTTTTTTCCCTCGCCGTATTCAAACTCGCAAAAACAATGGACGACAAAAGCCCGATGATGGAAATCACGACGAGGAGTTCTATGAGAGTGAATGCTTTGTTTGTTTGTTTGTTGTCTTTCATAAAGATATTTATTTATTATTTATCGCAATTATATCCTTTTTCAAAAATTTTGAATACCCTCACCATTTGTGCTTTTTATCTAACAGTTTACCATACTTCTCTTTTCTACCCTATCTCCCAAACAACGAATCCAGAAAATCTCCAAATGCCTCAAGAATAAGTGCCAATCCTGTTCTTTTTTTCATAGAGCTAGAGTAGCTAACTGTAGATGAAGGGGAATTCGTTGGGGAAGAAGAGGGTGAAGAAGTATATGTGGCTGTGGGTGTTGAAGTGTAAGTTGTAGAAGGAGTTGATGTTTGGGTTGGGGTTGGGGTGTAGGTGTATGTTGAAGTTGAAGTGTAGCTTGGTGTATATGTTTGTACAGGAGTAGTGGTATATGTAGGTGATGTGGTGTAAGTTGCAGATGGAGTTGGGGTATATGTATAAGTGGGTATGTAAGTTTGGTTTGGGAGATATCCTGCTGGGTTATTTGAAGTATTATTTTTTTGATTAGTAGTTGAAGAATTGTTGTTTAATTGAGGAATAGCGGTTGAAGTGGGAGGAGTTGAAACAGTGATAAAAATTGGTATAGTATTACTCCAATCGCTATCAATTGCACTGACTTTTAATAAATATGTGCCGGGAATTGTATTTTCCACAGTAATAGGGGAAGCTGGAAGAACGAAAGTGAGCTTGTCTTGATTATTA
>DATDZD010000011.1:0-9942 GCA_036516895.1 Minisyncoccota bacterium | reverse complement strand
GTGCCGGCGGTTGGACTCGAACCAACGACCTTCTCTTTATGAGTGAGATGCTCTAGCCACCTGAGCTACGCCGGCTTATTTTCCTTAAAGATCTTGATCATACCTAATATTCTTCTCCTTAACCATGAACTAGATTTCACTTTAATTCGCAACATACCAAAATAATCTGAATGATTATTATATATTCTATAGTGTGAAGTCTTAATGAAAGTAGTATTACCGAAATCTCCTAAAGGGAAGTCTAACAGATTTGACCAAAAATTCAATATTTTTCTTTCCCTATCTTTATGGGTAATATTAATAACTAAATTGATAATCAATTGTTTTTTCTTTATGCTCATAATCTTGATTAACCAATCATACATCAATTTAATCATAAGATGATCTGAATTAATAAAACTAAACCCTGATCCATCTTCTTTCTTACTACCTTCAGCCCAATATAACCCGATACCAATAACTAACAAATCTCTAATAACTAAAGTATCCATCATATTTTTAGCATTTATATATTCTTTTTCTATACTATCGATTCTCTTCTGCTTATTCTTAATTATACCTTTGACGCGACCTTTATTTGTATTCTCTAACCATTTCTCCATAATGATATTCTTTGCCCTAGTGGAAATTTTTACATTCCTACACCATAGACTTACTGTACTCTTAGAAAGTCTGTATTTTTTAGACAAGTCAAATAGAGAGATCCCTTTTCTTCTATCTTCTATAACAAACTTCAGTAAGTGTCTCTTAGAGTACATGTTAGATAACATTATATCATGAGTACATTATGATGAAAACATAAAAAAACCACCCGGCGCTTGAAGCACAGGATGATTATGGAAAAAACATGTTGAGAATGAAGACAATCTGGAATGCCTCAATTCGCGACAATGTAGTCTATTATTTCTTGTCTCTTTTTCACATCTATCTTCTTTGCGCTGACGAAGAAATCCAGCATCTCACTTAATCGGGAAACAGCAAAGACTTTGCGACCTTCCTCATTGAGCTCAACAATCCCTCCTTGTTCCCTGTCGTACAGAACAAGTGTTGCTACCACCTCAAGCCCATTTACTTCAACCGACTTAATCGCCTCGCGCTTGGTGTGAGCTTTAGTAATCAAATCGTCAACTAGCACGACCTTTTTGCCTTTCTCAAAGGGGTCAAGAATGGTAGAAGTAATTCGGCGACCATCAACATCCTCAATTTTTTCAATGCGAAGATGCGGTTTGCCGACAGCTTTGGCAAAAGCTTTGCCAATCGGTTCCCCAGCTTTGGGAATACCAATGACATAGTCAAAGTCAGCGATTCCCTCTCGGACAACTAAATCATGCAGGATATCTCCAGATAATTCATAGAGCTGGGCCGACAAATCCCTGATGTTGAGGTAAATTGGCGATAGTGGCGCTTCGGGATGCTTATCATGATACTTCAGTTTAAAAGCACCGAATCTTATCTTCTGCAGATTAAATAACATTATGTGGAAGCGTTGTGTATTACACACAGAAACTGCTTCCTTAAGAACATCTGCGTTTATTTGCATAACATTTTTTCTTTTTTGGTGTAAACTAATACACCCAATCTCTCAGAATAAGTCTGGCAGACTCTGTTACCATATTACATATTATCCAAATTTAAGCAATCTTGTTGCGGAGGTTGGAGTTGAACCAACTACCTTCAGGTTATGAGCCTGACGAGCTACCGTTGCTCTACTCCGCTATGAAACATTATGATACCACAGATTGATACCATAGCGCAAATAGATAAAATTAAAAAAACTGATACGCCACTTTCTTTAGACCATTCATTTCTTTGCTTTTTTCCTCTCCTGCCATTTCCACACAGTCACAAGCAATGGCGAGCCGATAAATATGGAAGAATAGGTTCCAGCTATAATGCCTATAATCAAGGCTAGGGAGAAATGTTGTGTAGACTCTCCTCCGACAAAATATAAAACAACAAGAGCTAAGATAGTAGTAAGAGAAGTGTTTATGGAGCGGACAAATGTCTGACTAATACTTTCTCCAACCACTTGGTCAAAAGGTTTCTTGGCGGAAGCGTGGCTAAGATTTTCACGAACTCTGTCAAAGACAACAATAGTATCGTGAACAGAAAAGCCAAGAACGACAAGAAGCGCGGTAATAAATAATGTGTCTATTTCATATCCGGCAAAATGTCCCAAAGCGACAAATACTCCTGTCGGAATGATAACATCGTGAACAAGAGCAATAATCGCTATCAATCCATATTTCCAAGATGAAATCGGTTCAGACACTTTGCGAAAAGCAAAAGCGATAAAAAGAACGATTGCCAGAATAACGAATAGAATAGAGACCAAAGACTTTCTAAGAGCTTCGGTTCCAAGAACAGGCCCAATAGAGTCAAAACGCTTCTCTATAGAAGTGCCGAAGTCAGCAAGGATAGAATCAACCGACATTTTATCCTTTTGGCTTATATCCTTCATGCGAATGATATAGCCATTTTCTCCTGTAGGTCTTATGGATACTTCCAGATTTAGAGGAATTAAACTCTTGGATAATAGTGTTTGGTCTGGACGACCTTCTAGATAATCTATTTCAATAATAGAACCACCTTTGAAATCAATTCCAGGATTAAAGCCCCATACTGCCATAGCGATAATAGAACCAATTATAATAATCATTGAGAAGATGTAGAATGTTTTTCTGTAAGTTACAACAAACATATTTTTATTTTATTATTTATTGACCGTCTTATTGACTAATTTGCTTATTGTGAAAAATCCATTATTGACAAGAAAAGTGGAGAATCTGTTTGTATTCTTTGGCGCAACAGCATACAAGAATATTCTGGAAGCGGTAATGGCTGTAAACATACTCACAAGAACACCGATAACAAAGACGAGGGCGAAACCAGTCACCACCGATGTGCTTCCAAAATAATAAAGAATGGCACCAGTTATAATACTTGAAGTATTTGAATCACGAATAGAAAGCCATGCTCTAGCGAACCCTTCATGCATGGCGTCCCATATCGCCCTTCCTCTGCGAAGCTCTTCTTTCATCCTTTCAAAAATAAGTATATTGGCATCCACAGCCATACCAATAGAAAGAATAAAGCCGGCAATACCAGCCGCCGTAAGAGTGACTGGAAGCAATTTGAAAATAGCAAGCATAATAGCGGTATAAATACCAAGAGAAACCACAGCAATTAATCCCGGTAGACGATACCAAATGATTAGAAATATACCAATAATAATAAGAGAAAGTAGTCCGGCACGAACTCCGCCATTTACAGCTGACTGTCCAAGAGACGCGCCTACCGTCTGAGTAGATATAAGTTCAATAGGAACAGGAAGTGCTCCATAATTTAGATTTCTAACGAGCAGTTTTGCTTCATCAAGTTTGAAACTTCCAGTAATCTGAGCTTTGCCATCACGAATTTCTTCATTGACTCTTGGAAGCGATATGGGATTTCCATCAAGAAATATTCCAACAATGTTTCCGACATTCTCTTTTGTTATCTTGGCAAATAAATCCTTCCCTTCTCCGTTAAAAATAAGAGAAACAACTGGTTCTCCCGTGCTTTGGTTAAATTCAAGCTGGGCTCTTTGAAGCATTCTGCCTGTAAGTCCTGTTGATTTGAAAAGTTTCTTAAATTCAACTTCTTTTTCACTATCGCTAAGATTTTTGGCATTGAGAGCTTCTGCGTCCGTTTTGTTTATTGTTTGAAATTCCAAGACTGGAGTTTCTCCTATGCTCTTTATCGCTTCATTTATATCAGTAACTCCTGGAAGCTCCACAATCAGTTTTTGTTGAGCTTCTTTTGACCCCAAGATTCCCCCTTGCTCCACTTGTACCAACGGCTCGCTCACGCCAAAAAGATTGACTCTTTTCTCTATAATATCTTTAAGGGCTTGCATAGATACGCCTATCTCATTCTGAGCTATCTTTGATATATCAGCTTTATAGACTAGATGAGTTCCGCCATTCAGGTCAAGCCCAAGCCGAAAAGGCCGTCCAAAAGCAGAATCTGGTTTAATTTGAGAATAATAATCAAATCCCCCTACAATAAGAGCTATAATAAGCAGGAATACCGCAATAATCCGTGTTTTAAGTATCATTTAATTCTTTTATGAAAGATGAAAGTCATTATAGATGATAATCTATCTTCCCACAAACGAGAGCAGGACTTTTAATGTTTTTAGGATAATCTTCAAATCGAGCAAAATTGACCTATTTTTTATATAATAAAAGTCATAAGAAAGTTTCTCTTTAGTCTGGACAACCGCTTCTTCATGATGAGGATGATTTTCATGATAGATTTGCGCCCAGCCGGAAAGACCCGGTTTTATAATATGTCTCATATTGTAATAAGAAATATTTTTCTCATAAATTTTTACAAGATTTGGAAGTTCCGGTCTTGGACCAATAAGAGCGATGTCTCCCGAAAAAACATTCCACAATTGGGGCAATTCGTCTATGCGACTCTTTCTCAAAAACTTGCCTACGCGAGTCACTCTATTTTCTCCCAAAAAAGCATTTTTATAATTTCCATTATCATTTGTCATCATTGTTCTAAATTTCCTTATTTTTATGATTTTATCGTTTTTGCCAACGCGTTCTTGAATGATAAAGAGAGACCCGCCATCATCGAACTTAATAGCAAAATAAACAAATGGATAAAGAAAGAGAGAGAGAACAGCCAAAATACCAGAAATAAATATATCCGTGATGCGTTTGAAAAGGTCAAAAAAGGTTTTCATTGAGGAAGAAATATTTTCTAGAAACCAGACATCATTGACCAGAGACAAAGGCACTCTGTCAAAAATTTCTTCATATATCTTCTGAGTATCGGCAAATTGAACACCAGAAAATATAAGCCCGTACAAAACTGGCATGATTTCCTTTATTTTATTATTACTAAAATCGGCAACGATAAAAGAAATCTTTTCCGACTTTATGAGAGTAAAGATATCGCCACCTTGTATTGAGGATAATGAAGTGTCAATCCATTTAACAAAAGAAGTTCCATATCTCTGATTCTTATTTATTTCATTATAAAGTTCTTTTGCTTCACTTCCTTCCGCAATAAGCAGAGCTTTGTATTTACCTCTGGTTCCAAAGGTCTGCATTATCGCCATCCTCCATGCTGTCATGAGAATAAGAGAGATGATGAGATACATGAAAAGAGTGATTTTCGGTGTAATTATAAAATAAGGTATGAAATAAAAGAAAGAAATGCTTACTATGGCATTTATAATCTGAACTTGAATAAGTATTTTTGGAAGTTTGCTTTTTAAGACAAGCGTATGTTTTTCATACATTCCAGCAATAAAACTGATTAGAATGGATAATATGAAAAGAATGAAGAAAGGAACAATGTGGTCAAATATCACCTCTTGCGTTGGAATTGAGCCATAACGCAAGGTTAAGGTCAAATAGAGAGAGATGAAGAGCACAAATATATCGCCAAGAAACAATACCATGGCCTCCTTTTTTCTTACTATATTCATAGGCGGGATACTACCATAAAATCTCAAGAAATGGTACTGTAGGAGCGTGAAAATCCTTTATATCATTACAAAATCAAATTGGGGCGGAGCGCAGAGACATGTTTTTGATTTGGCTAAATATTGCAAAGAAAATGGGCATGAAATCATAGTCGCCCTTGGTGGTGAAGGAGTATTAAATGAGCGTCTAAATGAACTGGGCATAACTGTTAGAATTATTGAATCCATGGGAAGAGATATTGACATATTGAAAGATATATCATCTTTTTTAAAAATATTTCGCATAATTTCAAAAGAAAAACCGGATATCGTCCATCTCCATAGTCCAAAGGCGGCTGGGCTTGGAGCTTTTGCTGGAAGAATATTGGGAATAAACAAAATCATATACACCGCGCACGGCTGGACATTCAATGAAAATCGTCCTCTTTATCAAAAGATTATAATTGGTTTCTTCTCTTGGCTAACTATGCTTTTCTCAACACACACAATAACCATATCAGAAAAAGAGATGGGGCAAGCCAGCATGTTTCCTTTTATTATAAAAAAATTGCGAATGATATATCTTGGCATATCACCGCCAAAATTTCTGACGCACAAAGATGCCCTGCTCTTTATTCAATCAAGTTTTTCAGACATATTTCAAGTAAAATTTGAAATAATGACTAAAGAAAAACCAAAAAAGGAAGATGAAACAGCTAATGAAAAAAAGGTTATTTTAGGAACCATAGCTGAATTGCATCCCAATAAAGGACTGGTTTATGCTATAAACGCCTTTGAACAGCTTGTCGTCAAGTTCCCTTCTTTGATTTTTTTGATTATTGGAGAAGGAGAACAAAGAGCTCTTTTAGAAAAATTGATTGCGGAAAAAAAATTGGAAAACAAAGTCATTTTAGCGGGATATATGAATAACGCTTCACAATACTTGAAAGCTATCAATATTTTTATACTTCCATCCATCAAAGAAGGATTGCCATATACCATAATAGAAGCCGGCTATGCTGGCTTGCCTATAATCGCCACAACAGTCGGAGGCATTCCGGAAATAATAGACGATATGAAATCCGGAATACTTATTCAATCCAAGAAAAGTCAGGAAATAGAAAGTGCAGTCAGCTTTATACTTGAACACAAAATGCTCCAAAAAGAATACGGAAAAGCTATTCAAGAAAAAGTAAAAAAAACATTCAATATTGAGAATATGCTCAAAAAGACAATGGAGCTTTATTTAGACTCCTAAAAATTCATTCTTCGTCGAATCCTTATGTGCGACTCTGGCACCGCGACGAATTCCCATAAGTATGCCCAGTCCAGCAAATTCCGCCACAAGATGAGAACCGCCATAACTCAAAAAAGGCAATGTCTGACCAGTCACTGGCAATAACTGCATATTCATCCCTATGTTTATAAAGAAATGGACTATGAGAAATATGGCCATACCAGCCCCAAAAAGCATTTCAAAATTTGTCGCTCCACGCATAGCGATAAAAACAATTCTAAATATAACAATGCCGTACATTAAAAAAAGTATTATAACACCGATAAAACCCCATTCTTCGGCAAAAGCGGCAAAAATAAAATCGCTTTGGTACTCTGGAAGAAATTTCAACCTGGATTGAGTGCCATAACCGACTCCTTTGCCGAGAAGCTCTCCAGAACCGACAGCAATAGTGGATTGATAAGCGTTATAACCGGTGTCATGAATATCAGTCAAAGGATTCACGAAATTTATTATGCGAGCTTTCTGATAATCCTTGAATACAAAAATCCATAGACCGCCGAGAACGAGTATTCCCAAAAAAGCCATTCCTAAAAGATGTTTTTTTGAGATGCCAGAAACAAGAACCATTCCCAACCAAATTAGAAAAATAATAACAGCCGAACCAAAATCTGGTTGTACAAGAACAAGAATAAATACCGCGAAAGCATAGAGTCCAGAAACGATAATGTGTCTGACATTGGCTATCTCTATATGCCGTCTTGAGAAATATTTAGCCAATACAATAATAACCACCAATTTGACAATATCGGCAGGTTGAAAAGAAAAAAAACCAAGATTAAACCAACTTATTGCTCCATGAGTAGCTTTGCCTAAAGCAAAAAGCCCTATCAAAAGAATACAAGAAATGACAAAAAGAAGAACAGAGACCCATGTTTTTCTCAAGAAGCGAAAATCAACATAACTAAGACCAAAAAAGATGCTCACTGACACCGATATCCATATCAATTGTTTGAAGAAAAATTGGCTGTCTCCAGTAAATGAATTCATAGTGATAAGTCCAACACCCAACAAAGGTAGAGTGGCGCAGAAAAGAATCCAATCAATACTATGATTGGGATTCTCCCTTCGGAGAGAGTAATCTCCAAATGATTTTGAAAAAAAAGAGGAAATAGAAAAAATATTTCTCATGCTACTTATCGCGAGCGGGATTGTTTGTGAGCAAGACTTCTATAGAAACAACCTTGCCTTGCCGAACAATCGGCCAAGTGAAAGAAGCTATTTCTCTATTATTTTGCCAATCCGCACTGGACTCTGTCTTTGGACCTATCGTGTCAATTTTGGTTCTAGAAAAGCCGATGGCGTTGTTTCCTGAATCATATAACACAGCATAGACAATAATATCATTATAAGGAATCAATCCTCTATTTTCCAAAGTCACTTCAAGAGATGAATTATTATCATCTTCATAATATTTTTTATCAACTATAGCGAGATTGCCTAGAGTATCATGAGATTTGAACCATTCCGGCACAGCTGTAAATTCAAAAATGGCTTTTGCCGGTATGCGTTTCCCAACATTGACAGCCGGTTCAAAAGCGAGAGTATTGCGATGAGCCGGTAGAGTTATAAATCCTTTGCGTTCAGTGATGAGAATGCCTTTGGAATCAAATAAAGCAAACTTATATGGAACATCTATGGCCGCCACATCGGTATTCGGATTGGCAATATATGAAGCGAAATTGTATAAACCTTCTGTCACTTTCTCAAACTTGGCTCCTCCCCACATTATTTTTGGAGAAAGAAAAGCGTTTTGACAAAGCTTTACACATGAACCACCACAGTCTATTCCCTGCTCATCACCATTTTTGTCTCCGTCAAAACATGTTGGCGACTCATAAAAAAAAGAAAAAACCGTAGTGACAACAATCACTGTAAACACAACAATAACGCTCCCTCCATAAATAAATCTGCGGTGAGATGACCATGATGACATGGGAATATTATATCACGGAAAATCGCACATCAGTAAGTATGTAAGACGATTTTTCTTGTTATTAAACTCTCTGTACTGGCGGCTAGCTACTTTGGCCCTTTCGGACTATCATCGCCGCAACTATGTTTCACTTCCGTGTTCGGAATGGGAACGGGTGTTTCCATAGCGCCGAACCACCAGAACGGAGGGTTCAATAATTTTCAAACATTTTACAATCAGACAAAATCTGATAAAGTCACTTGCGCTCGGACTTTATCTAGATTTTGTTAATAAAGGTATATTGTGTTATAGACAAATAATTGTGGTTCTTAAATTTCCTAATAGGATTCGACGGATTAGTACTTCTCGGCTCAACACATTGCTGTGCGTACACCTAAAGCCTATCAACCTGGTCATCTCCCAGGGGTCTCAAACGATTCCTAATCTTGGGGCTGGCTTCCTTCTTATATGCTTTCAGAAGTTATCCATTCCCGACATAGCTACACTGCGGTGCCCTTGGCAGGACAGCAGTCAGACCAGAGGTCGGTTCATGAAGGTCCTCTCGTACTATCCACAACTCCCCTCAAGAATCAACGCCTGCAGTAGATAGGAGACCAACCTGTCTCACGCTTGGTATCAACGATTACTCGTTGCAATGGACTATAGCATTATCTTATTTTACTAAGATAGTTAACATTTAGTCTCTACGGGCTCATTTCTTAAAACGATTCCCTCGGTATAATCCATTTTATGGGGTCCACCGATACTAGTTAACTTGATCCAAATATATTTCTATACTAGACCGCCGTGATTTGATTGATACATTTCCTTATCTTTTATTATGAAATATCTTGAATATCTCATAAAATATTAAACGAAAAAAAATTATACAACAGTTGCTTGATGGGATTCAGACTGTTCAACAGTCAATAAATCACCCCATTTTTGATTTGGGGAAACCATTCACTTCTGAACGGTCTGAACCCAGCTCGCGTAACTTTTTAATTGGCGAACAGCCAAACGCTTGGGAGCTTCTCCACCCCCGCGCTAAGTTGAGCCGACATCGAGGTGCCGAACTGCGCCGTCGCTAGGAACGCTTAGGCGCAACCAGCCTGTTATCCCTAGAGTAGCTTTTGTCCGATAATCTTCCCCTGCATCTAATGCAAAAGGTCGGTTCACTATGTTCTGCTTTCGCATCTGTTTGACAAGTACGTCTCACAGTCAAGCCAGCTTATGCCATTACACTATCGGCACGGTTTCCAT
>DATDZD010000010.1:0-2647 GCA_036516895.1 Minisyncoccota bacterium | reverse complement strand
CTTGCCAACAAATGTGAAAGTGCTGTCTCTGGGCAAAGAAGAGAGAAGGTCAAAAGCGGAATATATATCGAGGTTTTACAGATACATTTGGCAGGAAAGAAAAAATTACGACGCTGTTTTTGTCCATATGAATCAAGAATATATACTTTTGGGCGGATTACTCTGGAAATTATTAAATAGAAAAATGGTTCTTTGGTATACTCATAGACAGGTAAATCTTAAACTTCAAATTGCAGAAAAGTTGGCAGACGCCATATTAACTTCATCAGAAGAAAGTTTCGGCGTAAAAAGTGGAAAGGTTAAATATGTGGGACATGGTATAAACACTGAAATCTTTAAACCTATGACAAGAGACTGGACAAGTCATATTCTTGTATCTGTTGGACGTATTACTCCAATTAAAAATTGCCAAATTCTCCTAGATTCATTATCTTTGCTCATTAAAAATGATCCAAAGTGGCAAGTAGTTTTTATTGGTGACCCAGTTACTAATTCAGACAAGGCATATAAAGATAAATTAGAAGATAAGATGAAAAAGAATAATATTGCTTCCAATGTTCAGTTTGTTGGCTCGTTAACATCTACAGAGATAAAAGATAAATTCTCTAAAGCTTTTGCTTCTGTTAACATGACACCTACTGGTGGTATGGATAAAGTTATACTAGAGTCTCTCGCGGTAGGGTGTCCAGTCTTTACATCAAATGTCGCTTGCCAAAACCTTTTTGGAAAATACTCGTCACTTTTTATTTTCAAATTTGACGATATCTCAAATTTGATTCAAAAGATAGAATCTTGGAAAAATCAAGAAAACAAAGAAGATATAGTTAGTGAGCTCTCAAACAAGGTTATATCTGGATACTCCGTTTCTAACGTAATAGAGAAAATTTATAGAATTTTCGATGAATAAACAAGTCAAAAAAGTTCACTACAGTTTTAATAAATATTCCCACAAGGATCGCTGGGTAAGCTATTTCCATCAACTAGATGAAGTTTTAAGACCAAATCCAGATTCTATACTTGAAGTGGGTGTGGGGGATATGGTGCTTGGTTCTTACATAATAAACAATACTGAAATTTACTATCAAAGTCTTGATGTCGCGGATGATCTTGCTCCAGACATCATCGGTTCAGTGACTGCAATGCCTTTTAAAGATCGCTCATTTGACGTAGTGTGTGCTTTTGAAGTTCTAGAACATCTACCGTTTGATCAATTCCATAAAGCTTTAGAAGAGATGTCACGGGTTTCTAAAAAACATATAATCTTATCTTTGCCACATTTTGGACCAAGACTTCAATTTTTATTGAAGCTTCCTCTATTACCTGAAGTCCGCTTTTCATGGAAAATTCCATACTCCCAAAAGCATGGATTCAATGGTGAACATTATTGGGAGATAGGGAAACATGGATATTCACTTACAAAGATTAAAAATAAACTCGAGGATTATTTTATTATTCGGAATGACTTCGTGCCATTTGAGAATCAGTACCATCACTTTTTTATACTAGAGAAGAAAAAATGAAAAGGAAGCTTATGTACATAGCCAACGTTCGTCTTCCGACCGAAAAAGCGCATGGATTGGCCATCATGAAAATGTGCGAGGCATTTGCTCGCGAAGGTTTGGAAGTGGAACTTATTGTACCCAAGCGTTTTAATTCCGCGCGAGAAGATCCTTACCAGTATTATGGAGTAGAGAGATTATTCAAGATTACTAAGCTGTTCTGCATTGACTTAATTGGCTTGTGGGCAGAACCGGGGTTTGTCATTCAAACCATGACTTTTACTCTGAGTGTATTATTGTACGGTCCATGGTCAAAAGCTGAAATTATCTATGGAAGAGACGATTTTTCTCTTGCCCTGTTAAGTATCTTCAAGAGAAACACTGTCTGGGAAGCACATACTGCCAAACGTGGTTTGTTGGTCAAGTTGTTGTTGATAAAGAGCAAGATGATAGTAGTGATTTCGAAAGGGCTGAAAGGTTACTTTATCTCTCTAGGTGTAAATGAATCAAAAGTATTAGTCTCACCAAGCGGGGTTGATCTAATTCAATTTGATATTAAGGAAAACAAAGAAGAGATACGTAAGAGATTATCATTGCCTCTAGATAAAAAGATTATCGCCTATATCGGGAAATATACAACAATGGGTCGAGACAAGGGTGTGGGGGAGTTAAAAAAAGCTTTTCCGTCAGTCCGAGAAACCTATCCGCAAGCCCATCTACTTATAGTCACAGAAGCATTGCCGCCGGAAGTGCCGCTTTATATGAAAGCCTCTGATATCTTAGTTATGAACTATCCAAATACCGAGCATTATGCCAGGTACATGTCCCCCCTCAAGTTATTTGAATATATGGCAAGTGGCCGGCCAATCATTGCTCCCCGTCTGCAATCTATTCTAGAAATTGTTGACGAAGATAGCGCTTATTTATTTACTCCAGAAGATCAGAAAAACTTGGTCGATACTATAAATATTGTATTAGCCGATCTTAGTGAAGCGCACAAGCGAGCCTTAAAAGCTCTTGAGAAAGTGAGAGAATATTCCTGGAGGAAAAAAGCAAATAAAATCATTAGAACTTTGTCTTGGGATAATATTTAACCATGATTAAAGATATAAATACCATAGAGAATCTACTTATTGATGCAGATATTT
>DATDZD010000009.1:0-9532 GCA_036516895.1 Minisyncoccota bacterium | reverse complement strand
CTCGCCTACTTGCGCTCGGAAGCTCTTTTATTTGTTCTCCGCCTGCTGGCGGATAAAAATAAAAGACTTCTTCACCGCAGGCTCGCACGATTTTCCAACCTTGCGAGCCAATTTTACCTAACTTTCATTGTTCTTGTTCTTCCCCACCTTGCGACGGCTGACCACAAAAACATTTGAATATTTCTTTGGGGTACGCGTCTTTTGACCTTTTCCTGATGGTTTACCCCAACGAGTCTTCAATCTTCGTAAGCCACGACCTGTTCTCTGTTCCCCTCCACCGTATGGGTGGTCTACGGGGTTTTGGGCAGAACCACGCACTGTAGGACGAATACCCATCCATCGTGACCGTCCAGCTTTTCCTATATTAACTAAACGAGACTCCTCATTTGAAACAATTCCAACTGTTGCCCAAGAATTGTCGTGAATTTTTCTTATTTCGGTTGAAGGAAGTTTAATATGAGTATAACCTGCGTCATTTGCTATGACCTGAGCAAAAGAACCAGCCGAACGCACAAGTTTGGCTCCACCATTCGGCTGGACTTCAATATTGTAAACAAAAGTACCAACAGGAATCTTCTTTAGGGGAAGACGATTGCCAGTTTCTATAAGAGCAGTCTCTGAAACAATAAATTTATTTCCCACTTTTACCGTCTTCGGGACAAGAATATATCTCCTCTCTCCATCTAAATATTGAACAAGAGCAATAAAGCCAGTGCGGAAAGGGTCATATTCAATAGTCTTTACTATTGCAGGCATATTTTTCTTATTATAAACAAAATCAATATCACGATAAAGCTTTTTATGTCCTCCTCCTTGATGACGAACTGTTATGCGACCTTGATTATTGCGAGCGACATCTCTCTTCATACCCTTTGTAAGTGGTTTGTACGGGTCCTGCGTCGTAATATACTCTTTGTATGGAAGAGTGGTCATATGGCGTCTTGATGGTGTTGTTGGTCTATAGCTTTTCATATATTTTCATTAAAAGGCGGTAAATTTAAGCAAAATCAATTTTATCTCCTTTCTTGAGATAAATAAGAGCTTTCTTTATTGCAGATTGTGTCCCTCTCTTACCCTTCACAAGAACTTTCTTTCTTGGAAGATTGATAGTTCTAACCATGATTGGATTGACTTTATACAAAGCTTTTACAGCTTTTGCTATTGAATTTTTATTTGAATTTCTTGCAACTTCAAAAGTATAGATGTTTGATTTTTCATTCATCATTCCAGATTTTTCGGTAATTCTTGGTCTTATTATAATATCGTTTTTCATATTATTTATTGAAAATCTTTAGAGATTCCTTTGGGTCAGCGATGAGAATGTATTTGTGGTCAAGAGCTGAAACAGGGTTGATTGTCCTCAATTCTTCCACATCAATATTTCCAAAATTTTGGAAACTTTTTGTTAATTCTGGGTATTTTTTATTAATAGCGATTATCGCCACATTTTTTGGCTTTGTGGCAAGCTTTTCAAAACCCTTTATTTTTGAAAGAGACAGAATAGTATCTTTTGCATCTTTAGTCTTTGGAGTGCCGAAAGCCAAAGAATCTATAAAAAGTATTTCTCCATCTCGGAATTTTCTTGAGAGAATGACATGAAGAGCCTTTGCTTTTGCTTTCTTATTTATCTTCCTATCATAATCCTTTTCACTTCTAGGACCATGAGCTATACCTCCACCAACCCATATAGGAGAACGAGTAGAGCCGTGTCTAGCGCGACCTGTGCCCTTTTGTTGCCACGGTTTCTTTCCTCCACCAGATACTTCTCCACGTTGCTTGGTATGAGCGATAGAATGGCGCATGCTTGAAGTCATAGAAACAATCACTTGATGCACTAGGTCAGCATTCCATGGCAAGTCAAAAACAGATTCTGGAAGTTTTATTTTTCCTGATTCTTGACCTTTTTGATTGTAAATCGTTGTTTCCATTTTTTAAAAGTGATTGAAATTATATCTATCTTCTACCTCCCCACTATCTCCACCAATGTCCCTCTCCTCCCAGGAATAGCTCCTGAAATATATAGAGTATTGTTCGCTTGGTCAATGTTTAGGATTTTGAGATTCTTGATTGTAACCCTATCGCTACCCATTCTTCCAGCCATGCGCATGGCTTTTGGAACTTTGTTTCTGAGACCTCCTCCAATAGACCCCGGCTCTCTTTCAGAGTGTTTTTGACCATGAGTGCGAGGACCACCGGCAAAACCATGCCTTTTTACCACACCTTGAAAGCCCTTACCTTTTGATATAGCGCTAACTTCTATTTTATCTCCTTCTTTGAATTGAGAGATGCCAACCTTATCTCCTACTTTATTCTGCACATCATTCATTCGAAATTCTCTCAAGACAGCAAATGAACCGAGGTCTTTGAGATGACCTTTCATGGCTTTATTTATGCTCGCGGGCTTTTTTGTACCAGAAGCAACCTGCACGGCAGTATATCCATCTTTCTCCACAGTCTTGATTTGAGAAACAGAAACAGGACTAGCTTCTACAAGAGTGGTGGCATGCACTACACCCTCTTTATCAAAGACTTGAGTCATATTGAGTTTTCTTCCGAGTATAAATTTCATGGCAGTTGTTTTCTATTTCTATCGTGCAGTTTTTTGCAGTATATTACATCATCTTTACATCGATATTTACCCCAGAAGGCAAGGAAAGATTTGTAAGCGCCTCTATAATTTTCTGATTCGGATTCAAAATATCTATGAGACGCTTGTGAACTCTCATCTCAAATTGTTCTCTGGCATTTTTGTAAACGAAAGCTGAACGATTTACAGTATATTTCTTTATTTCAGTTGGAAGAGGGATAGGTCCATAAAATTCAACATCGTATCTCATTGCGGTATCCATAATTTGTTTCAAAGACGCATCAAGAATCTTATGTTCATAAGCTCTAACACGAATGCGGAGCCGAGGCATTTCCCCTTCCTTGACTATAACCTTTGCACGAGATTTAGCGACTTTCTTGGTCACATTCTTCTTTACTTCTTTCTTTATCTCTTTCGCTAGAACAGTCATAGTATTTATATTTATAGAACTATTATGCAACAATCTTGGTTACGACTCCTGCACCGACAGTCTTTCCTCCTTCACGAATAGCAAAGCGCTGTTGGGCATCTAGAGCAACTGGAGCTACAAGCTTGACTTTGAATGTAACTGTATCTCCGGGCATAACCATTTCTACGCCTGTCGCTAGAGTCACTTCTCCAGTAACATCTGTTGTTCTGATATAGAACTGTGGTTTGTATCCTGTGAAGAATGGGGTATGTCTTCCACCTTCTTCTTTCTTTAGAATATAAACTTCTGATTCAAACTCAGTATGTGGCTTTACAGAGCCAGATTTTGCAAGAACCATACCACGAGTCACATCATCTTTTCCTGTGCCACGAAGAAGAAGTCCGGCATTGTCTCCAGCAATACCCTCTTTTAGTGATTTGTTGAACATTTCAATGCCAGTGATTGTGGTTTTTGATGTATCTTTGAAGCCAATGATTTCAACTTCTTCACCAACTTTTATCATTCCTCTTTCAATACGACCTGTAACAACAGTTCCTCGTCCTTCAATAGAGAAAATGTCTTCAATGGGCATGAGGAATGGCTTGTCAACTTCTCGCGTTGGAGTAGGGATAAAAGTGTCAAGAGCAGTCATCAATTCTTTTATCTTTGCTGTATAAACAGCATCTCCTTCCAAGGCCTTGAGAGCAGAGCCACGAATAACAGGGGTGGTCTTTCCATCATAATGATTCTTTGTGAGAAGTTCTCGCACTTCTTCTTCAACTAGGTCAAGAAGGTCGGCTTCAGGAACCATATCGCACTTGTTTAGAAATACTACAATCTTTGGCACACCAACTTGGTAAGCTAAAAGAATATGCTCTCGTGTTTGTGGCATGACACCATCTGTGGCAGACACAACAAGAATGGCGCCGTCCATTTGAGCGGCACCCGTAATCATGTTCTTTATATAGTCCGCGTGACCAGGAGCATCAATGTGGGCATAGTGACGAGTAGTTGTCTCATACTCCACATGCGCCAGAGAAATAGTCACAATCTTTGAGGCGTCGCGAACAGTTCCTCCTTTTGCAATATCAGCATAAGCTTTATTTTTGGCCAAACCGTCTTTTGCTTGAACGGCCAAAATAGAAGCGGTCAGAGTAGTCTTGCCGTGGTCAACATGCCCGATAGTACCGACATTAACATGCGGTTTTGTACGATTAAATTCTGCTGCCATATGATTTTTTAATTAAAAATTAATATAACTAATAAAAATAGTAATCTCTTTAATAAATCTCTTTAATAAGTAGAGATGACTGAAGCCAACGCAAAAACGCGTATTGATTATAGTAGCAATGTTGTAATATAAAGTCAACGCCAGCTAGAAAACCATATTCTGGACAACAATTGTCGGTCAGTGATGCGAAATCCATAAGTAAGAGGACTGAAAAATATAAAAGTGATAAAGCATATACCGACAAGAGTAGACAATGCTATTATTTTCTTTCTTCTATTTAAAATTAAGGCAGAATCAATAAAAAAGATAACAGCTATAATGCTAAATATCAAGGCAGTTTCATAATGATAAAGAAACATTACTCTGCCAATAAAAACAAAAGGAATAAAATTGACAAGATAACCGATTAAAATGAAAGTTGATATATTTTTTATTTTTTCATCAATAATTATCTTTTTGCGATAAATCAAGAAATATAAAAAGTGAAGAAATAATAAAATAATAGATACGGTTCCGAGCCAATATATGAAAGGATTGCCTAGAAGATAGATGTAAGCGCGTCTACCATCATTGATGATATTCTTATTAGTCTTATCAGTCGTATCTTGAGAGCTCTGCCAATAAAATATAGGTCGCAACATAACAGGCCAGCTATACCAAGCGCTTGAATAGTCATGTTTGGTTGTCAATTTTGTATTGGCTATATACATTTCTATATTCAACTCTATTATCTTCCCCCAAAAACCCTTGGCTTGTATAGACGAATTATTGACATATCGATTGCCAACAAGAGTCTTCTGGAAACGATTTGACATAAAAGAATCGCCTGTACCGGAATGCGCGAGATATGAAAAATGTATTGCAAAAATAATGAAATAAATAACTATTCCCGTAATGGCGTAAAATAAAAAGAATCCTGAGAACTTCTTCACTTTTACCATGAATCTTTTCACCTTTACCAATGCATTTTCTGTCTCGGTTGTGAGACTTTGTCCTGATATTGATGTATTTGATTTCAATATCATGATTATTTCAAGAATGATAATAAGTAAAGGAAAAGCCAAGCCCGTCCATTTGATGCTGAAAGCTCCCGCCGAAAATACCACCGACAGAATAAGTATAAAATAATACCAATAAATACTCCGTTTACTATTTTTTCTCAAATCAACATATATCAGATATAAAAGAATCGATAGAAAACCAAAAAAAAGCATTATGCTGTCAAATAATATGAACCGCGATTGAACTATAAGAGAATTTTCAAAACATACAAGTAATCCAACCAGAAAAGAACTCCATTTGGACATACCCAGATACAGGCAGATAAAATATATTATAATTGGCAGTAAAATCCCAGCAATAAGAGGTATGAGACGCAGTAAGACAATCTCCATCGGAATTTCATTTCCTATAGATACGAAATTCACAGTGGCTGAAGCACCAGTCGCTTTTGCAAAAAAATGCATTAGCAATCTTCCCAATGGCGGATGCACATCAAAATAATATGAGCCAGTAGAATAGGCGCTTATATATTTTCCATTATGAACCTCGTCAAAAACGACTTCTTTGGGATAGCCGAAAAATATAGAGTGTATTAGTATGCTTACTGCAATCAGTATTACAGGAAATTTCACTTATATATTATATCCTATCTATGCGAAATTCTATCTTGAAAACAACGAATCAAGAAAATCTCCAAAAGCTTCAAAGACGAGAGCTAAAATTGTCTTGTTATCTGTAGAATCTGATTGACCTAACGGAGAGGAGGATGGAGATGAGGAAGACGAGGGAGAGGAAGTGGTCGTAGGTGTAGAAGTATATGTGGCGGTTGGAGTAGAAGTCTGGGTAGGTGTGGATGTTTGGGTTGGGGTAGTAGTGTAAGTTGTGGATGGGGTGGAGGTATAGGTAGGAGTAGATGTGTAAGTTGGAGTTGGGGAATATGTTGTTACTGGACTTGTTACATAAACCGTAACCGAATCTGAAGCGGATTGTCCAGCGCTATTGTAGCAAGTGATAGTATAAGTTCCGCTTGAGCTCAATGGACCAATACTTGTGCCATAAGAATTTGAAGTGCTGCGGTCAGCATTCCAGTTTGTCGTACAAGATGATGAGTTTGTTGAGCTCCATGTGGCAGAAACATAGTTGCTATTTGATATGGTTACTGGACCATTTGAGCTATTCATTTTTAAGTCAACAGTCGGAAGGCTGGTCTGAGGAAGATTGGACGAGGTGGGAATATCTCGTGTAAAAGTTGAACAAGTATAACCAGCAGGACAATTTTGTGTTACAACTCTGCAAGTATATCCTGTAGGACAATACGGCGCATTTCCTATTGGATTACAGATATATCCTGCGGGACAGACTACTGTTTGTGAGGTAGAAGTAGAAGTGATGGTAAAGTAATTATCACTATAATCTTGAGCTGAAGGATTCGTTTTTAATGTTCCATCGGGACTACAATAACGCTCTGAATTTTTAATACCACAGAAAAGTCTGACTTTATATCTACCTGCTTTGATATTTGAAGGTATCGTTATGGTCGGGAAATTGATGTTTGTTATATCCCCTCCAGAAAGATATGTATTTATTGTTGCATCATTCTCCAAAGCCACTATCAATTGCCCATTGGAAGGAAAATTCGTAACATGTCTTTCAAGAGGATATGTCTTTCCTGCCTCTAAAATCTCCCCCCCATTTGGACTCAAAACGGTAATAGATGGAGTATTTGGCAATGATGATGCGGATGGCTTAGCCAACACAGTCACTTTTACCTTATTTGTAACAAGAGCCGGACCATCAACATAGAGATCATAAGTGCCAGGTGTAAGAGTAGGGGGTACTCTGAATAGAAGACTGGTTTTTGGTGTTCCATCTCCATAAAGTTGGATACTTGCATTGCCGATTCTTACAACACCATTGCTTGCTAGATATGCTCCAGTTATTAATACATCGTCGCCGGGGTAGAATTGATTTGTAAGATTTGGTTTTTGAGATGTGACGCTTATAATGGTAGGACGGTTATTTGGTTGAGCTGGGGGAAATTCAAATCCAATAGGTGTAGAAGACCCTATATCCTCCGGCGGTGGTCCTTGTAGCACATCTCGCGGAGTAAAGAGCCACTGAATAAAACTCGCCAAGCTAGGACGATTTCGGTTTCCACGCACAGACACATTACTTTCTGGTGAAGCTTGAGGATTTTGAGATGTACTTCTTAATTTTACTGGCAAATCATAAGTATCTACTGGGGGTAACCCTGAAGCATTTTCTTCAGTAAAAGTTATTTTAATCGGTGTCCCATCTGGAAGACCAATCCCTCCATTATTGAAATTCAATGTCGTGGAGAAAGAAGTATTTAATTGTGTCCAATCAGCGACTTGAATCGGAACAGAAATCCCAAGAAGCTTCCATCCAGAATCTTTGTAGTTGTAATATAATTGTGCCGTTCCCGCTTGACCCTCAAACATATTCCATGTACATCCTAACTTTTGACTGTTTGAATTGTCTATAAGACCTTTTATGGTGAGAGGAAAGCTGACTGGTGTATTTGGTGAAATAGAGGTAACTGTAAAACCACATTTTCCTGTCTGGGCTTGAGGATTTTGAGCATTCGTAGTCGTTGTGATTGAGAACCCCGCAACCAAGATAAATGTCGCAAATGCTGACAAAACAATTTTTTTAATTTTCATAAGGTTTTTTTAATAATAAAAGTGAAATGTATTACGCCATCCATTATACCTCATTCACAGGGGGGGGTAGTGAGACATGTGTATAACTGACTATTCCTTGAAACTATTCATGTATTCATCAATATATTTCATGTATTCAGAATAATTTCCGATTCCATTTGTAATATAATCAAGCATCTCTTGTCTTCCTACCTTTTCATATCCATGGACCATCTTATTTCGTAATCCTACAGATCCAGAGATATTGATTGCTAGATCATTGGGAATAATCTTATTTTTTCCTAGAATAATAAAAGTCCCAGCATAGTCATCTGGCGACTCAAATTTATTATGAATGATTATGTGAGTATTGATATCTATCGCCGCATCTACAATCAACAAGAAAAGTCTTTCAATTATATATAATTTGGGATCTTTTATTGTGATTATTCTTTTTTTCGCTTCTTCAATGAAAGGCATCAGCTCTTCAAAATAGGAACCGATCGCGGAGACCTTGCTTTTAATAATATCTCTATTTGGCATATTTTTCTAAAAAATTTCTAATATACACATCTCTATGATGTCGCAAGGGCTTGGTATCAAGATACTCTCTTGTGGCATAAATCTTGTACAAATCAAAAATCATGGAATCCTTCTCAAACAACATTATTCCAGTATCGCTTATCTGTTTCTTATGCGCAGGAGAAATATTATTTATATTTACAAACTCCACATTACGATGCTTGAAAAGCTGGCATAATTCTATCGTAATATCATAAGA
This sequence comes from Minisyncoccota bacterium, assembly GCA_036516895.1. Lineage (GTDB taxonomy): Bacteria > Patescibacteriota > Minisyncoccia > Phycocordibacterales > PALSA-1337 > CAIOGI01. The sequence goes on along the minus strand of DATDZD010000009.1, from coordinate 859 downwards.
TTCTCCATAATCAATATCTTTTTCTGAAATATATCCAATATCAATATCGCTCATCTTGTGCGTATATCCTGTAGCTTGAGAACCGAAAAGTACAACCAAGGAAAGCCCGCGTTTCTTGGCCAAATCGGCAATTTTTGACTTTAATTCGTCTGTAATAATCATGACTACATGCTAGCATATAAATTATCATTTACAAATAAATCAGAGGGGGAGGTAATAAAAAAACCGGTGTCTGTGATGCTATATAGAGTAACATTAACACCGGTCCGAATGATGACAGAATGCAGGACTTTCTTAAAGTGAAGGAATCTGGATTGAGCGGGAGCTCCTGAGAGGATTCGCGGGCAGATAACATGGTAGGAAAACCATGTTCGAAGGAACCTGAACACTTGCGACTAAACATCTTACATCATTCTCTTAAAGAGAAGAATAGCATGTATTAAAATAAAATCAACCCTAATAAATACCCCTACTTCCTCGCTTCTACTATTTCCTTTTCAATGTTGTTAGGCACCACTTCATAATGGTCAAACTCCATAGTGGCGCTACCCTGCCCTGAAGTCATAGAGCGAAGCTGTGTGGTATAGCCGAACATCTCGGAAAGAGGAACTTTTGCATGAAGAACTTTTGCTTGTCCCCTTTCTGTCATTTCTTCGATAGTGCCTCGCTTTGATGAAATACTTCCAGTGATATCACCCATATACTTGTCGGGAAAAAGCACTTCAACTTTCATGATGGGCTCAAGTATAACTGGCTTCGCCCTCTTGGCGGCATCCTGAAAAGCTTGGGAACCAGCAATCTTGTAAGCGATTTCTGAAGAGTCAACATCATGATAACTTCCAAATGTTAGATCGCAAGA
>DATDZD010000008.1:0-13036 GCA_036516895.1 Minisyncoccota bacterium | reverse complement strand
CATAGACTTCTGTGGTTGGTTCAATAAAGATTCGTCCTCTATCCTGGAGATTCCATAGAGCAAAAGCCAAAGCTTTTCCGGACATCATAGAGGTCATAGATCCAGTCGCATGCTTTTCTATTTCCCCAGCATATGGCTTAAAACTTGTAAAACGACTAGCCAATATGCCTTCACCTCTAGTATCAATCATAAACATAGACCGATATCCCAGAAGTCCTCTGGTGGGGATTTCAAAAAGCATGCGAGCTATATTTTCTTTTGTCTTCATGTCGGTCATTATGGCCTTCCTTTTGCCAAGTTTTTCTATGATAGCTCCTGAATATTCTTCTGGGGTATCAATAGTCAATTCTTCAAACGGCTCGCATTTTACTTTTTCACCATTTATTTCCATATCTTTTACAATGACTTGCGGTTGAGAAACTTGAAGCTCATATCCTTCTCGGCGCATGTTTTCTAACAGCACAGCGATGTGCAGTTCGCCACGACCGAAGACCCTAAAGTATTCATTTGCAGAAAAATCAACTTTTAAACCAACATTTATTTCTAATTCTTTTTCTAGTCGTTCACGGATTTGTCTGCCAGTCACAAATTTACCTTCTTTTCCGGCGAAGGGGGAATTGTTTACGAGAAAATTGAGAGAAATAGTTGGCTCATCAATCTTGATAGCCGGAAGGGCAGGGGTGTCTGCATTGTCAGTAATAGTTTCTCCGATGTATATTTCAGGGAAACCAGCGATGGTCACAATATCTCCAGCGCTAGCCGAATCTATTTCTATCCTCTTCTTTCCTTCAAAAGTGAAAAGCTTTGTGACTTTTCCAGAGTTGACAGTTCCATCAATCTTTTTCTCAAAGACTGTTTGCCCCATCTTGATTGTTCCATCATATATGCGTCCAATAGCCAGACGACCTAGAAAATTATCATAACCAAGATTGAAAGTTTGTACAGTCAGAGGTGCTTCTGCACTTCTGTCTTTGTTTGCAGGTGGAACATGCTCTAGTATCATGTCCAAGAGAGGAGTGAGATCTTTTTTTTCATCTTTCACATTTTTCATCGCTACGCCTTCTCGTCCTATAGCATAGATAGTGGGGAAATCTAGCTGCGAATCATTTGCTCCGAGTTCCATAAAAAGCTCCAAGATCATTTCATGAGCATGTTCGGGATTTGCCGCTTGTTTGTCTATTTTATTTATAACAACGATTGGCTTTAGACCAAGTTCAAGAGATTTTTTAAGAACAAATCTTGTCTGTGGCATAGGTCCTTCTTGAGCGTCTACAACCAAGAGAACAGTATCAATAGAACGAAGAACTCTCTCCACTTCAGAACCAAAGTCGGCATGACCAGGGGTGTCAACGATATTTATCTTCGTATCTTTGTATTGAATTGATGTATTTTTTGCATAAATAGTAATACCACGCTCTTGCTCTAGAGCGTTTGAATCCATTGTGCCTTCGTCTCCATGACCGCACTGGGTCATAATGGCGTCGGTCAAAGTGGTTTTGCCGTGGTCAACATGGGCGATTATAGCGATATTTCTTATGTCCATATGTAATAAAAAGAGAGCCGATCACTATGGCTCGTTTGTATAGTAAAGCATGGAAATGGGAGGGGGTCAATCTTGTTAGTGACGGCTCAATAGCTTGCTATAGTATATTGGAGTCTTGACTCCCACCCAAATTTTGTTGTCCAACTGTAAACTTTATCAAAATTTTAGAACTTCTTCATTAAAATTTTATCTCAGTTTGTTATGGTATGCGCATGAAAGAAGAAAATCATATAGAAAATAGAGAAAAAATAAGAAAAATAAGGGAGAAACAAAGAGAGAGTCAAAAAGTAGATATAGAAGAAAATCAACAAGAAGGTGCAAGAGAAAGTCTACAAAAGGGGCGACAGCAATATGATATTTCAAATAACGAATGCATGTTGCACGATATCACGACTATTGTAGAACTTACAGACTCTCTCATATCCTATGGATATCACCAGAACGCTTCTGATATTCATATTGACCCATCTCTTGAAGGAATTATCATAAGATTCCGCGTAGACGGAGTGTTGACTTACGCTGATACTCTTTCTCTTGATATGCATGAAGAACTTATTTCCAGGATAAAGATTCTTTCAGGACTTCGCACAGACATACATTTTATACCTCAAGATGGAAGATTTAGATTTTCGCAAGGAATATGCGATTGCGATGTGAGAGTGTCTATTGTACCGACTCATTATGGAGAAAATGCTGTATTGCGCTTGCTTGTTGGCAATGACGATAAACCAAATATTTCAAATCTTGGCTTCTCTTTGCTTGATGAAGAGAGGATACTTCAGTGTATGAATCATCATCAGGGAATGATTTTGGTAACCGGTCCTACTGGTTCGGGCAAGACATCTACTTTATATACTCTTATTAAACTTCTCTCAACCGGAAAAACATCCATCATTACTCTGGAAGACCCCATAGAATACGCTTTGCCAGGAATAAGGCAAATACAAATCAGAGAAAAACATGGCATTACTTTTGCAAATGGTCTGCGCTCTATCATTCGTCAAGACCCAGACATTATTATGGTGGGTGAGATAAGAGATAAAGAAACAGCCCAAATAGCTGTAAATATTTCCCTTACGGGACATCTTTTGCTTTCAACTCTCCATACCAATTCCGCTCTGGGAGTTATACCGCGACTTATTGATATGGGTATTGACCCTTATCTTACAGCTTCTACTATTTCTCTTGTTATTGCCGAACGGCTAGTGAGGAAAGTTTGCCGAGAATGCAAAGGCATTAGCAAAAAAATAAGTAATGGGATGGGCTGTGGAGCGTGCGGAAATCTGGGATATAAAGGCAGAACAGTTATAGGAGAGACTCTGGTCATTGACGAAGAGATGCGTAAATATATCATGTCTCGCTTATCTTTGGGCGAGATTGCTCGTTATGCCAGAGCCAAAGGCATGATGACAATGTATGAAGATGGCATGGAGAAAGTGGAAAAAGGAATTACGACTAAAGAAGAGGTTTTGAGAGTTTTGCATGAGTAATAAATTAATAATAGAAAAATAAATAATAGATAGAGATGAAGTGTATGTAAATAAATAATGAATAGAGTATAAAAAGAATATGAATAAAAAATCACAAATACAATTTACCCATAGATGCGCGGTTCTTTTGGAAGCAGGCATATCTCTTTCCGAAACTCTCTTTATCATTATTCGCATGGAAAAATCTCCGAAAATCGCCAAAGTATTTTCTTTTATTAAAGATAATGTTGAAAAAGGTGTTTCTCTATCAAAAAGTATTTCTTTATCTGGAGCTATTTTTAACTCCCCCTTAATTTCCATGATTGCCTATGGAGAATCTTCCGGAATATTGGCTTTATCTCTGCGCAAAGCGGGAGAAGATATGAAAAATAATGATGAGATGAAAAAGAAAATGGCTGGAGCGCTTGTTTATCCCTCTTTTATAAGTTTGGCTACTATCGGAATGACTCTTTTTCTGGTCATGTATATTTTCCCAAAGATAATTCCTTTATTATCCAGTATGGATGTTGATTTGCCTTTTTTGACGAGAATTTTAAAAGAATTATATGAATATTTGCTTGATTATGGAATGTGGACTTTTTTCTTTTTGGTTGTGTTATTTTCGTTATTATGTTTTCTTTATAAAAAGAAAAATATTATTCGTTTCAAAGCGCAAATCACAATACTCACTTTGCCTATTATAGGAGAAATATTCAAGAAATATTTTTTATCACACAGCTTTCATTCAGCCGGCACTCTTCTAGAATATGGGCAATCTTTGCCATCTATTTTGGGACAATTATCCCTTTCTTCCACTTTTGAGCCATATAAGAAAGCGTGGAATATATGCAAATCCGAAGTCATGAAAGGCGTTTCTTTATCGCAATGCATGAATTCTTTTCAAACCTTATTTCCATCCATGTCCATTGACATGATTTCCATAGGAGAACGGACAGGCAATCTCTCATCAATGTTTAGTCATATTGGCTCTATATATGATGAAGAATTGGAAATCTTTATCAAAGCTTTTGGAGTTGTTATAGAGCCATTGCTCATGATATGCATGGGGCTTGTTGTCGGGTCTGTAGCTCTTTCCATTATTTTGCCAATATATGCAATCACAAATCATCTGGGGCAGTGATGGTTAATTATTCCAATAAATATGAAATATTTTAAATTAATTTTTAATAAAAAGTATTATGAGCGTTTTCATGGCGGTTTTCTTCTTCCTGAAATCATGATTTCTTTTTCACTTATGACCGTCTTTCTTATTTCGGCTATTATTCTTTCTTCAACGATGCAAGGGCTTCGCAGACAAGCGGTAGAGCATCTTGAAAGGTTGGACGATACGACTTTTTTAGCTGATTATTTTTTATTAAATAAAGTTTTTGCTTCATCGTCTATTTCATATATGAAGAAACAATATGGAAATGATACTTATGAAATAGATATAGAGCCAGTGACTCTACTCATATCAGATTATATCAATGCCTTTGGGAGAGATTCTTGTTCACCGTCTCTTTTCTCTTCTTCTTCAACTCCCTCCGATTTTCAAGATATTTCTCTTTATTCTCAGGGTGTGGATATAGGAGCAGGGAATATGAGTACAGATATTGAGGTTAGGAATGGTATAGCGTATATTACAGCAGATTCATCATCATCTTCCGCTTCTGATTTCTTTATAATTGATTCTACCGACCCTTCTTCTCCTAGCATCATATCATCACTGAATACTGGTCCAGGACTTTCTTCTATTGAGATAGCTGGACATTATGCTTATGTGACAAATATAAGTTCTTTGAATCAACTTCAAATCATAAATATAAAAGATAGAACTAGTCCATCTATTACAGCCATATTAAAATTACCTTTGCCTCCTGATTTCTCTCCAGCCTCATCCACCCCTCCATTTGCAAGCTCTATTTTCTACAATAAAGGACTCATATATCTAGGCACTTCAAAATGGGATGGCATGGAGTTCTCAATTATAGATGTCTCAATACCTTCAAGCCCTCAATATTTAGGCGGTTTTGAGACAAACACTCTTATAAACAATATATATGTGAGAGATGGTTTAGCGTATTTGGCGACTTCTGATATCAATCAAATAAGGATTTTAGATATTCATAACATTTCGTCTCATGATTCACCTTCAGACAATTCCCAATCTATCATCCAAGTTTCATCTTTTTCTCCATCGGGATATGAGACTCAACAAGGTAAAGTCATCTCATTTTTTGAAAATAAGTTTTCTCTTGGACGCACTACAGGTGGTTTTAATAACAAAAATAATTATGAAATTTTTCTGTTCTCATCCACCTCTCCCATCACTGTAGAAAATTCAAAAGATATTCCCGGCGGAGTATATGGAATAGTCATGCGTCCTCCATACTTTTACATTTCAACCAGAGCGTCTACGAAACAATTTCAAATATTGAATAAAGATATGTCAGAATTGGTTTTAGAAAAAAATCTTGGCTTTTCACCCCAAGCCATGACTTGTGATGGAAAGACATTTTATTTTGCTACCGGAGACCAGAAGGGAATAGCGGTTGTGAAAATTGAGTGAGGGTTAAAGATAATATGATTTATCACATAAAACAAAAAGGGATTACTCTTATTGAAATTCTGATTTATATAGCTCTATTTTCCATTCTTATGTTTGGAATTATTTTATCAGTTTTTATAATTATTGATTCTCAAAATAAACAGTTTTTAAAAGACGAAAAATATAATGAAATACTTATCAAGAAATATCATTAGTGAATATTGCAATCATGTGAAGTATAATTTTATTGTATCTATTAAATGTGACAATAAGGGGTTTATTGCTTTAGTTACTGTGCTTTCTGTAGCTGGTATTCTCTTGGCTTTAGTTTTTACTTCATCCATAGAATCTGGACTTTTTTATGACCAAGCTTTGAGAAAGGAATATAGGATGATGAATTATTATTATGCTTATGATTGCATTGACCAAGCTATTTTAGCCCTAGCGCATGACTACTTTTTTAAAGTAACTTTAGCGAATCCTATTGAAATAAAAAAGTATCACTGCTCAATAATTTCTATAGGAAGATTGGAGGGGGAGTCGGATAATACTCGCATCATTTCCACTAGAGGAGATTTCATGAAAGCTTATGTTTATCGTCAAGCCGTAGTGTTACTCTATGATCATAGTTTAGAAGTTGTTTCAATTGAATAAGATTATTTCTAGGTCAATTTTTGATTATCTAATCTGATTATTTCTCTTCAATCTCTGACCCCTCCTCCGTATCCTTCACCTCATATCCCCTACTTTCTATTTCTTTTCTCAAGGCGTCTGCTTTGTCCCACTCTTTATTTTTTCTAGCTTCATCGCGTGTCTCTGCCAATATTTTTATTTCCTTTGGGATTTTTTTATCTTTCTGTTTTTCATTCTCATCTTTCGCCATATTCATAATTTCTTTCAAGCCAAGTCCAAAGACTTTGTCAAAATCAAGAAACAATTTTACTTTTTCATGCGCTTCAACCGAATAATCTTTTATGAGCTCCCACGCCAAAGCTATTGCTCCAGGCATATCAAAATCATCTGTAATCTTTTCTTCAAATTCTTTTTTATAATTTCGCGGATTTGAAACAGCGTGAATATGCTCGTGTTTTATTTCAAGAAACCGTACAAATGTCTCAACAAAACGAATGAAAGCGTTTTGAGCTCCTTTTACCGCTTCAATAGAGAAATTGATTTGTGAACGATAGTGAGAAGTCAAAAGCCAGTAGCGAAAAGCGATGGGGGATATGCCCTCTGATTCTAGAGCTTTGAGCTTAAGAAAATTGCCTTTTGATTTTGCCATCTTTTCATCATTGACATTCATATGAGCTCCATGAAGCCAATATCGGACAAATGTTTTTCCAGTTGACGCTTCTGATTGGGCTATTTCATTTGTATGATGTGGAAAGATAAGGTCGGTTCCACCGGCATGTATGTCTATAGTTGGTCCCAAAGCCCATGTTGACATAGCTGAACATTCTATATGCCAGCCCGGACGACCTTTGCCAAAAGGTGTTTCCCAGACTGTTTCTCCATCATCTTCATTCCAAAACTTCCAAAGAGCAAAGTCTCTGGGATTTTCTTTTTCATATTCATCATTGGAAATTCTTTCTCGAACTTCGGCGTCCATCTTAATATTTGCCAATTTGCCGTATTGTGGAAACATGCCAATGCTAAAATATATGCCGTCTCTTGTGGGGTAAGCGATGCCTTTTTCCAGAAGATTGGCTATCATTTCTATCATCTCTTTTATATATTCCGTAGCGCGAAGAAGACGATGCGGAGTGAGGATATTCATAGAATGAATATCAGAAAGAAAAAGTGTCTCATAGTGTCTAGTCAATTTTCCGAGCGAAGTTTTTTCTTCTCTGCTTCGGCGTATTGTCTTATCGTCCACATCTGTGATATTCATCACTTGAGTGACATGATATCCTTCATATTCAAAAATTCTCCTGACGATGTCATAGAAAACAAATGTCCTTAGATTTCCTATATGCGCGTTGTCATAAACTGTCGGTCCACAGTTATATATTCCCACAGTATTTTCTTTAACAGCCCTAAATTCTTCTTTTCTTCCAGTCAGGGTGTTGTAAAGATAAATGGGCATTTCTGTATTCATTTTAGTATTATAGAAAAAGTATAAAAGTGTTTGCAATTAAAGCCAACCCTTGCGTTTGAAGAAAAAAAACATGCCAATAGCCAAGACAAGAACAGTGCCAGTGATGATTTCCCAATCATATTGATAACCTATGATTGGAACATGCGAAGTCGGAAGAGAAAAAATATCAAGAAGAAGGGCTAAAGGGAAGGTGACAAAAGCGAGTATGGAGAAAAGCTTCAGATTTTCATTTTGTCTTGCGGAGAGAAGGGAATCATTTGTTTCTCTTAGGTCTCCAACGAGTTCGTGGTTTACAAGCATAAGTTCATGTATAGAATCATAAGACAATTTTATATCTTCAAGAAAATGGTTAGAATCTTTGCCGAGGAAGGTCAATGGCACAGAAGAAAAGGATTCTAACACTTCTTTATGCAAACGAGCGGTTTGTTTGAAGTCAATTATTTCTCGCGAAAGTTCGGACAGGACTTGAACCATCTTTCTCTCATGTCCGGAGAAAATATGTTTTTCTGCTGTAGACAAAGCGTTCTTTATATTCTCCAAATCATTTCCCATATGGTCGTAGAGCCGTTTCATAATATAATAAAAAATGACTAGGGCGTGGTCGCCTATACCTATATTGTCCAGTTTGTCTAAAATAGAATTTGTCTCAAATGCTTTTGCAAAATTATATAACGGCTCGACTGGTTCATAATGCGCGGTGATAATAAATTTTGCTCCGATTACAAAATCTATCTCTCTCTGCTTTATCATCTGTTTATTTTCTTTATGAACTCTTATTGGAATATGAAGGGCCAAAAATAGATAATCCTTGTAAGCGTCAACTTTCGGTTTTCTGCTTGGAGAGACAAGTTCTTCTCCGACAAGAGGATGCAAAGAATATTTTTTGATAATAGATGAAATATCGTCGACTGTAGGCGACTCTATATCAATCCATGTGAGGTCTCTATAGACAAAGGTCTTTATCATGATATATAGTATATCTCTTTATAGAATTGGAGTACAGGTTGTGTTATATTAATCTATAAATAATATGAATAATGACCAACAAAAAAGATTCATTAAGATTGTCCTAGGATTGCTTGTCGTTATGGTGGTCTTTTTCCTTGGAGATTATACTGGTCAAAAGAGCGTATCTTCATCTGCACAGAGCATCAACATTCCCGCTGATATAAATATAACAAGCGACCAATTTGAACCATTTTGGAAAGTATGGAGGTTATTGAGTGAAAAATATGTCGGAGCGACGACTACCGATTCGGACAAGCGTGTCTGGGGAGCCATCCAAGGTTTGGCGTCTTCGCAAAACGACCCCTACACTGTTTTTTTCCCTCCAGAAGAATCAAAAATGTTCAAGAGCGATATAGCGGGGAATTTTGAAGGAGTGGGAATGGAAATAGGAATAAAAGATGGGATGCTCACAGTTGTGTCTCCTCTCAAAAACAGCCCTGCCGACAAAGCAGGTGTGAGGACAGGAGATAAAATCATAAAGATTGATGATAAATTAACTTCCGACCTCCCGGTAGATAAAGCTGTCAAACTCATCCGTGGACCAAAAGGCACTGTAGTCAAGATTACTTTTATTAGAGAAGGCGTGAGTCAGCAGTTGGAGAAAACTATTGTCAGAGATGTTATTGATATTCCAACCATCCAAACAGAGACCAAAAATGGAAATTCAAATCCTCAAGGCGGAACAGGGGATGGAGCAGAACTTAAAAAAGATGGGATATTTATCATAAAGCTTTTTAGTTTTACCGCTCAATCGCCCGATTTGTTTAGAAATGCCTTGAGGGATTTTGTAGAATCAGGTTCGCACAAACTCATTATTGATTTGCGAGGAAATCCTGGAGGATATCTTGACGCCGCTTGGGATATAGCGAGCTGGTTTCTACCAACAGGGAAACTTATAGTCACTGAAGATTTTGGGGGGAAAGATACAAATAAAGTTTATAGAAGCAAAGGGTATGATATTTTCAATGAAAATCTTAAGCTTGTTGTCCTTGTTGATGGCGGTTCCGCTTCCGCCTCAGAGATTTTTGCCGGAGCGCTACGGGAACATGGCATAGCCAAACTTCTTGGCACAAAAACTTTTGGCAAGGGTTCTGTCCAAGAGCTTATATCTATTACTCCAGAAACATCTCTAAAAGTGACTATCGCTCGTTGGTTGACGCCAAAGGGGCACAATCTATCAAATGATGGTCTTGTTCCAGACATTGAGGTAAAAGTGACCCAAAAAGATATTGACGCAAAGAATGATGTTCAAATGAATAAGGCGGTTGAGATTTTACGAAAAGAAAAATAATTCAAAATGTACTATGAAAATAATTTTACTTAAAGATGTGGCCAAAGTGGGAAAACGATATGAAATAAAAGACATCTCTGATGGATATGCTGTCAACCTTCTCATTCCGAACGGTCTTGCTATATCAGCAACACCAAATGCTTTGAAGCGTATAGAAATGGAAAAAGCAAAAGAGGATACAGAACAGAAAGTGAATATGGAACTTCTTATTAAAAATCTAAATGATTTGGAGAATATTACTTTGACAATAGTCGGCAAAGCCAATGAAAAAGGTCATCTTTTCGCAGGTCTGCACAGAGAAGAAATAGCCAAGGAATTGCAAAGACAGACACGACTTCAAATAAATCCTTCATCAATAAATCTAAAACATCCAATAAAAGAAGCGGGGGAACACACTATAGAAGTAAAAGAAGCAGGGAAGAGTGTGAAGTTTAGACTATATGTACAATCTTTTTCCTCATGATTGAGTTGTCAAAATGAATCTTTCTTTTTGTTTCAAATTTTATTGTGCCTTCTTTGAGAGCGAAGAGGGTATGGTCTTTTCCCATGCCTACATTTTTTCCTGCGAGAACATCAGTTCCTCGTTGGCGGATGATAATAGAACCGATTTTAGCGGAATCTCCATGATTAACTTTGACCCCTAGATATTGTGGGCCTGAATCTCTGCCGTTTTTTGTTGAGCCACCTGCTTTTTTGGTTGCCATAAGTGAAAGTTAGTATATAGGATAAGCCCAAAAAACGCAACCCAGATTAGGTAAAATCGGCTCGCTTACTTGCGGTCGGAAGCACTTATTTTTGTCTCTCAGGTTCGAAAAAATAAGTCTTCCTTCCCGCAAGCTCGCACGATTTTACTCATTTCTGTACCTTCTTTGACTTTTACCAAATAGCATTGTCCAGAAACCTATATTTTACAACATATTTTAGCGATTTTGACCGTGGAAATCTTGACATCAAGTTATTTAAATGCTACCATATAGAAGCAATGAGGTATTAGTGAGCACCATGCTTATAAGTACCTCATTTTAATTACTATGATTGAAATAACTACAGGTGTTGTATTCCTCTTGTCATCCATGTATGGTCATAATGACTCAACTGCTGTAGCGATTGGCTCGCAAGCGGATATGAGTTTTTTGACTCAAAAAACTTCTGAAATTGTCCTTCATGACCGTGAAGCTGTTGAAAAATATCTTCGTGAACAGTATGCGGATACCCCGATACTTGTCAAAATAGCTCGTTGCGAATCCACATTTAGTCAATTTGATAAAAATGGCGAAGTGGTGCGAGGAAAGGTTAATAGAGCCGATGTCGGCGTGATGCAAATCAATGAAAAGTATCATGCGGAAAAAGCTGAAGAACTTGGGTACGATATTCATACCATTGAAGGTAATGTGTCTTATGCCAAGTATCTTTACGAAAGACAGGGCTCCGCTCCGTGGAATGCTTCGTCAAGATGTTGGAGGAAAGCTTAACTTAATTAGCTTGACTTAACATTAGTTTGATTCAACTTAACTTAAAGAATAAGAATCAAGAAGTGTAAAATGGAATGAAGATAATTAAGGGAATAAAAGGGAACTGGGCCAAAAGCCCGGTTTTCTTTTATTTTATATATGTTTAATTAATAATAGCCCTAATCGTATCAATGTGATACGATATGCGCATATAAATGATACGAAAATGACTGATATATCACAAAAATATCAAAAAATAATCAATGTATTCTTTGAAAAAGGAATTATGCAATCGTCAGATATATATACTGAAATGATCAAGACGGGGAACAGTGTGTCTATTGTTACTGTCAAAAGGACTTTATCCGAAATGGTAAATGAAGGCCTATTAGTATTGACTGGTTCAGGACGATCTACAAGTTACAGTGTAAGCTCTCTAGGTAGGATATTTATTGATATTGATGCGAAAAAATATTGTTCAGTTGAACCAGATAGTAGACATGGTCTCAATCGTTATAATTTTGAATTATTGACAGCCATACCATCAAAAATCTTTACTGATCAAGAACAGAAAGATTTGGCTACAGCAACTGCTGAATATATAAAGAGAACAGAAAATCTACCTATAACAATTCAAAAGAAAGAATTGGAACGGCTTATTATTGAATTGTCTTGGAAATCATCAAAAATAGAAGGTAATACCTATACGCTTCTTGATACAGAGAAGCTGATCCTAGAAAACAAAGAAGCGTTGGGACACAGTAAAGAAGAAGCTCGCATGATTATAAATCATAAAGATGCTTTTAATTATATTCATGAAAACGCAGAACGATTTAAGACGGTAACACGAGAGAATATGGAAGAATTGCATGCAATCCTGATTAAAGATTTGAATGTCGGGTTAGGTTTGAGGAAGAAGCCAGTAGGTGTGACAGGGTCAATTTACAGACCTCTAGATAATGTTTATCAAATAACTGAAGCTGTAGATGTCCTTTCATCCACAATTTTGCGAATGTCAGATGCGTACGCAAAAGCGTTAATTGCACTCCTTGGGATTAGTTATATCCAACCATTTGAAGACGGGAATAAGAGAACAGGTCGTCTTATGGCAAATGCCTTACTATTATCGCACTCACTTGCTCCACTTTCATATAGAAGTGTCAGTGAAGATGACTATCGCAACGCTGTATTGGTATTTTATGAATTAAACTCAATAATGCCGATGAAAAAGATATTTATTGATCAGTATATCTTTGCAACACAAAATTATGCGGTAAAGTAAGAAGGGTAGGGATAAATTTAAGAGGTATTTGCGCGCAGAAACAGTGTCGCACAATAAGGAGTTATGCGACAGGAAACGAAACTAGAATTTATTGCTTCTCCATTGTCGCATAACTATAGTTGGTGCGTCAATGGTAAAATGGGGATAACTACACATCTCTCCTTTCATGACAAACTCGAATAGATTTTAAAAAAGTCAGAAACCATTTTGTGGAGAACCCCCCACGAATGAGGACGCCCAACCACACCCCCTTCCGCCATGCCCTCGCTCAGACGGACGGAAATTTTGAAGGACAATTTCATAAATATAGTATATGGCAATTTGGAATAATACACAATGGAATACT
>DATDZD010000007.1:0-3677 GCA_036516895.1 Minisyncoccota bacterium | reverse complement strand
AGTTTTCTTATTGAATTCATAAAAATCATTTCCCAAATCGCGAAGCTTTATCATGCCCTCAGATTTTGTTTCATTTTCTTCAACATAAATGCCCCATTCTGTTACACCGGAGATAGAGCCCTCAAAAACTTGACCGACTTTGTCTGACATATATTCAACCTGCTTTAATTTCTTTGAAGTGCGCTCAGCATCAGCCGCATCTATTTCACGAGCGGTGGACTGTTCGGCTATATGTTGAAATTCTATAATCTCTCTATCTTTGAAAGGTCTATGCTCTAGATGTTTAAGAAGGACACGATGAACCAGAAGGTCAGGATAACGACGGATAGGGGAGGTGAAGTGAGTATAGTATTCAAAAGCAAGACCAAAATGACCAATATTTTTGGTAGAATAAACGGCTTTTTGCATAGAACGAATAGCGGCGGTGCGAATGAGGGCTTCATGCGGAGTGCCTTCTATCTGACCCAAAAGATTATTGATATCATGTGCTGTGACCTTACCTTCTTTTGTTCGCAATGTATATCCCAAAGCTTTAACAAAACTGGAGAGCTCAAGCATTCTCTCTTGGTCGGGAATATCATGAATTCTATAAATAGCGCCTGTATCCTTTTTACCTTTGCTTTTGATTGCATCATGAATAAACTTCGCCACTTCGCGATTTGCAAGCAACATATATTCTTCAACTAGTTTGTGAGTGTCAAGTCGTTCTTTTTTATATACGCCTATCGGTTTACCATTCTCATCCAGTTTGAATTTTATTTCTTCTTGTTCAAATTCTATAGCGCCTTTTTTGAATTTTTCCTTCTGTAGAATCTTGGCTATATTATTTAATATGTCCAATTCTTTAAAATATTCTCCTTTTTTCTCATCTAGAGTTTCTTGGGCAGTTTCATAAGTGAAGCGATGATTAGAATTCATGACTGTTTTTCCAAACCATCTCTCCAAAACTTCTCCTTTTTCACTTATCGTGAAAATAGCTGAAAAAGAAAGTTTATCTTCGTGAGGATTCAAACTGCAGACATCATTTGAAAGGACTTCTGGCAACATGGGTATAGTGCGGTCTACTAGATAAATAGAACAACCTCTTTTCAACGCCTCTTTATTCAGAGCCGTGCCTTCTCTCACATAGTGCGATACATCCGCTATATGAACTCCTATTTCATATCTTTTCTCTCCGCTTTCTATTCTTTCACTTTTTTGTTCACTTCCTTTAGGACTTTTATCTTGTTGATTGTCTTTCTTATCATTTCTATCTTTCCCTACATCTTTATTTGTAGGCAATTCTCTGAAAGAAATAGCATCATCAAAATCCTTTGCGTCAAAAGGGTCAATCGTAAAAGTGAGAGTTCCTCGCATATCTTTTCTTTTTGATATTTCTTCTGTCGTTATAGTCTTTTCAAATTTTTCTACATCTTTTGCTTCTTTTTCAACTTCGGCTGGAAAACTGGTTTCAAATCCTTTCTCTAGAATTATAGACTCCATTTCAACATCGTTGTTTCCTTTTTTTCCTATGACTCTGATTATTTTTCCTTCGGGATTGCCTTTTGGGTCAGTCCACATTCCAAGCTCTATTTGCACTTTATCTCCATTTGAAACTTTTCTTGTTTCTGTTGACGAAAGCATAATATCAACATACATTTTTTTATCATCTGGAATTACACCGAACTTGCCATCTCTTTCTTCAACAGTTCCCACAAAAACATTTCTGGCTCTAGTGAGAACCTTTACTACTTCTCCAGTTTTCTCCTTTTCTGAAAGAATAATAACCTCAACGGTATCGCCATTGAGGGCAAAATTTAATTTGTCTGATTCTATAACTATATTGTTTTCTTCATCTTTAGGGTCATCTAGGAATCCCAACCCTTTGCGAATTGTCTTTATTACACCGGTTATCTTTCTATTTGCGGTCATTTTTTGTATTTTTATTTTATGAATACTATACCTCATATTGCCTTTTTTTGACAGGTTTGATAGGATATGCCAATGTTAATGATAAGACTTCAACGAGTAGGACGAAAGCATGAGCCGACATTTCGGCTTGTTTTGACTGATTCAAAGAACAGCACGAAGAGTGGCAAATATCTAGAGGTTCTTGGTTCATATGACCCAAGATTGGACAATAAAGTCGAGCAATTTAAACTGGCAAAAATAAAGCATTGGATGAGCAAAGGAGCTAGACTTTCAGACACGGTTCACAATTTCCTAGTCACAAAAAAGGCAATATCCGGCAAGAAAATAAACGCTCTTCCAAAAAAGAGACCTCAAATAGCGGTTACAGATAAAACAACAAAAGTAGGTGAGGCAGAAGCAGAAGAGAGTAAGGAAGTAGAAAAAAAGAAGATAGAAGAGAATAAGTCAATATAAAAGCGCAAGAAAATAAACCAGTCGAATCAGTAAAGACCTAGACTGTGCAAAACCCCATTTGACTCATCTTGAGTCACCTGTACAATTATGTTAACAGTACTGTCGCTACTGTATAGATTAGAAAAATAAATACCGAAAAAGAATAATAATATGCAAAATGACCAGCAATTTTTAGATTATGTAGTAAAAGCATTGGTTGATAATCCTGATAATGTAAAGATAAATCGTGTAGTAGATGAAATGGGAGTTCTATTAACTCTTGAAGTCAATGCTTCTGATATGGGAAAAGTTATCGGTCGTTCAGGAAATACAGCGAAGGCCATCCGTACCCTTCTACGCGTGGTCGGAATGAAGAATAATTCTAGAGTCAATCTAAAGATAAATGAACCGGAGGGGGGTATGAGACCGCCAGAGAAATCTTCAAAGACTGTAGATGAGGCAATGGCAGATTTGAATATATGATTTTTCACATCATCACTCTATTTCCTCAATCTTTTGAGTCATATTTGAACGAATCAATACTTAAAAGAGCAATTTTAGACAAAAAAATAAAAGTCAAATTCTATAACCCCAGAGATTTTACGAATGGGTTTAGCTATTCTGATAAACGAGTGGATGACAAGCCGTACGGAGGAGGACCTGGAATGGTTATAGAAGCATTGCCTGTCATAAAAGCTATAGAAGAAGCTTTATGTGAAAAAACTGATAAGGAACAGACGAAAGAAAAGAAAAACGATAAAAAAAATAAACTAGAGAATGGTGAGGTCAGAAAGAAAGTAAAAATAGTATGGCTGACTCCGTCTGGAAAACAGTTTAACACTTCTTATGCCAAAAATATTTCAAAAAAATACACGGATATTATAATAATATGTGGAAGATATGAGGGTATTGATGCGAGAATAAAGAAGGTTTTCAAGATGGAGCAGGTTTCCGTAGGACCTTTTGTCGTAACTGGTGGAGAACTTCCAGCTATGATTCTTATTGATAGTATTTCTCGGCAAATAGAGGGCATTCTCGGCGATATCCAGTCTCTTGAAGAAAATCGCATTTCATCTCCAGATGTATATACTCGTCCAGAAGTGTTGGAATATGAGAACAAAAAATATCGCGTACCGAAAGTTCTTTTATCTGGCAATCACAAACTGATAGATGAGTGGAGGAAAAATAAAAAGCAATAAGAAACAAAAATAACTCTGTGTCATCTTGTTTTTTATTTTTTTACTTGAGATAATTATCTCATGGAAAAGCATGATTACATCACAAAAGAATATTTTGATAATGCAACTAAAGATTTAGTTACAAAATCACATCTT
>DATDZD010000006.1:0-24065 GCA_036516895.1 Minisyncoccota bacterium | reverse complement strand
ACCTCCAATCGATATCCAGAAAGTTTATTTTTTGGGCATATTATTTTGGAGAAAATGCTAAAAGCTTTTGTTGTGCAGGAAACAAGGGAACAACCTCCGAAGATTCACAACCTTGTTCGCTTGGAGGAGATGTCCAACTTGCATTTAAGCGAAGATGTTAAAGATTATCTTATTGTTGTGAATACATTCAATATTCGCGCCAGATATGATGAATATAAAACATCTTTTTACAAGATGTGCACCAAAGGAGTACACAGAAGAAAGTTTTAGAAAAATTACTAAAATATACAAAGATTTATGTCAACGAATGAAGCAAAAAAAATTGTAGAAAAATACGCCGATAAGTTGAAAGAATCTGAAATTCCTTTTTCGGATATATATTTGTTTGGCTCTTTTGCCAAAGGTGAAGCTCGTAAATGGAGCGATATTGATGTTGCTATTTTCTCAAAGAGAGAAGAAACGGATGAATTTATTGTTCAATTAGGGCGTCTCTTGAGAGAAGTTGATATAAGAATCGAACCGCATATTTTTTCAGAAGAAGATATTAAGACGATTTCTACTCCTTTTGTTAAGGAGATACTAAGTACAGGCATAAAGGTGGCTTAGAAATTTTCTTTGACGATGTCCGCGTCTACAACCGCGCTTTATTGGCAACCGAAATCAGGCAACTGTATAATTTAGGCCGTTAGAGCAATACCGCAATTTATTACCACTAGTTCAATACTTATGTGTGTAAAAAAAGTATTTACAATGAAATTACCATGTTCTCTGTTGCTCTAACGGTCTGAATGGGCAGGTAGGGAAAGGGGAAAGGTGTGCTATAATAATAGAGTGTCAAAAGAATTTAGAATAACTATTTAATTATTTAAAAAAATCACATGTCAAATGTAGAATTCAATGATGAACAGAAAGTGTCTTCTCTTTACGCTAAGTTTCAATCAAGCAATGAACTACCGACGCTAGTGAGATGGATTATGAGGATAGGGCTCGCAAAGACTCCTTCAACAGCAAATGCCATTCTTCTCGGCATTGCCGTGCTATCCGTTATTGCGACAATAGTTATTTTCTATAGAGCAAGTGGGGGAGGGTTCACTTTCTAAATGTTCAAGAATAAGATAGTCCAAAAAATCACAGGATATGTGATAGTAGTTGGATTGGTGGTAATTGTGACCTCCATTTTTCTCATTGCAGAAAACAGAGCAGAAAATAATGGACAGCGGGGGAATAATGCAGATAATTGGAAATATGCCGAATATATAAAGGACAATATGCTTTATCATATTACCAAAGTGCTTGATGGCGATACTTTCATAATAGATATTTCTGGACATGAAGTGATTATTCGTCTCATAGGCATAGACACGCCGGAAATAGTGGACCCAAGGAAGCCCGTTCAGTGTTATGGTAAAGAAGCGTCTGTCAAAGCCGAAGAGATATTATATGGTAAAGACATATATTTAGAGAAAGAAATAGCAAAAGGGAATTATGACCAATATGGGAGAGTATTAGCTTATGCGATTTTGCCAGATGGGACTTCATATAATAAATATATGATAAAAAATGGCTTTGCCAGAGAATATACTTTTAATAAAGAGAAATATAGATATCAAGAAGAATTTAAGGATGCACAAAAATTGGCAAAGAAAAATCTTGTTGGATTGTGGGAAAAATGCAAGTAAAATCGTGTCAAGACAATGTCTAGGTAAAATCGGCTCGCATCCTTGCTCCCGCACAAGCTCTTTTTTTCTTCCGGCAAGCGTCAGAAAAAAAGACTTCTGCGTGACGGATGCTTGCACGGTTTTACTTGATTTACTTTGCTCTCAAAAATAGATAAATATCCTCCAACGCCTTTACCGCATCACCAGCGGCAATATTGTTTTGATGATAAAGTCCATCAGTGCAATCTCCAGCTGACCATATTCCTGTACTGCCGTCCACCAAAGACGCCCTTTGCGTTTTAGGGTCAACTATAATATGTTGCCATTCATCCATTTCTACCAAATCTTTTACGAAATATGTGGTTGGTACAGAGCCGATTTCAACAAAAATGCCAGTAATGTCTAGTTTAATATCTTTTTTAGTCAAACTGTCAGTATATATAAAACCATTCACAAATTTTTCTCCAAGGACTTCTTTTGGAATAGCGTTTTTTATAATTTTAAAATGAGGATTTTTTGAGACTGTTTCAATCGTTACCGGGTCTGCTCGGAATTTGTCGCTTCTATTTATAAGAGTTACGCTTTTACAATATGCCAAAAGTTGGGAGGCACTTTCAAAAGCAGAATTTCCTCCACCTACCACCACCACATCTTGTCTAGCAAAAATGGGACCATCACAACTGGCGCAATATGTAAGACCTTTGTGTTCAAATCTATCAGCGCCTGTAACTTCTAGTTTTTTTCTAAAACTTCCGGTAGCGATAAGAATGGTTCTTGCTTCGTATGAGTTTTTTGATGTAATTATCTTAAATTTACTCTGTGATTTTTTCTCTGCGTTCTTCTTGGAGCTTTCTTTTAGATTATTCTCTATTTCTTCTTTTATTTCCTCAATGTTTGTTTCAGGATTTTTTCCTATTTCTACAGATTCTATTTTCTCGCAAGATTCTCCTTCTTTTATTTCAACTATATCACTTGAATATGCTTTGAGGTGTCTTTCAAGATTTTTGGCCAAATCTGGACCAGATATTTTTATTGTCCCTATCCAGTTTTCTATGCCTTCTGATACGACACTTTGACTATTCCAGTCTTTTGTAATGAAGACAGTTTTAAGACGCTTTCTAGAAGCGTATACCCCTGCCGACACTCCCGCCGGCCCTCCTCCTATTATTGCTAGGTCGTAAATCATGACAATTATTGTATCATATTAAAAAATCTTTCGACCTCGCACTTATTAAGTCTTTTTGTATTTTCTATGGATTTTCCTACTTCAACTTTGACCTCCTCAAGAAAGCTGGAACTGCACCCCAGTCGTCATCGTCATCATTTTTAATTTCTTTCTTTTCTTCTACTTTTTCTTTTACATCTTTGACAGGTATAGAAGCTGAGACGGTATTGTAGATTTTGCCCTTTTTATCATCTTTTATTGATGATTCTATTTGAATAGCAGAGCCGATTTTTCCACCCATTCCTGGAAGTATAGGATTTATATTTTGAATTCCTTCAGGGAAGCCGGCAGCAATGACTGTAACTTTGACTTCATTTTTTTTGAGCTTATCATCGCGCACAGTACCAAATATGACTTTTGCTTGAGGGTCAATGGATTCGGTAATGACTTTTGCGGCGTCTTGTATTTCAAACATTGTAAGGTCTTCTCCTCCAGCTATAGAGAAAAGAACGCCTTTTGCTCCAGTGATAGAGACTTCAAGAAGGGGAGAATTGATAGCGAATTTAGCCGCTTCTATGGCTCTATTTTCACCCGAAGCGGAGCCGATACCCATGAGAGCCGAGCCGGCATTTTCCATGACTGTTCTTATATCGGCAAAGTCAATATTGATAATACCTGGAGTGGTAATGAGGTCAGAAATACCTTCAACTGCTTGTCTTAATACTTCATCGCATATGGCAAAAGCATTTTTTACTGTAGTGTTTTTGTCTATTGTAGAAAGCAAGCGGTCGTTTGGAATTACGATGATAGCGTCTACTTCTTTACGGAGTTCTTCCAGAGCTGTCTCCGCTATTTTTGCTCTCTGTTGTCCTTCAAAGAAAAATGGTTTTGTGACTACTGCTACCGTCAGTGCCCCCAATTCTTTTGCGGTGCGAGCAATGGCTGGACTTGCTCCGCTAAATGTCCCTCCTCCAAATCCACCTGCTACAAAAACCATGTCGGCTCCTTTTAACGCTTCTTGTATTTCTTCTTTTGTTTCTTCAAAAGCTCTCTTGCCCATTTCTGGATTCATTCCAGTGCCTAGACCGCGAGTGAGATTTTTGCCTATATGGATGCGTTTTTTTGCCAAAGAATGGTGAAGGTCTTGTGCGTCGGTATTTACAGCTATAAAGTCAACGCCTTTAACCTTGGAATTTATCATGTGGTTTACGGCATTTTTTCCTGAACCGCCGGCTCCTATGACTTTTATTCTAGCGAAAGCTTCTATTTCTGGCGTGATGTTGGGCATGAATTGAATGGTAATTGGTAAGTAAATACATCATACCATCTAGGATATGTCGTGCAACTAGACAAAATTGAGAAAAAATCTCTTGTTATCTGAAAATATTTTCTTTGAAAAAAGTCAAAAAAACGCGTTAAGGCAAGAATTGTTTGACCCAAGATTTGATAGATTTTAGAATTTTACTTATGAATTGAGTTCCAGTATCAATAGCCGGTTCTTCGTCGGTATGAGCGGCTAGAACGCAAAGACCATATGCAACAGCCCATGTGGAATCTCTAAAACTCTGTTTGTCATCTCTGCCAAGCCACACCGAGCCAATCCTGGAAGGAAGACTCAAAGCTGATTTGGCTAACCCTTCTATATTTGATAATCCAGAGCCACCGCCAGTGATAACAATGCCAGCCGGAAGCAATCCATTTCTTCCGATCTTTTTTAAATGCGCTTCTATCAATTCAAAAATATCAGACAATCTTGCCGAGATTATTTCTTCCAACTTTTTTCTAGGATATGCGCTTCCGGTAATAGCACCGATTTTTATTTGTTCCGCTTCTTCCAAAGGCACTTTTAATCCCAAAGCGATATCATTTGTTATATCGGTGGAACCAATAGCAAATATTTCCAAGGAGACAGGAACATTGTTCTCAAACACGGCGATAGAAACAGTCTCCGCTCCAATATTGGCCAGAACACAGCCAGCGATTTTTTGAGATTTGGAGAGGGTTATGAGACTTGCCGCTATGGGGGCGGCTACCAAGTCTTCTACACTTATCCCGATTTCTTCCACAGCTTGAATAATATCATCCAGGTGATGTTCCAGACATGTTATGTAAAGAGTTTTTACTTCAAATTTGCTAGCTTTCAATCCTTCCGGTTTGCCTAGAGTGGCCTTGCCATCAATTTTATATAAAAGAGGGATACTGTTTATTATTTTTTTATTGAGTATGGCGTTTGGCGGAATGTCTTTTTCACATTGTTCTTGCACTTTTTTCACATCAAGAGATGTGATTTCCGAATCAGCTCGGGAAATGATAATAGAACTGCTTGATGTGATACTTCCAAGTCCTATCCCTCCTATTGAGACAAAAGCTTTCTTTACTTTTATCTGGGCTTTTTTTTCCGCTTCTTTTACGGCGCGACGAATACTATCAGAAACATCTTGGGGATTTACAACATACCCATGTCGCAGTCCTTTTGATTCGGCCGTGCCGATTCCGAGAATCTTCGGCAAGTTTTTGTCATTGCGTTCACTGCCATGAGCAATAATGACCTTTATTTGATAGGTTCCTATATCGATGCCTGTAATAGTTGTTCGTGCCATGAGTACATGAAGCGTTAAACATTGAATCTTTTTCGGAATTTAGCTTCTATGCTCTCCATTGTACTACCATGCTCGTATCCTTTCAAATGGACCAAACCGTGGATAAATAGAAATTTGAGGAAATTCTCGTAAGTCCTATTAAATTTCTTAGCTTCTTTGCGAGTCGTTGATAGACATATGCACATTTCACC
Source organism: Minisyncoccota bacterium (assembly GCA_036516895.1). Classification (GTDB taxonomy): domain Bacteria; phylum Patescibacteriota; class Minisyncoccia; order Phycocordibacterales; family PALSA-1337; genus CAIOGI01. The sequence continues at coordinate 18,451 of DATDZD010000006.1, read as the reverse complement.
TTCTTTTTTTGAGAGAGGGAAACTTAATATGTCAGTCGGCTTTTTTATTCCTCTGTATATGCAATTTAATTTTTCTATTTGTCTAGCATTTATAAAAGATAAAGAAAGTTCATATTTTTTCCCTAGAACAGCGTCTTTTATGACCCCAAATATGGCTTTTCTGTTTATATTCTGTGTCATACAATGAAAAATGCCTAATAGTAAAAATGATTTATCTGGTGAGATATGTCTATCTAGAAAAACGAGATGGTTTCTCTGGCATTTTGCCAAGCTTGATGAGCTCTTGGATTTCGGCTTTTCTTTTTAGAGATTTGAGGGTTTTCATCTTTGTTTTGTAAGGAGAAAGAGTTCGCTGGTTGTAGCGAATACTTCGTACTCGTGGAAGAATACCAGCACCTTGGACTTTTTTTGTAAATCTGCGAAGTATTCCAAGCCCGTTTTCAGTGCCTCCTCTTGTTATTTCCACATTTATCATAGTGGGGAAATGTTAGCATGGATAGTGAATAAAAACAAGTAAAATCGGCTCGCTTACTTGCGGTCGGAAGCACTTATTTTTGTCTCGCAAGCTCGAAAAAATAAGTCTTCCTCCCCGCAAGCTCGCACGATTTTACTTATATATTTTTACTACTACCTCTCCAACCTCTTCATATATTTTGCCAATTCGTCTAAAGAAACAATATCTTGAGCGTGTGTATTGATATTTCTGACTATAACCGTTTTTTCCAACGCTTCTTTCTTGCCCATTATTATGGAGTAAGGATTGTGGTTTTTTTCTACTGCCGACACTTGCGCTCCAAGACGGTCTTTTGCCAAAGAAAGATAAAGAGGAATTTTGACTTGACGCAATTTTTCTATAACAGACAGACTCAACATTTTTGATTCAAGACCGAGTTGAACAAAGGAGACAAATGGTTTTTTGACTTTTTTTATTTCCTTGCGCAATTCTCCGCGGTTTCCTTTTATGAGAAGAGAAATACCCACTCCTTGTATTTCTCGTTTTATACCCATCTTTCTTGATAATCCATCATAACGAACACCGACAGCTAATATTTTTTTGTTTACGCTGATTTTGTTTTTTATTTTGCTATCTTTTTGCTGGTCTGGGTTATCTTCTTTTTCTTCTTTTTCATATTGAGAATTTACTATAGTAAATATCGTCTCGGTGCAATATTTGCGATTGCCAATTAGATTATTGTTGATTTTGTATGGAATATTGAGCGCTTCAAGATATTCTAGCACTTCCTGAAAATGCGCTCGGCTCGGTTCGGAAAGGAAATTCATGGCGCGCGGAGCGTCCTCATTTATTTTCTTGCATTTTTCATTCTGACACCCAAGAAGTTCAAACGGGTCTTTTTTAAGTAATTGTCTGCATTCGGCATGCATATCGTTTATGTGTTTGCGATAATAAATTGTCAAATCGCGAGCGAAACGAGCAATAGAATCCTTGTCTCCAATACTGTTTATTTCCACGCGTATATTTTCATATCCCTCTAAAGCGAGCATCACTTTTGTTGTCTGAATAAGGGTGGCTTCTGCGATACTTCTAGAATTGCCTATTATTTCCAAATCAGAATAACGGTAACTGTCAGATTTTTTTTTAAGCGAACTTTTGAACGGCTCTTTGAAATAAAATAATAATGGCTGTAAAAGAGAATGCATATTCTCTTCTTGATACATCCTAAGTAAAGATATTTTTTCTTCCACATGCAAGGGAAGGCGCGCTTTATTGCTCTCTTCATTATCTATATAATCTCCTTCAAGAAGGGTCCTGGCGCAATCAAGGTCGGACTTTTTTATGATGGGACTTTGTTTTGGAGTGAAACCATAATAGACAGCCACCTCTCCTATTTTATCCAGATGACTGTATGATATATATTTATCAGTCTGTTTTATAATAGTTTTTTTTCTACGACTTTTTTTGGTTAGCGCGGACATATTGTTTATTTTCCAGGAAAAAAGGAAATTTTTGATAATGGCGTGAGACGGATTATCGGTCGTCCGACAATATATTTTTCTTCAAGAGACCCCCAGACTCTGGAATCTGAACTTTCCGTGCGATTGTCTCCCATGACGAAATATTCTTTTGGACCAAGAGTTATTTTGAAGTTGTCTTTCTTGCGATGCGAAGGAACTACATAAGAGTCGTTTATAGTTATTCCTTCCGGATTTTCTTTATTAATGATAGTGATTTGACCATCTTTGACAATCAAGGTTTCTTCCGGAAGACCTATTATGCGCTTGATAAAATAGGTTTTCGGACTTAAAGGATATCGCAATACAATGACATCCTGTCTTTCTGGCTTTTTGAAGTTATAAGTCAGCTCATCCACTATGAGATATTCGCCCGAAGAGAAGGTTGGATACATGGAAAATCCGTTTACTATGAATGGCTGTGCCACATAAGTCCGTATTGGGATGACCACAGCCAAAGCAATAAGAGTGAATTTGATGATTTCTTTTAAAAAATGCTCTTTTTTAGGGGGTATTGTACTCTGGTCGTCATGAGTGTTCTGAATTATAGATTGTTGAGGTTCCATATGGATTTTTAGCGTATTTATGTTTATTGTATTATGAATAATCATTTGACACAAGATTTGTATGTATGCCACACTATATATATGTCATACATAATCGCAGGTTTGGGAAATCCGGGAAAAGAATATGAAGGAACTCGTCATAATACAGGACGAGAAGCGCTTTTATCTCTCTCAAAATCACTATCTGCATCATCTAGCGATGAAGAATTCTCTTTTGATAAAAAAATAAACGCTTTAGTTCTTGAGATTAAGATTGGAAAAGAGAAAGTTATGCTTGTCGCGCCCAATACTTTTATGAATAAATCTGGGACTGCCATCTCGAAAGTTGTAAAAAGTGTAAAATCAGCGGAAAAATTGATTGTGATATATGACGACTTCAATTTGCCATTGGGAACACTGAAGATTTCTTTTAATAGAAGTTCTGGAGGTCATAATGGTCTTGAATCTGTCATAAAAGCGTTAAAGACCCCAGCTTTTATCCGTATTCGTATCGGTGTCTCTCCATCAAATGCAAAGGGAATAGCAAAAGCGCCTCACGGAGACGATAAAATTGAAAAATTTATTTTAGGAAAATATAAGGATAACGAGATAAAAGAGCTGAAAAAAGTTTCAAAGAAAGCGATTTTAGCAATAGAAATGATTTTGAAAGAAGGAAAAGATAAAGCTATGAGCGTTTTTAATGCCAGTTAATTTCTACTTCTTTTCTCCAGTATAAGACAAGGCCATTTTTTGTTCTTTGACATCAAAGAGGGTTATCTTGAAGCCATAGTTTTTGCCCAATTCCAGAGTTTTGCGAAGTTTTTCTTCTGAACCGAATTCAGATATATGAACAAGCCCAGCAATGCCTTCTTCTATAGATGCCAAAGCTCCATGTTTGTTGAATTTGATTATCACTCCCTGCACGCTCATGTCTTTTTTGTATTTTTTACCTGCTTCAAACCAAGGATTTTCTTTGAGCGCTTTTATGGATAGGGATATCTTTCCTTCTTTTATCTCAATGATTTTTACATTGACTTTCTGTCCCACCCTAAAAAGAGTTCTAGGGTCTTCCACAAGTGACCAATCAATCTCGGAGATGTGGACAAGTCCTTCCAATCCCTCTTCTATTTTGACGAATATTCCGAAATCAACCATACCTGTAACAGTGCCCTCCATTTCATCGTCAACTTTATATTTTCCTATTATTTTTTCTTTATCTTTTTGTTCAGGACTTTTTTCTGAAAATATAAGTTTACCTTCTTTGGGCAAAGCGGCTATGATAGAAACAGAGATTCTTTGTCCAACCAATTTTTTTAATTCTTCCAAAATTTTGTCCTTATCCCCGTCATTGACCCGCGGATAATGCTCGGTCTTGAGTTGTGAGGCGGGCAAAAATCCCATAATGCCTTGCCACTGAATGATGAGTCCGCCTTTATTGGCTTCTATAATGGGAAGGTCCAAAACGGTTTTATTGTTTATGGCTGTTTCGGCTTCGCTCCAAATGAGGGCTTGGCGCGCTTCTTTGAGAGAAAGCTCTATATATCCTTCTTTGTTATTGGTATCTACTACTTTGGCGGCAATAACATCACCAATATTGATTTTCTTTATAATATCTCTAGCCGTGATGAACTCTCGACCATAGATAATACCCGTGCCAAATGGAGATAAGCTGACATAAACAGCCGACTTCTCTATATTTATGACATGACCTTCCACCAAGTCTCCGATTGCGGGAGGATTCTTGGTCTGTTCCATTATTTTGTCCATCACCTCATTTTTGGTATTGCTTTTTGAGGATTCTTTTGAGATTTCCTTTATGCTGTCTTTCGCTCCATTTTTTCTGTTTTCTTTAATATTTTCTCTGTCATTTTTAACAACAACCTCTTTCCCATTTTCTTCTTCTTCCCTATTATTTTTTTTATGAAAAATCTTGTCTTTTAGTTCTTTTAACACTTTTTAGAGCAGGTTCCGCTTTTTAATAATAATGGCAATTTGCGGGATTATCATGCTTATAGCCACTATAATGGATAATTGTTTTTTTGTCCATTTTTGGTATAATGAAGTTACATTAGATATGATTATTACTTATTTTGGAGCCCAATTCTTTAAGGTTCAATTTGGCGATATTATGCTCGCTTTTAATCCCATTTCAAAGGATTCAAAGCTCAATTCTATCCTCAAACCAAGTCGCTTCGGGGCTGATATTGTCTTTGTAAGCGCCAATCATCCAGATTTCAATGGTGTTGACCAAGTCAGCCATGGAAACAAAAAGCCATTTGTCATATCCGGTCCAGGAGAATATGAAGTCAAGGGAGTTTTTATAAAAGGTCTGCCCTCGGTGTCCAATTATGGTGGAAAAGAGTTAATAAATACCATATATGCGATTTCTCTTGAAAATATGAATATTTGTTTTCTTGGGGCGGTGAATACTCCAGAATTAAAAGGCGAAGTTGAAGAAGGTTTGGATGGAATAGACATCTTATTCACACCTATTGGCGGGGATGGTGTGCTTGACCCTTCCAAAGCTTACAAACTGGCAGTGTTTCTTGAACCAAAAATAATTATCCCTATGCATTATGGGGAAATTGGAGGAAAAGACGCTCTTAGGGTTTTTCTAAAAGAAGCAGGCGAGAATCCAAAACCGGAAGCGAAATTAACCCTAAAGAAAAAAGATTTGGAAGGAAAAGAAGGCGATGTGGTTGTTCTTGATTCATCAAAAGAGTAATATAATACGAAGAATAATATTGAGATAATATTAAAGTAATACAAAAAATATGTTGCAAAAAATAGAAAGTCACATAGAGAGATTGAGAGAAAAGCCCGACCATATAAAGAAGCGCATCGCTTTTCTCGCTTCTTTTAGCATTACAGCAATCATCTTTATATTTTGGCTAGCTTCTTTCGGTGTTAAATCATCTTCTGTTATTGTTGAAGATACTTTGGCAAAGTCCGAAAGCCCTATTTCGTCTCTTTCTTCATCTTTATTGGCGGGTGTAGGCGACGCTGTGAAAGGTGTTAGAGGGGTATTTATATATGCAAAAGAATTATTTTTAGGAGCAAACAAAGCAGAGTATTCAGCAAGCGATATGATTGAAGTTATTCCAGGGAAAAGATAAAAGGAGATAAACGGTGAAATAATAGATAATAAAGATATAACATGGCCAAAAAAGATTCAGAAAATCCAAAAGGAAATATAGGAGAAAACTCAAGAGATGACCAAAGACCAAATTCCAAAGACCCGCAAGGCGGTATTCCTCTTCGCGACCCCGCTCTCGGTATTATTTCTCGCAATATCACGACCGAAATGCGCGAGTCCTATCTTGATTATGCCATGTCTGTTATTACAGCAAGGGCTCTTCCTGATGTTCGTGATGGTCTAAAACCAGTTCATCGTCGCATACTCTACGCCATGCATGAAAAAGGCCTGACTTTTTCCGCAAAATTTCGCAAATCGGCAGTAGTGGTGGGGGATGTGCTTGGAAACTATCATCCTCATGGAGATGTGGCTGTTTATGATTCTATGGTAGTGATGGCGCAAGATTTCAAGATGCGATACCCTCTTATTGCCGGTCAAGGAAACTTTGGAAATATTGACGGAGATTCGGCTGCCGCCATGAGGTATACAGAAGCAAAAATGTCTCGTTTGTCGGCGGAGATTTTGTTGAATATTGAAAAAGACACTGTTGATTTCAGACCAAACTATGATGGCACTCGCAAAGAGCCGATAGTTCTTCCGACAGCAGTTCCAAATCTTCTTTTAAATGGAACTTTAGGTATCGCTGTTGGTATGGCCACAAACATTGCTCCACACAATCTCTCTGAAGTGGTGGATGCCACAGTGCATCTTGTAGAAGACGAAGATATTACAACAGAAGACCTCTTGACTCATATAAAAGGTCCAGATTTCCCCACAGGAGCGGTGATGTATGGAGAAAAAGATATCCATCACGCTTATTCTACTGGACGAGGGGGTATAGTTGTGAGAGGTGAAGCGGAGATTGTAGAAGATAAAAAAGGACAGTTTCAGATTGTCATCTCTTCAATTCCATATCGCGTAAACAAAGCCGAACTTATTATGAAGATTGCTGACTTGGTGCGAGACAAGGCGATTGATGGTATAAAGGGTCTTAGAGATGAATCTGACAAAGAGATGCGCATAGTTATAGACCTGAAGCAGGGCGCTCATCCGGAAAAAGTCCTAAATTATATATATCAACATACTCAACTTGAAGATACTTTTCATGTGAATACTGTGGCTTTGGTCAATGGCGTGCCGCAGACTCTTTCCCTGAAATCTATTCTTGAAGAGTTCATAATTCATCGTATAGAAGTCATTCGTCGTCGCACAAAGTTTGATTTGAATAAAGCTGAAGAAAGAGAGCATATACTTTTGGGACTAAAGAAAGCTCTTGACCATATTGATGAAATCATCACTTTGATTCGCGCTTCAAAAGACGCAGTTGAAGCGCATGGCAATTTGATGAAAAAATTCAAATTTTCCGAAAAACAAACTACAGCTATTCTTGAAATGCGTTTGCAAAAGCTTGCTGGGCTTGAGAGAAAGAAGGTGCTTGACGAGCTCACAGAAGTGGAGAAATTCATCGTGGAAATGAAAGAGATTCTGGGTAATGAAAAGAAAGTCCGCTCTATCATAAAGAATGAATTGGTTGAAATAAAAGCTAAATATGGAGATGAAAGGCGCACCAAGCTCATAAGGCACGGATTAAAAGATTTCAATCCAGAAGACCTTATTCCTGACGAAGAAAGTGTTCTGGTTCTGACAAAAGGGGGCTATGTAAAGAGAACTAACCCCGATGAATATAGAAAGCAAAAGCGCGGGGGGGTAGGGGTAGTAGACCTTGACACAAAAGAAGAGGATTTTATTTCTCATCTCATATACGCCAGCGCTCACAACGACCTTCTTTTCTTCACAGATAAAGGCAAGGCGTATCAAATAAAGATGTATGACCTTCCAGAAGGAAAAAGAGCCACAAAAGGCAAATCAATCATGAATTTTCTCTCTATATCCGAAGGGGAAAAGGTCACATCTATTTTACCTATGCCAAAAAATAAAAAAGAAGCCGATGGATTATCTCTACTCATGGTCACAAAAGGCGGAACAGGCAAGAAGAGTTCAGCGGGACATTTTCATGATGTCCGTCGTTCTGGACTCATAGCTATTACTCTTGATGAAGGAGATGAGCTTATGTCCGCTTCATTTATTTCAAAAGAAGATGATATAGTCATTGCCACAAGAGAAGGTCAGTCAATCAGATTCAAGGAGTCCGATGTGCGAGAGATGGGACGCAATGCCGCCGGTGTGCGCGTGATTAAGCTTGGTGGAAGTAGTGGAAAAAATGGAAAGAGAGATGAAGTGATAAGCGCTGATATTGTTTCAAAAGAAGCAAAAAATCCAGCGCTATTTGTCATGGGTTCAAATGGTTATGGCAAAAAGACTAAACTTTCTGAATACAAAACACAAAAGAGAGGCGGTTCAGGTATTCTTACTATGAATGTCACCGCAAAAACCGGACTTCTTATTTCTGCAAAAGTAGTGACTGATGATAATGAAGAAATTGTGGCTATGTCAAAAAAGAGCCAGGTGATAAGAGTTGATATAAAAGAGATTCCTACCCTAGGTCGTTCTACTCAAGGTGTTAGAGTTATGAAACTTCGCGAAGGAGACGCTCTGGCTAGTTTGATTTGCTTTTAGGAAGATTTAAAAAAATTAAACAAAATTCTTTCTCCTGGCACAAGCTCTTTTTTCTTCGGCAAGCTCAGAAAAAAGACTTCTGCCAGGAGAAAGAATTTTGTCTAATTTTTACTACCTTCTTTTTGCAAGTCGTATGCGCTTTGCTTCAATGCGCGCGTTTTTTATGGCTCGGCGTTTCTTTGTTTTTCTTGAACGAGAAGTTTTCCTGGGTGTGTCAGTTCTATTTGCCATGATTTGATTTTTATTTTAAATACATCTTGATGAATCAAGAAGACACTTTGGACTAGGAGAGATGCTTTGAGACGAGTTTTGTCATTTCAAACATATTAACTACCGCTTTGCCACCAAAGACTTTCTTTAGATTTTCATCGGCATTTATATTGCGCTTGTTTTTTGGGTCTTGAAGATTCTTTCCTTTTATATATACCCAGAGTTTCTTTACAACTTCTGACCTAGGCATTGGACCTTTACCGACTATTTGAGCCAAGTCGGCGCTTACCGTCAATGGTTTCATAAATGCAGAATTTGATTTTGCCATGTTTTTATTATTTATTTAAAAATTGATAACAATGTAAGTATAGCATCTAGGCAGAGAATTGGGAATGGCTTGCATAAGCACAATGTTTGTGGCGTGGTATTAGTATCTAATCTAAAATTTTGAATATGAAATACATATTCAAAATTTCACTTGCTACCGACCAGGGACTCGGTCACGGATAATTCCCTCGCCGTCGCTCGGAAATTTCCGCGACCCCGACTCGCGACCTCGCCTGCTGGCTCGGTATCGCTCCGTCTTTCTCGTCCAAGTCGTCATCAAATGCCCATTTCGGATGACATCAGTCATCCTCAATGGTCATTGCTGCCGACCAGGGACTCGAACCCCAATACCATCCTCCAGAGGGATGTGTCCTACCTTTAGACGAGTCGGCAATATTTTTACTCTTATTTCTTAAGTTATAAAATACCTCAAAAATGATGATTTTTCAAGTCAGTCAGTGTTTTCTCAATATAAGCAAATCTAGTTTTCAAAATAATGCTGTGCACAACTTTCTCTCGCTCACTTTGTCTAATCAAGGTATAATAAAAGCATGTTCTCCGACCCTCAAAAGAATATTTCAGAACTTGGTGTGACCGATGGTATGAAGGTTGTAGATATGGGCGCCGGTTCCGGCTTTTATACTATAGAATCAGCCAAAAGAGTTGGCCCGAGCGGTATGGTTTATGCTGTGGATGTGCAACAAGATTTGCTAAATAAAATCAAAAATTCCGCAGGGCTGGTGGGTTTACACAATATAGAAGTTATTTGGGGAAATATTGAAAAAATTGGAGGAACAAAACTGCGCGAGGCGATTGCTGACCGTGTCATTATTTCCAACACTCTTTTTCAAATAGCTGTAGAAGATAGAGATAATCTCGCTTTGGAGACAAAGAGAATTTTGAAACAAGGGGGGAAGCTTTTGGTGGTAGATTGGACTGTTGGTAGTCCTTTAAGTCCAAAGACTCTTGTGCCAAAAATGCTTGCCGAAGGTATTTTCCAAAAAGTTGGCTTCACTCTGGAAAAAACTTTTGACGCAGGAGACCATCATTATGGTATTGTTTTAACAAAGAATTGAAATTATCATTTTATGATTAAAGTTTTTAGAAAATTGATTAGAAATATGAAAGTTTTTGATAGATTAAATAATATAATTAAATTAAAGAATATGATTGAAAATCATACGAGTATATTTAAAATAACATGAGTAAATTTCAAATCATAACTATCGCTATATTTGTAGTTTGTATAATTGCCGGAGTAGCTCTTTTTGCTACATACAAAAGCAAGAATGCCGACAGCACTTTGCCTGCTATTACCGTTTGGGGAGTATTTCCTCAGTCAGTTTTTTCAAATCTCTTACAACAACTCAATAATACTAGAGCCATATCATTATCTATAAATTATGTGGAAAAAACAGAATCTACTTTTGATAAAGATTTTATAGAGACACTTGCTAGAGGACAAGGTCCTGACGCCATACTTATTCCTCAAGACATGATTGTTCGTCATGCCGACAAGATAGTTCAGATTCCTTATACTGTTCTTAGTCAAAGAGATTTCAAAAATTCATATATTTCTCAAGCCGAATTATATCTGACTTCAACAGGAGCGCTTGCCATCCCTCTCACTATTGACCCTCTGGTTATGTATTGGAATAGAGACCTTTTTGCCAATGCCGGTATAGCTGTTCCTCCTCGTTTCTGGGATGAATTTGGCGGGATAATAAGCCGTATTGCTCTAAAGGATGTTAATTCCAATATACGCAGGAGTGCCATAGCTATGGGAGAGTTTGGCAATATAAGTCACGCCAGAGAAATACTTGGAGCACTTCTTCTTCAATCGGGCAATCCTATTACAAGAATAGGGGAAAATGGGGCGGGGAATTTGGCTATAGAAAGCGCTCTAGGAGATGGACAATATATAGGGACCAAGACTTCTGTTCCCGCAATCAATTTCTTCACCAAGTTCTCCAATCCAAACAATCCTGATTATTCTTGGAATAGAGGACTTCCTATTTCAAAAAGTTGGTTTTTATCCGGCTCTCTAGCGACTTATTTCGGTTTCTCTTCAGAACTTTTTGATATAAGAGACAAGAATCCAAATATTGATTTTGATGTAGCTCCTTTGCCTCAAGCCAGAGGCGGTGTCAATCGCACCACTTACGGTTCTATGTACGGTTTATCTATTGTTAGAAGCGTTACAAATCAAGCGGTGACCTACGCTATTATTCAAGCCCTGACTTCTCCAGAATCTCTAGCTATATTAAATAAGCTCTCATATTTGCCACCAGTGCGTAGAGATATGATTCAAGCGGGTTCTTCTGATCCATACCAAGCCATTTTCTATGATTCTGCTTTAATATCAAAGAGTTGGCTTGATATAAATGTGGTCAGAACAAGAGAGATTTTTAAGAATATGGTGGAATCTATTACAAGTGGAAGGGCTGATAGCTATAGTGCTATAAAGACAGCACATGAAGAGCTTGATTTATCTATAAGAAATCAATAATAGAATAGTTAAAGAATAAAATAATTATGAAACTATATATAAAAAAAATTCCTGCTACAGCGATATTTATAGTTTTGTGCATAATATTTTCATCTTTGTCTATTTTAATCATACCGGCTTTTATAGGGATTTCAGAAATATCTCCTTTTTCAGCTACTTTGGTTATGGCTCAAGAGCGTGTTCTTTCTCCTGGAGACCAGCTTGGTTACGATGGTCTTGTAGATTGCGATGGGGTACTCACAAAGCAAGGCGAGCCAGGATATGAACCCGGTCGCCAGAGAATTTGCGATTTTAATGCTCTCATGGGCACGATAAACAAAATAATAAATTGGATGTTTGCCATATCCATTCCTGTGGCAGTTACTCTCTTCTCTTATGCCGGTATTCTATATATGAAAGGAACTCAAGCCGATAGGACAAAGGCCAATAAGATTTTTACAGATGTTGGAATTGGGTTTATAATAATGCTTACGGCTTGGTTTGGGGTGAGGACTGTAGTGGATTGGTTTGTAGAGAATAATTCCAGCGCCACAAGTCTTTTGGGAAAATAATATGAAGAAATTACTTTTATCATCAGTTTTGATTTTTAGTCTAATATTATTTGCTTTTTGTGTGATGAATATCAAAAGTGTTTTGGCACAGGAATTTAACCCAAATGACACATATCAGACAACTAAAGTGCCTGGTGAAGGAAGCACAACAAATCCACCAGCAACAAATCCAATAATTACAACTGCTCCTTCTAATAATCCACCTTCTTTTCTTCAGAATCCTCTAAAAGCAAAGAGTGTTAGTGAAGTTCTCGCTCTGGCTGTGGATTTAGCTATATTCATAGGTGGTATGTTGGCGGTACTCGTATTTATATTTATTGGTTTCAAGTTTGTTCTGGCACAAGGAAATGAAGCGAAGCTCAAATCCGCCAAAGAATGGTTTCTCTGGGCTGTGGTAGGTACTGCCATACTTATTAGTTCAAAGGTGATAGTGGAAGTAGTACGGAATACTCTTATTTCAACCGGAGTGGTAAATGAGAAGTTATTTAATAATAAACCATAATATGAATATATTAATTTAAAATAATATGAAAAAAAACAGCGAAAACAATAAAAGCATTTTTAAGACAGTATCATTTGTGACCACATTTTTATTTCTGACATTGCTTTTATCACCAATGTCTGCTTTTGCTGCAGGAAAGACATTATCAACATTAGTAACAGAGACGATTATTCCATATATTAACACAGGCATATATCTTATCATCGCTCTTGCTGTAGTCACTTTCGTATGGAATGTCTATCGTTATTTTTTTACAGAGAAGGAGAAAAAGGAAGCGGGGATGTATGTTTTGTACAGTACAATCGGATTTTTTGTCATTCTTTCGTTTTGGGGATTGGTGGCCATTTTAAGCAATTCTCTCAATCTGCCTCAAGGCGCTATGGGCTGGCCTTTTGGAGGAAGTTCAATAAATGCTCCAGTGGGTACGGGTGGAACAGGCAATACACCTATGACATCATCTAACAACAATGCTTTCAATCCACAACCTTCAGGCAATACGCCAAATACCTCCAGTGACAGACTTCCTACTGTAAGAGATGTTAGGGGTGACTCTGGCACAGGTCAAATAAGATAGCAATATCCACAGCGTCCATTGTACTCGTTTTACTAGTCTGCTATACTTTAGAAGTAATAACATTATTTTATTATTAAAAAAGATTAAATATCTTATATGAAAAAAATTATCGCTTTTATTATCGCCTCATCCCCACTTTTAGCTCTTGCGCAAGCGCCATTACAAAATATTGATGATGTTGCTGGTAAAGCTACAAATATTGGAAATCTGGTTATAGCTTTGGCTATTTCTCTTGCTGTTGTTTGGATTATTATAAATGTTGTGATTTATCTTGTCGCGGGTGGGGATGTAGAAAAACGAAAAGAAGGAGGTATGCGTATTTTGTTTGGTGTAATAGGTCTTTTTGTTATTCTTTCCATCTGGGGACTTGTAGCTATTCTTCGCAGTTCATTTAGAACACAAGACCAAGCTCCATCTACAAGAGAGATAAATGCTAAAGTCGGTCTACCTATTCCTGATAGAGTTCAATAGAATATAACGATGTCATTTTTGGCACAAATAGCTCATGCCCAAGGTACTTTTTCAAAAGTGGGCTCTAATCCTGCTGTTAATTCTATAGTTTCAAAGATAGTAAGTAATATTGTCGCTCCTCTTGTTTATGGTTTGTTTTTTTTGACTATGCTTATCTTTGTCTGGGGGGTCTTTGGACTTATCTCAAAAGGGGATGACCCTACGGCTAGAAAAGAAGGACAGAGACATATATTGTGGGGAGTTGTAGGAATGCTTATTATGGTTTCAGTTTATGGGATAATAAGATTGATTGCGAGTACGGTAGGTGGAACAGATCCTTTCTCATGGTATTTAAGTTCAAATCATAAATAAAATAGATGTAAAACTAAAATCAGTACAATATATATATGGTATAAAACAGATAGAATAAAAAGCGATCGCAAGACCGCTTTTTTGATGAGATATTTTTTCCCCGAAGGGAATAGCTATCTCTGCTATTTTTCAACTTGGCTTATCGTGTAAGCCAAGCGTGCTTTCTGTGTTTCAGTAGATGTTAGTTTGAATCTGACCTCCACTGTCGTGTTTGGGAAACTGGGGGGATTCCATCCCAGTTTTTCCCAGTCTTTTCTGGAAGGTACCTCATAGGTGAAACCACCCATTGCCTTCCCTCCATTGATTTCCACTAAGTGTCGGGCGTTGTCCTCTATGACACCCCAGTTCATTTTCAGCTGTGGTCTGGTGATGCCAAGCACCACCGAGGGAGACCATTTCCCGTGCTCCAGTATTAGGACGCGGGTGAAGGGGAAGGTGAGTTCCGGGGAGGGGGAAGATGTCTTATGACTCCCAACCTTGTTCCAGACTATGCACCCTATAATCGTCAGCACAATAATTATCGTACCGATGATTCCGCCTATTTTATTCGTCGTCATTTTGTTGTCCTCCTTTTCTCTTATTTGTCTTTTGATTTCTTGTCTGTCCGCCGAGGAGACCAGTCAATTCAACAAAGTCTATTTTAGCCTGGCCTCTTCCGACCAGCGCCATTTTCATCGCTTCGTTGAATTTCATTTTGTCTTTCGACACTCTGACCATTCTCTCGGCCGTTTTTATTACTGATTGCATCTGGATTTCAAAGTTTCTGGCGTCTTCCACTTCCTTGGGTTGTCCGATGTCATATATCTCTGGTGTTCCAGTCCAGATGCCCATAGCTTCTTCCTCAGGGTCTATGATTTCTGGTCCACCGTAGAGACCTTCAAACCTTGCCTTCAAGGCATCCTTCCATTCCTTTCCAAATGTTACGACACTTTGCCCACCAATATATTCTTGGAGAAATCCTTCCGCCCTAGCTTTCACTTTGCGGATGATATCTTTCTCTTTTGTTCTATTGAAATTGACTATTCGTCCTGGAAGTGGGACTACTAGTACTTGATATTTCAATTTGGTGCTTTGTCCGCCGGCCAAAGTATATGTTTCTTCAGGATTTCCTTCAACGGCGATTATCTTTTGCATATCTATTTCTTCTCCCTTTTTATCCCAGGGAAATTTCCAGTGAAATCCTGCTTGGAATTCCTTTTGAGCCCTTACATTTCTGTTTCCAGAGAATTGAGCTGTTGGCACTGCACTTTCCGGGAAGAAACTATTTGCCATTATCCATGCCTTATTTTCGGGTACGATGAATGTGCAGTTTGGGAAGACTCCCCAGAAATAAATTAGGGAAGTAGCGATGATACTTATCGCCATTGTGAGCCAAAGATCTGGCCCGAAGAGGTTGACGAGAAAGAAGGTAATGATAAAAATCACGATCCCTATTCCTATCCCGACTGGTGCTCGCATGTTCATGTTGTTCCTATTGCTGTACCTCGCTTTGTAGGCGAGGTGGTTTTTTGTTTATTGTTTTTCAAAAATCAAAGCGCGGTTAGCACTATGGATTCAATCATAAGATTAACATATTTTTGTATGAAAGTCAAGCAATTAGGGTAATGTGCACATATAGTGTGTTAGTGCGAAATTTTATTAGAAGTAGATTTAATGTATATAACGAATTCTAAAGGTTATTTTTGGAATTGATTGAAAGTGTTTGAATATATTTTTGAAAAAGGAAAACAGCACTTGCATGCTGTTTTTTGTTTACCGTTCTGCTCCTATTTTTCAAGGAGCGGGGTTGTCCGTATTCCTACGGAATCGAACCACTTTTTCTCGTCAACTCAAACTCCACTTGGAGTGGAGTTGACCTTAGATTTCTTATCCGAATGGAAGCTGTGCTCCCATTCGTGTAGTCTTTGACGAGAACCCACCGAGGGTTCTCATCCGTTCCTAGATTGTAGGCGCTTTCTACGCCCTCAACCATGATATTTTCTCCTATCACATTCCAACCAGTCGGGTACCTGTAGATGTGATCTGCACCGGAGGGAATCGTGGAGTGGGTTGTAACCCTATCTGTTTTTGGGTCGTTCCCACAACAGGGATTTAGGATATCCCCGACCATGTCAGCTTCGGTGTCGTTGGGCCATTGTGGCTGAGGGGTGAGGGTGGTTACTGCTGGGTGTCTGTCCCCATAGTAATTGATTCCGCCTGTGATTGTCCCCCCGATATTGACCAGATTGTTCTGGCCAGTCTGGGTGATTACGGCGGAGCCGATCGGAAGGGTGTTAGTGATCGCTGAGATCACTACCTTCTGTTGTGAAAGTTTCTCTTTTGGCATAGAGACATCTTTCATCGGTGCCGGGTCCGAGACTTCCATGTTTCCGGCAGTGATGCCGGGGAAGCTGGCGGAATCGGCGTTGCCCTTTGTCTTGTCGCAGTGGAAGGCTTTCCAGCCGACCAGAGCGAGGGCAACGAGTAGGAGCAACAAACCTAGTAACCAACCCCAATTTCGTTGGAAGAAGTTTTGAGGTGTAGGTGTGGTGCGAGGGCGAGGACGCGTTGGAGGAGTTCCTCCTTGTCCTGGCTGTACGACTGGTGGTATCACCGTTGTAGTCGTCGTGGTTGTTGCTCCTGGTGTTTGACGAGGTCTCCTTGTTCCACGTGCCGGAGGCGTTTGTTGTCCTCCGGCTTGTCCCGCTCCCGTAGGAGCTGGTTGCTGTCCACCACCAACACCAGGCATGGGAAGATTTCCGGGATTTGTTATTCCGCCCGCTGGTTTATTTTTTTTTGCCATAAACTACTTCTTCACTTCCGTCCTTCACTTTCGTGAAAAACAAGGCGTTTTTACCTTTTTGTTGTTTTTCAAAGCTTTCATATCACCATTTTCAGGCAATATCCAAAGCGTACCGTATGTCGCATATTATACACCTTGTTAGATATTTGTCAAGGGTATGTATAGTTAACCATATGAGGTGACTGTACAGTTAACCATATGGGGTGACATTCGTGATAGATTGGGGTGACAAAGGCTAATTATCAGAATTTTTAGCGAGAAAATACGAAAAACACACATATGGTAAACAAAAAACCGCCGAAGCGGATTTTTGCAAGTCTACCTTTGCGGTGGAACTTCCCTCATCAAGATACTGAAAGTATAGTTCTTCTTAAAAGTAAAGTCAATATCATGTCAGATAATTACTTTTCCTTATGGGGGTGGCGGGGGTCGAACCCGCAGTCTTTTCTTGAGGGAAAAGCCCAAACCGCTTGGCACCCCCATAGGGGAAAATAATCATCTGTGGAGATGATACTAGCAGACCGAGATAAAATTTTAATGAAGAAGTTATAAAATTTTGATAAAGTCTACAGTTCAACAATAGAATTGACTTGATAGTCAATATAATTAATCCTATTCATTTCTTAAATTATCTTTATATAGATTTATATAAGTAAGTCTTTACATATTTTGTATATAAAAGGAAAAACTCTAAACAACTTAATGTCTAGAGCTTCTTTGTGTTTATACTCCTACTCATCTCGTAATGATTACGAATGAGGGAGTTGCGAGGTTTTTATTCCTCGCCAGCGGGGACGGCTTTATCCCGCCGGTCGTAGGGTTTTTTGCCACCCTTGCCTTTGCCATTCCTGTTGGGTTTGGCATTGTCAAAGGCGTCGCTTCCGCGCCCCAGGCCCTTTCGTCCGGTGATGAGGTCGGGGATTAAGCCAGCGATTTTTTCCCGCCGGGCGTTATTTTCTTTCCGCCCTTCGCTCATCCGGTTCGCGATGTCAAATGGGACTCCCCACTGCATGCGACCTGTGACCTTCCGAATCTCTTCGGCGGCGATTACGAGTGGGCTGGTGTGGCACCATTCGTAGTCTTGCTTGCGAGGATTGTAGTGGAAAACAGAACCGCTGAAGGGGACAGGCTCCTGCTTCTTGTTGACGTAGAACGCACCTCCGTATGGCAAGGAGATCTCCATCAACTTATTCCCGGCGGCGATCTGCTTGTCCAGATTTTTGGGGATAAAAGGGAGATACCGGACTGGTCGGAATCTCGTTCCTTCGGATGCACACTTGTAAGCGTGTGTCCTTACTACTTCTTCCCTTGTTGGTCCTTCTGCGTCGATTATTTTCATCTTTTTGATTTCATCTTCTTCCCCGTCCGGCTGGACCAGATGTTTGGCCTCCTCCAGATTCATCGGTCGCCCGATGATCTTGGAGACTTCTACCGAGACTTGCGTCCCGATGTAGAGGATGGGGCTGAAGGCCCCGGGAATGGATTGATTGCTCATCCACGCCCACGCCTCGGCATCGTAGGGAGGGAAGTCGGTGGTGGAACGAGAAGTTTCGTTAGAGTTATCATTTTCGTGAGACTCTACGACCGCATCATTTGCAGGTGCGGGTTTGGCTTTATTTTTTCTCTTCATTTGTCAATTAAGTACTCCGGGTATTAACCTCGGCACTTTGGGAAGTACGGCATTTGTTGTTGTTTGCCGTATTGTTTTTTTCATCACCATCACCCCTCGCTGAAAGCGAAGTACAAGTAATAGCATGATTGACTCTGGCAGTATACTAACATAGTTGTATATGAAAGTCAAGATGTGCCGGGGAGAGGACTTGAACCTCCAAGGATTACTCCGCTTGCTCCTAAGGCAAGTGCGTCTGCCAATTTCGCCACCCCGGCATATACTATGTACGATTGCTGTTTTGCCTGTTGGCAAAACATGCCTCCGTCTCGCACC
>DATDZD010000005.1:0-11083 GCA_036516895.1 Minisyncoccota bacterium | reverse complement strand
TGGCCGTCGGAGTTACCACAGGGTTTCAATTGGTCTGTTTTCCGTCCACAAGGGTTGACAGCCAAAATGGCTCTGGACAAGCTGTGTAAGCCACAATTTAAAGTAGTAGAGTACATCAATCTTAATGACTACTCCCTTGAGCGTCAAACAGACCAACCTCACCTTGTCCTGTGTCGTGATACAGTGGAGCCAGACAAAGAATGGCTCAACCAATCCGGAGACGACATGTCGGCAACGACGACACCCTTCTTGGACATATGTGAGCGTATTATTTTGGAAGCCACCTACTTCTACATCTTCAAGAAGCACCTGGACATCAAAGGATTGACCAGATGTCCCCGTTCGCGCCACGGCGGCACTGTTGCGAATGCTTACTGGGATCCGGACTATCGCAGGTTCAAGGTCAATGCTAACTATCGCGGCAATCGCTGTCCGGCCGATGGCGGTCGTGAGGCAATCCCCCTTACCCTTAAAACTTCTTAACTTTTCCCCTTTTGCCATATCTTGTGGCGACATGGGACAACTTTAGTAAGTCCTTCAACGGCACGCAGTCATGCACTGTGTGCCGGTTTTGTTTTTGTGTGTTTTAATAGAAATCTTGCAGAAATCATGCTAATGTAATCCTTATGCAAATCCTAGATGGCAGAAAAGCTCGTGAGCATTATGTTACTCTATTACAAAAGAGAATAAAAGAGTTAGCTTTTACTCCATGCCTCGTTATTATTCAAGTCGGGAATTGTACCGATTCCGACTCTTTTATCAATGCCAAGAAGTTTTTTGCAAAGAAGATCGGTGTAAAAGAAATTCATGTAAAATGCGATGTGAATATCAATCAAAATGAATTGCTTTATATTGTTGAAAAATGTAATGATGACAAGACAGCGCAAGGTATCATAATCCAGTTGCCACTGCCGCCCCATTTAAATTCGGAAATCATTATCAATTCCATTGATCCAAAGAAAGATGTTGATGGACTGACTCCGAATACATCTTTCATTCCAGCAACTGCTAGAGGAATATCGCAACTTTTTGATTTTTACAATATAGGATTATCCGGAAAAAAGGTGACCGTGATAGGACGCTCAAAGCTTGTTGGTACACCCATAGCCAATATGTGCAGAAGTAAAGGCGCAATCGTTACAGTGTGTCATAGTAAGACTGAAGTTGAAGATGTAATAAAAAATACGAAAAATGCTGATATTCTGATAGTAGCTATAGGCAAGGCCAATCTTATAGATGAGAAATATATTTCAAAAGGGCAGATTATAATTGATGTGGGAATTACTCGCGAGGATGACAGATTGGTCGGCGATGTTAATTTTGAAAAAGTGAAAGATATTGTAGCCATGATTACTCCAGTTCCTGGAGGTGTAGGTCAGATGACTGTACTTGCCCTCTTTGAGAATCTTATTGATGCGTGTTACACTTGATTTTAAGGGAAATATTCACTGATTCTATACATGTTTAAGGCAGGGTAAAGATTATATAAAAAATAAAATAAAATGAATAACGATATATTGAAAAATAAGTTATGGAAAATAAGCATTGCAGTCGGATGTCTTTTAGGCCTTTTTCTATTGGTGATTTCAATAAAAGAAATTAAATCTATCAGATATGTCGGTAAAGATACACCGATAATGAATATCATCACAGTCAATGGAAAGGGGGAGATGATTTCTATTCCTGATGTTGCTGTTTTTTCTTTTAGCGTTACAGAGACCGCCAAGCTCGTAGATGAAGCTCAGACAAAAGCTACGACGAAAATCAATGGAGTACTGAAAGCTCTAAAGGATAATAATGTAGAGGAAAAAGATATAAAGACTCTTTCATATAACATAAATCCTCATTATGAATATGTGGAAGGGGTCTGTCCAGCGTATGGCACTTCCGGCATCGCTACACCCTGTCGTTCCGGAAAGTCTATTCTCTCTGGTTATGATGTCAATCAGACTATAGAAGTGAAGATACGAGACATAAAGAAAGCTGGAGCTTTGTTTGCTACTGTTGGAACATTTGGAGTACAAAATATAAATGGACTCTCATTTTCTATTGATGATATTGACAAGGTCAAAGCTGAAGCGCGTGAATTGGCTATAGAAAATGCAAAAGATAAAGCCAAGATTTTAGCAAAACAGCTTGATGTCAAGCTTACTCGTATTTCTAGTTTCTATGATTCAAGCGATGATTCTCCTTTTTCTCCATATCTTAGAGAAGGAATGGGTAGTGATATTATGACTGCAAAATCAGCGGTGGCTCCTGAAATTTCTGCGGGAGAGCAAAAAATTATTTCCAAAGTCTCTATTACTTACGAGATTAGGTAATATGCTTGAAAAATCGTGCGAGCCTGCGGTGAGGAAGTCTTTTATTTTTATCCGCCAGCAGGCGGAGAACAAATAAAAAAGCTTCCGAGCGCAAGTAGGCGAGCCGATTTTTCCTTGACCTTATTTATATTAAGATGTAGTATATCCATATTACCCCGAGAGGGGATTTTTAGTAAAGATTTAATGATAATAATTGAATATAGACAAAAAGCATGAAAATAACTGAATATATAAAAGAGACTCGCTCTGAAATGAATCATGTTAGCTGGCCGACCAGAAAACAAGCCATTTCTTATTCCATTATAGTTATTGCTGTTTCTATAGCCACAGCTCTATTTCTCGCTTTTTTTGACTATATTTTCTCACGGCTTCTAACATTGCTTGTGTAATCTCTTTGTTATCATATTTAGCGACATCTTATAAATAATTCATATGGGAAAACAACAGATTGGAGGACAAAGAAATTGGTACGCAATTCACACTTACGCTGGATATGAAAATGCTGTTGCTAGAAATCTCAAACAGCGCATAGAATCTCTCGGAATGGAAGACCGTATTTTTAATGTCCTTGTTCCAACAGAAAAAAAGATAAAAATAAAAGCGGGAAAAAGAGTAGAAGAAGAAGAGAAAATATATCCTGGCTATGTTCTTGTGGACATGATGGTGACTGATGATTCATGGTTCGTTGTTCGCAACACTCCTAGAGTTACAGGTTTTGTTGGCTCCGGAGTTTATCCAGTTCCTCTTGAAAAGAAAGAAGTGGATGCATTGTTTGCTCGCATGAATAAAGGAGAAGTCAAACATACCATAGACCTTGCTATTGATGACATAGTCAAGATTACCGATGGTCCTTTCAAGGACCTTGAAGGCAAAGTGAGTGAAGTAGATGATAATCGTGGGAAAATAAAAGTTCTTGTCTCAATGTTTGGGAGAGAGACTCCAGTGGAGCTTGATTTCTTGCAAGTCAAGAAGATATAGGATAGTGTATTTAGATGATATATACATAGGATATAGATTAAAATATATACAAATGGCTAAAAAAATAATCAAAAAAGTAAAAATCAGCGCTCCTGCGGGGAAAGCCACTCCAGCGCCTCCTCTAGGTCCTACTCTTGGTCAGGCGGGTGTCAATATCGGTGATTTTACAAAAAAGTTCAATGAAGCTACAAAAGGCATGATGGGAGATATTGTGCCTGTAGTTATTACAGTTTACGAAGACCGCACCTATGATTTTGTTCTAAAGACTCCTCCGGCTAGCTCGCTTATCTTGAAAGCAATAGGTGTAGAAAAAGGTTCTGGAAAGCATGCTGTAAAGAAAGCTGGCACTATAACTCGCGCTCAAGTAAAAGCTATTGCAGAAAAGAAAATGCCAGATTTGAATGCAAATACCATAGAGGCAGGAATGAAAATCATCGAGGGCTCATGTAGGTCTTTGGGAGTAGATGTAAAATAATATAAATATAATAAAAAAACACTATGGGGTTGCCATAGCGATTTTGTTCCGATGCTCATTTCATGAGTTTTTATTTTTGAAATTTATTGCGTATCAGTGCTCAATCATGATGATGTTGCAGTGCCGGAAAAAGCTCCATTCTGCTGTGTTGTAATGTATCAGTGTTGGAAGTGGCTTCTTCATGAATAGCACCGATTCCTTCACCATCTTCTTGTTTTGAAAGGAATGCTCTGAAGTAATTTCTTACTTTAGTCGTCCAGACTACTTTAGAGAAACCGGGAAGCTCTTTAGCGATGTTTTCAAGAAGATGGAATTGATTCTCTGTCACTTCTTTCACTAATGTTGAAATTCCTCGTTCCTGTTTGCATTCATAAGCGTAATATAGGTAGTCAAATCGTTGTATGCCATCAAAGAATAATGCTTCATGGCAGTTTTTTGCCGACAAGTCCTCCATTACTCTACGCGCTTCAGGGGGGAAACATGATGGATTCTTGAGAGCGAATTGTAAGAGGAAAGCTCTTTGCATTTCATCCCACATCTCTTTGCCAAGTGGTCTGTATAACCTAGTGAATATGTGGTATTCTTTCAAATCGTCATTATCTGTCTTTGACGGAGCTGGCAAGTCAATTCCCGAAATTCCTTCTGCCACATCGTGAATACTTGCGCATCTTGTCAAAAGAAGCTCGTCTAATTTGATGTAAGGACGAATATGTATGAGGAAGTAAGTAAACAAGAAAAGGACGGAACATTGATGTTCGTACCCATTTTGTTCTCTTATTTGACCAGCAAATCTTTCATGATATTTGCCGAAACGGATTACTTTCTCCTGCCCACTTTGAAGTCTACGCCAGAGATTATAAGTATATCCAAGTATATTTCCTTCGTTTTTCATTTGGAAATGCCCTTTCTTTTTCTGACATTATATTACTTCTATAGTTAAGATTGCACTAAATTTAATCTTTAGTCAACTTTCCAAGTTGTCACCCGCGCTCTTTTTCCATTAGTTTACTATGTATTTGTTATTATGTTTGATTATTTTTCCTAATTTGTCATCTTTGGCGTTCCAGAATAGTCCACAGTATATTCTATAAGAAGAGAACCACTCTCGGTTGATTCTTGGACACTTTTTAAGTTTAGATGATAAAGCATTTCTTGGTCAAAGAGTCGTATGCCTTTTCCGAATATTATTGGTTCTATCGTCAGATATATAGTATCTACTACCCCTGCTTTCATAAACATATTATAAATATGAGAACCGCCACATATGGCAACAGTCTTAAATCCTCTGTATTCTAATTCTTTTAATAACTCTCTCGGTTCTTTTTGGGTCATCTCTACTCCTTCAAACTTTTTTGTTCGCGAATAAACAATATTTACTCTTTCTTTGAGAGGTCTAGGTAGAGTAGTATATGTATTTGAACCCATGACTATGATACCAGCTTCTTTTGTTAGACGCACAAAACGAGTTTTATCGGCCTTGCTAGTCCAAAAAGCGGGATGTTTTTCATCTTTTGCTATATATCCATCAGCTGATATGGCGGCAATAATAAATGTTCGCATGGGTGTTTTTTAAATTTATTTAGAAATTATTTTTGACTATTTGTCACCTTCCATTTTATCAAGTTCACGATATACTACAAGTGTGTATTTAATATAACCCAATTTTGTCAATGTCTCATTTATACGAAGTAGAAATAAAAAGCTTGCTCGGGTCAAAAGAAAAGGCAGATAATCTCATCTCAAAGCTCAAAAAGCATGACAAAAATATAAAGCTTTCGTCTCAAGGTAGACAATTGAACCACTATTTTAATGTCCCTGAAAAAATAAATCTCAAAAAAGTTTTGTTAGGTCTCATTCCAAAAGATAAAAAGACGAGTTTTGATAAAATCATGAAAGATGGCAAAAAGTTATCTGTGCGCACTAGAGACGCAGATGGTAAGGTGTTAATAGTTCTCAAAGCATCTGTTGGCGATGATTCCAGTTCAAATGGTGTCAAAAGAATTGAATTTGAATCGCCTGTCAATATCTCGCTAGATAACCTTGATAAGATTCTTTTGTCCGCAGGCCTGTCTTATCAAGCAAAATGGTCAAGAGAAAGAAAAGAGTATGCAAGCAAAGACTTACATGTTTGCATTGATAAAAATGCTGGATACGGATTCTTGGCAGAATTTGAAAAGGTCACGCCAATTGAAGATGATTTGGATAAAATAAAGAAAGACCTGCTTTCTCTTATGAAGAAGATGGGTGTGGAAGAGTTATCGCAGGATCGATTAGAGAGAATGTTTGCGCATTACAATTCCAACTGGAAAGATTATTATGGGACAGAGAAGACATTTAATATAGAATAAAATATATGTTTTTATCAGATGTTGATATAAAGAAAGCGGTCAATAATGGGGATATAATGATTAAGGATTTTGACGAGTCCAGATTACAACAAGCGAGTTATGATATTTTACTTGGCAATAAATTCTTGGTAAGCAATACAGAATCTACTCTTGCTATTGACCCTGTTAGGAAAATATTTCCAGTCACAAAAGAGATAATAATAGAGAATGATGGCTTTTTTGTATTACATCCCGGGATAAGTATATTGGGAGCTTCTGTGGACTATTTTGGTTCAGATAAATATCTCATACATCTTTCAGGCAAGAGCAGTTTGGCTCGTCTAGGGCTTATTGTTCACAATACGGCGGGTATAATAAATCCCGGTCATTTTTTGAATATTACTTTTGAATTATGTAATCTAAACCATGTGCCAATCATTCTAAGACCCAATATGAGAATAGCCCAAATCCTTTTTTCAGAATTATCCAGTCCTCCAACAAAAGACTACAAATCCACAGGGAGATATCATGGTCGTAATTGGAATCATTTTGTTGACCCTAAAGAAGAAGAGAAGAAACAAGATAAAAAAAGATTGAAAATAAAAAGATAAAGAAGAGCACAAAATGTTTAAAATGAATATAAAAGATAAAATAAAGAAAGAGGATTAATTAAGAGTTATAGATAAATAAAAATATGGAGAAAATTATAAAACAAGAGATAAATAAAGAAAGACATCCAGAATATCAATATCTGGATTTACTGCAGGATATTCTTGATAATGGTTTTGAAAAAAAAGAATTCAATACGGGCATTGCTATAAAGAGTTTATTTGGAAGAATGATGAGATTTGACCTTTCCAAGGGCTTTCCACTGCTTACTACAAAAAAAGTTTTTATGAGAGGCATTATACATGAGCTTGTGTGGTTTATCCGCGGAGAGACAAATATAAAATATCTCGTTGATAATGAAGTTCATATATGGGATGATTGGCCATATAAAGAGTATAAGAAAAAGATGGAATCTGGTGAAGTATCACCCATGACACTTGAAGAATTTATTGCAAAGATAAGAGCTGATAAGAAATTTGCAGAAAAATGGGGAGAACTGGGTCCAGTATACGGAAGACAATGGCGCAGGTGGCCAGCTTCTGATGGTAGAGAGATAGACCAACTTGCTTGGGCTATAGAAAAGACAAAAAAATACCCCGACAGAAAACATGCCGTGATATCTGCATGGAATCCAGAGTATGTTTATGAGATGGCGAGACCAGGGACTTCTATGGCTATTCCTCCATGTCATACACTTTTTAATATTAATGTTACCAATAGAAAACTTTCATTGGCTCTTTACCAGCGTAGTGCAGATACATTTCTCGGAGTTCCATTCAATATCGCTTCCTATTCACTTTTAACTATGATTCTTGCGCAGATTTGTGGATACAAAGCGGGAGAATTTGTGCATATGCTAGGAGATACTCATCTTTACAGCAATCATTATGAGCAAGCCAAGGAACAGATAAAGAGAAAACCGAAATCATTTCCTTATATCAAGATAAATCAAAATCTAAAAGATATAAATAGAGTTCGTTTTGAAGATTTTGAGCTTGTTGGATACGAACCTCATCCTCCAATCAAAGCTGAAATCACTGCTGTTGGTGGTTTCAATGAAAAAGATAGGAAAGATTTCAGTTTCAAAAAAATGAAAGTTATTAAAAAAGTATCTAATTTAAAATAATTAAATGAAAGATACACAGATAAAAAAACTTATAGATGCTGAGAAAAAACGCCAAAAGAAAGTGATAAACCTCATCGCTTCTGAGAACTATGTTTCAAAAGATGTTCTTGAGGCACTCGGTTCGGAGCTTACAAATAAATATGCAGAGGGCAGACCGCATATGAGATATTATGGAGGAAATGAAATAGTAGATAAAATAGAAGACCTTTGTGTAAAGAGAGCCCTTGAACTCTTCGGACTTTCTGCGGAAAAATGGCATGTCAATGTTCAGCCGTTATCTGGTTCACCCGCCAATCTAGCAGTTTACACAGCTCTAGTCCCTATAGGTGGGAAAATAATGGGTATGTCTCTAGACCAAGGAGGACACCTCACTCATGGACACAAAGTTTCTGTTACGGGGAAATTCTGGACACAAGTTCCATACGGACTCAATAAAGAGACAGAAATGCTAGATTATGAGAGTCTAAAAGAAATTGCTATCCGAGAAAAACCGGCTATCATAGTGGCGGGCTTTACAGCTTACCCAAGGGTTGTAAATTTCAAAAAGTTTAGAGAAATTGCTGACGCTTGTGGAGCCATACTTATGGTTGATATGTCGCATTTTGCTGGACTTGTGGCAGGTAAGACATATCCATCACCATTTGAATATGCCGATATTGTCACGACTACAGTCCACAAGACTCTTCGGGGTCCTCGTTCCGCTATGATTTTTTCTAGAAAAGACAAAAAAAGAATTTCGGATAAAGGAAAAGAGCAATATTTTTCGGACCTTATAGACAGAGCAGTTTTTCCCGGTCTTCAAGGAGGACCTCATTTAAATCAAATAGCGGCTGTAGCTGTCGCTTTGAAAGAAGCCAATTCTCTTTCGTTTAGAAAATATGCTATACAAGTTAAGAAGAATGCCTATATATTGGGAGAAGAATTGAAAAGATTGGGTTGGCGTGTTGTATCTGGAGGCACAGATTCTCATCTTCTCCTTGTTGATACATGGATGAATGGAATAAAAAATGAAATGAGAGTAGGAGGGATTTCTGGAAAATCAGCCGGAGATTGTTTAGAGAAAGAAGGGATTATTGTAAATAAAAATGCAATACCATTTGATACAAGACCGCCTGCAGACCCTTCAGGTATCCGTCTTGGAACTGCTGCCGAAACCACTAGAGGAAAGAAGGAAAAAGATATGAAAAAGATTGCCGAGAGAATAGATTTAATTTTAAAAAGAAATAAAATATAAACATAGAAATTGAAGATAATGCAAGAGAAAAAATAAAAATAAAATAAATAGAATTCTGAAAAAAGAAATGAAAATGCCCTCCTCCTGGCAGGAAAGAGACCAGAAAAGAGGGCAAATTAGGCGGATGTAATCACAGTCTTCATGGGTCGCGAGACACATGTGAAGATGACTGTGAAAGTCGGGTAGAACAACAAACAAAACCCGCATTCTTTTAAAGTAAAGGATTTATCATGCCTGCATACTCCAGTGTGCCAACATGCAGTTGCTTTAAGGTTTGCCTAGTGACCTTGTCAAAGTCCCGATGACCTTGCTGGGTGCGTTCACACCCTTCCAATCGTGCTATTTTCCCTTCAATCTAACAGATATGATAAGAAAGTCAATACTCGCAGAGAATGTGATTTAAGTGTTAAAATAACCCAATGAAGAAAGCCAATCCGAATACAATCTTTAGTGTTATGGAAGATATTAAGGAAGGTCTAAAGGATGCTTCCATTAAAGCTGGGATAGAGCATCCTGTTGTTTATGTAGAACATCCTGACGATATTTCTCATGGGGATTTTTCTTCAAATGTCGCTTTGATATATTCAAAGAAATTAAAGGCCAATCCAAAAATATTGGCAGGGAAGATAGTGGAAGAATTTAATAAAATCTTGACTGAAAAATCAGAGGGAAAAAAATCAGAGAAAAAATCAAACATAAAAAATGAGATAGAAAAAGAACATGACTTCTCCAAAATAATATCTTCTGTAGATATAGCTGGTCCCGGATTTATAAATATAAAATTAGCTGATAATTTTTTCACAAAAGAAATTATCAAGATTAGCTCTGATTACGGGGAAAATTATGGGAAAAGTAATGTAAATGACGGTCAAAAAATAATGGTTGAATATACTGACCCCAATCCTTTTAAAGAATTCCATATAGGTCACTTGATGTCCAATGCTATTGGAGAATCAATTGCGCGAATCTTGGAGTTTTCTGGAGCAAATATAAAAAGGGCAAATTGGCAAGGGGATGTTGGACTTCATGTGGCAAAAGCAATATGGGGAGCTATTGCTTTGCAAAGACAGGAGGAAGCAAAACAGAGTATTGAAAGAGATATAAAAGAGAATGAAGTGAAAAGTAATCAAAAAGAAAACGCTGACCTTGGAATAGCTTTCTGGGGAAAAGCATATGCTTTTGGAGCAAAAAAATATGATTCAGACGAGCCAACCAAAAAGGATATTGGTATTATAAATAAGAAAATATATAACCGAGAGGATTCGGAAATAAATGCTCTTTATGACAAAGGTAGAAAGGAAAGTCTACAACATTTTGAGAGCATATATAAAAAGCTTGGAACTAAATTTGATAATTATTTCTTTGAAGGTAAAGAAGGCAATAGTGGTGAAGGTATTGTGCGAGAATTTATCAAAAAGGGAGTTTTTGAAGAAAGTGAAGGCGCTGTGATATTTCCGGGGGAAAAATATGGAGTGCATACTCGTGTTTTTATAACCTCGCAAGGTTTGCCCACATATGAGACAAAGGAGATAGGTCTCAATACTGAAAAATTCAAGATTTATCCAGACTTGTCTCAATCTATTATTATTACCGCCAATGAACAAAGTGATTATTTCAGGGTGCTTTTCAAGGTATTCTCTCTTATCCGTCCAGAAATTTTCCAAAAGACAAAACATATAAGTCATGGCATGATGAGATTGACTACAAGTAAGATGGGTTCAAGGACAGGTAATGTGATTACAGCTGAACATTTGATGGGTGAGATGGAGAAACTTATAGAAGAAAAAATAAAAGACAGGGATTTTGATGATAAAGAGAAAGGAAGATTGTGTGAAGAAGTAGCGATTGGAGCTATCAAATATCAGATTTTACGACAAGCCATAGGGGGAGATATAATATATGACCCAAAGAAGTCCATTTCGTTTGAAGGGGATTCTGGTCCTTATTTACAATATGCTTGTGTGCGAGCCATGACAGTTCTCAAGAAGGCGAAAGAAGCGGGCATTTTGGAAG
>DATDZD010000004.1:0-8866 GCA_036516895.1 Minisyncoccota bacterium | reverse complement strand
TGAGTAAGACATATTGGTTAAATAAAATATATCCAAAAGAAATTAGACAAGCATATGAGAATGGAGATTTGCATTTACATGATTTGTGAACATTGTCAGTCTATTGTGTAGGGTGGGACCTCATGGACCTTCTTGTGGAAGGATTCAAAGGTGTGGCTGGAAAAGTCCAATCCGCTCCGCCAAAACATTTTCGCACCGCTCTAGGTCAAGTGGTCAATTTCATGTACACACTTCAAGGAGAGGCGGCTGGAGCAATCGCTTTTTCCAATTTTGATACATTATTGGCTCCTTTTATACGCTATGACAATCTAACATACAACGAAGTGAAGCAATGCATGCAAGAATTCATCTTCAATATGAATACTCCTACTCGCGTTGGCTTCCAAACTCCTTTCTCAAATATCACTCTTGACCTCACACCTTCGGTCAATTTCAAAAATCAACAAGTCATTATAGGAGGTGTTCCACAAAAAGAAAAGTATGCTGATTTTCAAAAAGAAATGGAAATGTTTGATAATGCCTTTTTTGAAGTCATGTCTGCGGGAGACGCCAAAGGACGCGTCTTTACATTTCCCATCCCCACTATTAACATCACAAAAGACTTCAATTGGGAAAGTGAAAATCTAAAGGGCTTGTGGGAAATAACAGCCAAATATGGCATTCCATACTTCAGCAATTTCCTCAATTCTGACATGAAACCGGAAGATACTAGGTCTATGTGTTGTCGTCTAAGGTTAGACTTGAACGAACTTGAAAAGCGCGGAGGAGGACTCTTCGGAGCAAACGCTTTGACTGGTTCTGTAGGAGTAGTAACTATCAATCTCCCTAGAATAGGATATTTGTCCCGAAAAAGCATAGATTCAAAGAAGGCATTTTTTGAGAGATTAGCAAGACAAATGGATATCGCCAAAGAAAGTCTTGAAATAAAAAGGAAAATCTTAGAACAGCTTACACATGCCAACCTCTATCCATATACCAAATTTTATTTAAGAAAAATAAGAGAGGCATATGGTTCATATTGGAAAAATCATTTTTCAACCATAGGACTTATAGGAATGAATGAAGCATCAATGAATCTATTTGGAGAAGATTTGGTATCTAAAACTGGTCATGAATTTGCAAAAGAAGTTTTGGATTTCATGCGTAAAAGACTAGTCGATTATCAAAAAGAAACAGGAAATCTCTACAATCTTGAAGCGTCTCCTGCAGAAGGTACAGCATACCGCATGGCTCTAGATGATAAGAGAAAATATCCAGACATAATAGTAGCAAACGAAGAAAAATTCCTAACCGGCGCCGACCCCTTTTATACCAATTCCTCTCATCTGCCAGTAAATCATAAGAATGACATATTTGAGAGTTTGAAACTTCAGGACCCACTTCAAACAAAATATACCGGCGGAACAGTCATACATCTATTCCTCGGAGAACGCATAAATGACTCCAAAATCGTACCTATCCTTGTAAAAAAGATATGTGAAAATTTTCATCTTCCATATTTTACACTTACTCCGACTTTCAGTATTTGCCCTCAACACGGCTATATTTCCGGAGAACATTCTCTATGCACTTCATGCAAAGCAGAATGTGAGGTCTATTCAAGAATAGTTGGTTATCTTCGTCCTGTGAGCCATTGGAATGCCGGAAAGCAGTCTGAATTCAAGATTCGTGAAATGTATGAGCCAGAAAGTACTGTGGTCTCGTCAAAAGAAAAAGAAACAATAATGGTCTAGTTGTTAGTCTAAAAAAAACAGGTATACTCTTATTGTTTTTTTACTGCCATTTAATTGTTAAATCAACATGAAAATAGGAGGACTTGAAGAATGCACGCTTATAGATTATCCTGGAAAAATAGCTTGCGTCATATACACCATTGGATGCAATTTCAGATGTCCATATTGTCATAATCCAGAACTGGTAGATGAAACGGCAAAAGAAATGCCTATTGATAAAATCTGGCGTTTTTTAGAAGAGCGCAAAAATCTTCTTGATGGAGTGGTTATAAGCGGAGGCGAGCCAACTCTTCACGATGACCTCATGGAAATGATACTCAAGATAAAAAAGATGGGATACTTTGTGAAATTAGACACAAATGGCACTAGACCGGCAATAATCAAAAAACTCATTGGAAAAAATCTTTTGGATTATATCGCTATGGACATAAAGTCTCCTATAGAGATGTACAGCATGACTGTGGGAAGGTCCGTACATCCTGACGCTATACGCCAAAGCATAGAGGTTATCATGTCCTCGCCAGTAGATTATGAATTTAGAACTACAATAGTCAAGTCTCTCCTATCTCCAGAAGATATAGAACAAATAGGCAAGGAAATAAAAGGCGCAAAAAAATATTATCTGCAAAAATTCAACGCAGGAAGAGTGCTTAGTCCTCAATTTAAAAGAAAAACTACTTACACCGATGAAGAATTTGCTCAATTCAAAAAGATGCTTTTGAATTATGTTAAATACTGCGGTATCAGGTGAAAATCTAATATATTGCTTAAATCATAAATATTATTTGCAATATGAATCATGTGGAATATACAGGATGATTGTATAAATTATGAGAAAGAGTAAGATAACACTATATGAAAAAAACAGTGTATTTAGACTACGCTTCCACTACCCCTACCGACCCTCAAATACTTGAGAAGATGATTTCATATTTCGGTCATGAATATAGCAATCCTTCTTCTATGCACACTTCTGGAAGACAAGCAAAAGTTGTCATAGAAAATGCTAGGAAAAAAATAGCCGAATGTATAAATGCAAATCCTGATGAAATAATATTTACTGGCTCTGGAACAGAGTCAGACAATATGGCCATAAAAGGAGTCGCCATGGCAAATAAATCAAAAGGAAATCATATTATCATTTCTGCCGTGGAACACAAAGCCGTCCTAGAATCTGCCAAGCAACTTGAAAGAGAAGGATTTGAAATCAGTATATTGCCTGTAGATAAATATGGAATGATAGATATTGGCGAGTGTTTAAAAATGATAAAAAAAGAGACTATATTGATATCAGTAATGTATGCTAACAATGAGATAGGAACTATTGAACCAATCAAAGAGTTGGCGAAAAAAATCAGAGAATATCGAGAGGAAAGTCAAAGCACTTTCCTTCTATTTCATACTGACGCTTGTCAGACAGCGGGATATCTCTCTATTGATGTAAAGGAATTGGGTATTGACCTCATGACCCTCAACAGCTCAAAAGTTTATGGACCAAAAGGTATCGGTCTTCTTTATAAAAGAACTGGCATAAAGATTCTGCCTATCATTTCTGGGGGAGAACAAGAGAAGAGTTTGCGAGCGGGAACGGAGAATATTGCTCTTATTTTTGGATTTAGCAGGGCGCTGGAACAAGTTCAAAAGATAAGGGTGGAAGAATCAGAGCGATTGAAACAACTTCAGAAATATTTTATTAAGGGGTTGCAGAAAAAAATTCCAAGTATGATATTAAACGGTCATCCTCTACATCGCCTTCCAAACAATGTTCATATTTCAATACCTACAGTTGAAGGAGAATCTCTCATTTTAATGTTAGACAGAATAGGAATAGAAGCATCAACTGGCTCTGCTTGTTCTGCATTTGACCTCAAACCATCACATGTCCTCATCGCTATCAAACAAAATGAAGAAATAATGCATGGAAGTATTAGATTTACATTTGGCAAACATACGACAAAGAAAGAGTTGGACTATGTCTTAAAAGAATTCCCGCCAATAGTAAAAAAATTATCAAAAATGTCAGCCATAAGAAAATAAACAATAAAAACATGAAAAATATAAAAATAAAGGACAGAGATAAAAACAAGAGATTAAAAAATGGATATGAAGAAAAAAATATAAAGAATAAATCAAATAAAGAAACGAACATTGGATCAAAATCTAATACAAAAAATACCTGCGGAGATGTTGGCGATTGGCTATATAGCGATATAGTTAAAGATCATTTTTTCAAACCTAGAAATATACTTGTGGATGATATTGAATATGAAGCTGATGGTCTGGGTGTAGTAGGAAGTCCTGCTTGCGGAGACATGATGGCAGTATGGGTCAAGATTGATAATGCCACAAAACGCATAAAAGAATGCAAATGGCGCACCTTTGGTTGCGCTTCGGCTATCGCTTCTACATCTATGATGTCCGTTATGGCTACAGAAGATGGTGGTATGACCACTTCCAGAGCCAAGAGAATGACTCCAGAAGCCATCATGGAACGACTTGGTGGCTTACCCGATAGAAAATACCATTGTTCTGTCCTAGGGCATCAAGCCCTCAGAGAAGCCATAGACGACTACGAAAAAAATAATGAAAATAAAAAAAGAAATAAAGCATAAATATATAGTTATAGATACAAGAAGAGAAACACATGATGTTTTGACTTTAAAAATAAAAGGGGGGAACAACTCTATTCCCTCTTATATTCCAGGTCAATTTATAACTGTTTATTTTCCTGAGACAGGAACACCTGAAGGAAAATCTTACAGCATTTCAAGCTCTCCCCACGAAGACACGATGAATATCACAATAAAAACTATGGGTAAATTTTCAAATCGTCTTTTTAATATGAAAAATGGCGATGAAATCACAGCTTCACTTCCCTATGGTTTCTTTTTTAGTGAATTAGATAATACTGACATGGTCATTATTACTGGTGGTATAGGAATAGCGCCTTTCAGAAGTATGATATATGACAATCTATTAAAAAACCCATTAAAAAACATAACGCTTTATTACAGCAATAGATTTGTTGATGATATTATTTTTAAGAAGGAATTTGATGATTTAGAAAAAAAACACTCATCTTTCAATGTCAAGTATTTTATCACTCGTCAGATTGATACTCTATCGGACAAATTACCGAAAAATATGACATTAGAACGAATAAAAATAGAAAATATTATAAAAAATACAAAAGACAACAACACAAAGAAATCCAAAGAAAAAGAATTCTTCATCTGCGGTTCAATCTCATTTGTAAGAGATATGTGGAGAGGACTTCGTGAAAGTGGTATTCCTGAAGAGTTTATATATACAGAGGCGTTTTTTTCTCATTAGACGGAATATTAAAAAGATACAGTCTTATCTCCCAAACAAACTTGGTTTTGAAAGTTATTAAAAAGACTTTTCGCAACCACTGTATTGTGGTGTGTATTTTTGCTAGTAACCAGAGCGAGAATATTTTCCTTATATATATCTTGAGATCTTCTATAAGCTTCTCCTGTATTATTGCCTTCAACCAATGCAATTATCGCTTCATAGGCCGGCTCAAGGAAAAGACCAGCCATCTGATCTTGCAATTGATCTTTTTTGTCTTTCTGACGCATGCTCCAAAGTTCAAAATCCTCTTTGTATCCAATAAAGCACTTAGTGCCCAAAGTGATACATCTTTTACCGAGTATATTAGCACTTCTACACGCCATTGAGTGAATAATTTTCCCTGACAAAATAGATTCATTATCTTCACATCTCACAAGGATTTCTTTGTTGAATCCAGCTATTGAGTCATCGCTTCCATGACCATTGAAAATAATAGATTGTGGATTTTCTTTTTCAATCATCTCAACAAGGTTCTTCTTGTTCGCCTCTTCCTTTTTGAGCTCGAGTATTTTTATGTCACTTTGCTTTTTGGCGACTTCCACGACTTTTTCAAACCAAGAGTTTAGATACTCCGTTTGATTATCATGATGCGCGTTTGAGACAAGAAGGATTCGAGACATATTTTTGTGTTTTTACTGTGCTGTGAGCACATTCATAAGAGAGCCATCCTTGAGCGCACGGAGGAACTCAAACTGCGATTTAACAAAGTTTTTTCCTATTTCGGTGTTTTTATTTATTTCTTCAATCAATTCTTTTGTTGAGAAACTTTTTGTATCTGAACCAACAGAAAAGAAAAGCTTGGGAGAGATTGTCTCAAGTCTTGCTATGATTACTTCTTTTTCTTTTTGTGAGATTGTTTTCTTTTCCATATTATATTAAATTGAGATCTTTTAAGTCTTGGAGGATCTTTCTACTCATTTCTGTGTTGGCTTTTACTTCGAGGTAAGCAACATTCCATGTGAGTGATTTTCCATCGACAACCAAGATAATGTCATCCCTTAGACCGAGAGGAATATTGGCGTATATCTTGAGAAAGTTTTCTCGTAAAGTCTCCATATATGGGTAGTATAACACTTTGCGCTGCGGGTTTCCAGAGATTTACTTCTCCTGATTACTCTCTGGTTCGTGTGCAGTCCCAATCGCAGAGGAGGAGAGGGATGCGAGCGGGACTCCCTTGGGAAAACCTATATTATTCTTGGAATTGAATGTTCGCTTGTGAGATAAATTTTTCGGTTTCTTGAATAATTGCTACTTGCTCACCCTTTAAGATTTTGTTGTCATAAAGATCTTTGGAAAAAGCAATACTTATCTCTACAGCTTGCGTCGCAATAAAATACCCATTATCTCCATCGTGAAAGAATATTTTTCCATATGTAAGATTTTTGTTTGCCATAACTATTTCAAAAGTTCACTACTGGAAATTCCCAATGCTCCAGCAATTTTTGGCATAATACCAACTTCCTAGTAATTCTTCAGCCTATTTATCTTGTCATGTTGACGAATCTTTTCATGCGCCTTGGCTTCAATCTGGCGAATACGCTCGCGAGTTACACCGAATTCTTTTCCAACTTCTTCAAGTGTATGTGTTATGCCATCTGATAAACCATGACGCATTTCAAGAATTCTTTTTTCTTTTTCAGAAAGGTCGCCGAGAATCTCATTGACCTGGTCACGAAGAATTCTGCGAGAAGATTCCTGGTCGGGAGAAAGAATTTTATCATCAGAAAGAAAATCGCCGAGAGTAGACTTGCCATCATCGCTATCATCTCCCACCGGGCTCTCAAGAGAGACAACATCTTGGTCAATTTTTTCTATATTATATATTTTCTCCACATCAAGACCCATCTCTGTGGCTATTTCATCTGCTAGTGGTTCTCTTCCAAGGTCTTGAGAAAGTCGCCTAACAACTTGCTTGTATTTTGCAATCGTTTCCACCATATGCACTGGAACGCGAATAGTGCGACTCTGGTCTGCCAAAGCGCGAGTAATAGCTTGTCTAATCCACCAAGTAGCGTAAGTAGAAAACTTGTATCCTTTTGTCCAATCAAATTTATCTACGGCCTTAAAAAGGCCTAGATTGCCTTCTTGAATGAGGTCAAGGAGAGTAAGGTCGGGACTGCGTCCAACATATTTCTTTGCAATAGAGACAACTAGACGCAAGTTGGCTCTGGCCAAAAGATTTTTGGCTTCAAGGTCTCCAGCTTGAATACGCTTGGCTAATTCCTTTTCATTGCTCCCTGAAATAAGAGGATATTGACCTATTTCCTTCAAATACATTTGAATAGAATCATAAGAAGAATCACTTCTCATTCCATAAGAATATTTCTTTGAAGGCACAACTTCCGGCTCTACTTCTAGAAGGCCTCCGCCTTCCAAAACATCTATTCCCAAAACAGCAAATTTGGAATAAAGCTCATCCAAGAATGTTATATCTTGTTCAATGGTTGGAAATTCTTTTAAGATTTCATCATATGTCACAAAACCGCGTTCCCTTCCCTTCATGATGAGTTTATTGGCTTTTATCTCAAAATCTTTGGCTTTATTTTTCCCAGTTGCTTTCTTTGGTTGATATGATTTATTTGATAATGCTTTCTTTATCTTCTTTATAGACTTCCTGGGACTTTTCTTATTAGATCTATGTGCTACTTTCTTTTTTATTTTTTTAATTGCCATAATAAAATTTTATAAATTACGCTTCTTTGATATTTCAGAGATTCGTAGAGCCAGCATTTGGCATCTTTTTATGAGATTATCTTTGGAATCTTCTGATGATTTGATTTTCTCGGCTTGACTAAGTTCCAATATGGCTTTTGAAAGGTCTTGTCTCAAAACATCTTCTTCAAAATTGAGAAGAAGTTCATCAACATGGTACTGCCAATTGTGATTATTTTGACCGAATAATATTTCGGCTTCTAAAATGAGCTCATTTTTATATGGCTCTATGTCTCGTATTAAATTGTTATAGCGCTCGTCTCCGGCAATGCGTTTGATAGAAACACGAATGTTTTCATTATCATTTTTGCTTTGCTTTTGGTCGAGATATGCTAGGAGCCCAAATAGTTTCCTTGTAATGTGTTCAAGGCGGGACACCTGTGCAATATCCGATACTATACCATTTTTGTTTACTTCTTGTCCAGAAGGAGTGTTTGTATTTATTTTATTCAAATCCTCTCTTATAGCTTCCACAGATAGACCTGTTCTATCGCCAATCATCTTTATAAAATGAGAACGCTCCATAGAACCCTCTATTGAAAGGATAAAAAGCAGAACTCTTTCACGAAGTAATGTTGGAATTTTGCGTAAATCAAGTTTCTTTTCTTTCACTTCATTCATCACTCCATCAAGTTGGAATTCTATGACCGGTTTGGCTTTCCTCAAGACATTTTTCCACTCTTCCGGATTATTTAGAACTAAATCAGCCGGGTCTTTGCCTTCTGGAAGGTCGGCAATCTTGACATCCATACCTAAAGACAATGCAATACCAGCAGAACGCATAGCAGCTTTTCTTCCAGCAGAATCAGAATCAAAAGCCAGAATAATATTCTTTGAAATCCTTCTGACGATACCAAGATTATTTATAACATCTTGCCTCAAGCCATCTCTCGTCATTGTTGTTAGCGTATCTGCGAGAGCTGTACCAGATACTGCCACAGTATTTCTTATTCCCGCTTGATGAGAAAGAACCAAATCCATTTGCCCTTCAACAAGAATAGTATAATCTTTACTCCTAATATCCTGTTTTGCTTTGTCTATACCAT
>DATDZD010000003.1:0-4547 GCA_036516895.1 Minisyncoccota bacterium | reverse complement strand
CCGGTGGAGAACTTCCAGCCATGATTCTTATTGATAGTATTTCTCGTCAAATAGAAGGTGTTCTAGGTGATATCCAATCTCTTGAAGAAAATCGTGCTTCATCTTCAGATGTATATACTCGTCCAGAAGTATTGGAATATAAGAACAAGAAATATTGTGTACCAAAAGTTCTTCTATCTGGCAATCATAAACTTATAGACGAGTGGAGGAAG
The DNA here is from genome assembly GCA_036516895.1 of Minisyncoccota bacterium. Lineage (GTDB taxonomy): Bacteria > Patescibacteriota > Minisyncoccia > Phycocordibacterales > PALSA-1337 > CAIOGI01. The sequence goes on along the minus strand of DATDZD010000003.1, from coordinate 4,335 downwards.
AGTAAAAAGCAATAAGAAACAAAAATAACTCTATGTCATCTTGCTTTTATTTTTCTACCTGAGATAATTATTTCATGGAAAAGCATGATTATATTACAAAAGAATATTTTGATAATGCGACTAAAGATTTAGTTACAAAATCACATCTTGATGAAAGATTTGAGCTTATGTCTATTGAAAATAAACAACACATGACCGATTTGACAAAAATGTTCAATGAAAACCTTAGAGGAATAGGTGATTATGTAAAATCTATTGACGAAAAAGTGACTAGAATAGACGAGAGGGTAGTCGGTATGGATTTTAAACTTACTACTATGCAAGGCGATATTGTATACATCAAAGGGGCTCTTGATCAAAAAGCAGATAAATCAGAGACTCTGGATTTAAGAAGAAGAGTTATAAAACTTGAAAGGAAAACAGCTTAATTATTCTAAGATAATCGGAATCATAGTAGCTATTATTATAATCGCTGGGTTATTTTTATATGCTTCAACCTTGTCTTCTGAATTTAGATTTACTTCTCAATTTTCTCTTCTTGGACAAAATGAAAAAGTGTCTATATTGATAGTAGGTGATATTATGCTTGATAGAAATGTCAGAAATATAATAAATAAGAATGGCTTTGATTCTTTTTTTGGAGGAGTAAAAAATCTAATTTCTGATGTAGATATAGCCGTTGCAAATCTTGAAGGTCCTTTTACTATCAACAGATTATTGACTTCTAGTCTCAAAAATAAAACTCTGACATTCACTTTTGACCCTTCGCTCGCTCCACAACTTGCCGAGCTCGGCTTTGATGTCTTGGGTCTAGCAAACAACCATACTCTAAATTTCGGTAAAGACGGTCTTGCAAGTACAAGGAAATATATAAAAGAAACGGACATGCTCTATTACGGTGAACCAAATAATAAAGATGAAACAAGTACGATTATTGAGAAAAATGGATTGAGAATCGGTCTAATTGGCTTTCATGAATTCAGTTATATCAATTCTGATAAAATACTTTCCGAAATATCACGATTGAGACCAGAGGTAGATGTGCTCATAGTCACACCACATTGGGGAAATGAATATCAAAAAGAGCCAACTGCAAATATGCAGAAATGGGCGCACCAATTTATTGATCTCGGAATAGATGCAGTCGTTGGCACCCATCCGCATGTGGTAGGCGATATTGAAGAATACAAAGGCAAGAAAATTTTCTATTCTCTTGGCAATTTTGCTTTTGACCAATATTTTTCAGAGGAAACGATGGAAGGATTGGCAGTTATTATAAACATTGAAAGAGAAAATACAGGAGAAAATAAAACGGAAGATGAAATAAAAAGTAATACTAATACATTAATACATACAGAAAATAGAAAGATAGACATAAATTATTCTCTAATCACACTAAGAGTAGACAGAGAAGGGGTAAAAGTTTTGACAAATGATTAAAAAGGATATAATATATAGTAATCAAAATATGCTTTCTATCCAAAATAGCATTAAAAATAAAGGTCAAAATACGCAAATAGACAGCGTCTTTGAACGAATAATAAAAGATAAAAACGGCTCTCTTGTTCGTGTACGATTTACTATTGTCAAAATAGACGGTTCATTCCAAGGACAAATCATCTCTGCTGTCCCTGTAGTCTCTTCATCAGAATCATCAAGACAACCAACGGGGAAAAATAAAAAAGAAATTAAAAAAACATCAATATGTTTGCCGTGCGCTAAAGATAGCAAGTCAATCATTGAAGATCTTATTCCTTCTTTTATCTCTATTTTTCCTCCATATTTTTCTCTAGACTTCTTCATGAGTCAACCTACAAGAGCTCCGGCTTTTTGTTAAATATTTTTCTTTATTAGATTAATAATTTAACAAAAAACCTATGTCAAAAATAATCGGAATTGATCTTGGTACCACCAACTCTGCTGTGGCAGTGATGGAAGCAGGTACACCTAAAATATTAGAAAACGCTGAAGGCGCCAGAACAACGCCTTCTATTATCGCATTGTCAAAGACTGGAGAAAGAATGGTCGGACTTTTGGCAAAACGCCAGGGAGTGACAAATCCAAAGAATACCATTTATCAGATAAAAAGATTTATCGGACATACCTTTGACGACCCAGCAGTCCAGAAAGACCGAGCTTCTGTGCCATTTGAAATAAAGAAATCTCCCACTGGAGGTATAGAAGTAAAGATGGGAGACAAGTGGTACAGACCAGAGGAAATATCAGCGATGATACTTGGAAAAATGAAAACAGACGCTGAAGCGCGACTCGGTCAGCCAGTAACAGAAGCTGTAATTACAGTTCCTGCTTACTTCAACGATGCTCAAAGACAAGCCACAAAGGATGCAGGTAAAATAGCTGGACTTGATGTTAAAAGAATCATAAATGAACCAACAGCCGCGGCATTGGCTTATGGATTCAATAAAAAGAAAGACGAAAAAATCGTAGTTTTTGACTTCGGCGGAGGGACATTTGATATTTCTGTCTTGGAAGTGGGTGATGATGTCGTAGAAGTAAAATCAACAGACGGAGACGCGCATCTTGGAGGCAAAGATATTGACCAAAAAATTATAAATTGGTTGGCTGACGAATTTAAGAAACAAGAAGGAATTGATGTTCGCAAAGACGCTCTGGCTTTACAACGCCTAGATGAAGCGGCAGAAAAAGCCAAAATAGAACTTTCTACATCTGTGCAGACAGAAGTCAATATCCCTTTCATTACTTCAGGAGCCGATGGTCCAAAACATTTGCTTGTCACTATGACTAGAGCAAAGCTTGAGGAATTGACAAGAGAATTTATAGACCAAGCCATGGCTATTACAAAAAGAGCAATGGAAGCATCACCATTTAAAATAAAAGATATAAATGAAGTGATACTTGTCGGTGGACAGACACGCATGCCAGCCATGCAAAAAGCGGTCAAGGATTTCTTCGGAAAGGAACTCCACATGGGAGTCAACCCAGACGAAGTGGTTGCGGTAGGCGCGGCTATTCAAGGAGGTATTCTGGCGGGAGATGTTAAAGATGTTCTCTTGCTAGATGTTATTCCACTTTCTCTAGGTATTGAAACTATGGGTGGTGTTGCTACAAAACTCATTGAGAAGAACACCACAATACCTACCCAAAAGTCTCAAATATTCTCTACAGCGGCCGATAACCAAACTTCTGTGGAAATTCACATTACTCAAGGTGAAAGAGCTATGGCGGGGGATAATAAGTCTCTAGGCAGATTTATTCTTGATGGTATTCCACCAGCGCAAAGAGGAATGCCCCAAGTAGAAGTATCTTTTGATATTGACGCAAATGGCATATTGAGTGTTACAGCAAAAGATAAAGTCACAGCCAAGACAAATAGCATAAAAATCACCGCAAGTTCAGGTCTTTCAAAAGAAGAAGTTGAAAAAATGAAAAAAGAAGCTGAAATGCATAGCGTAGAAGACGCCAAGAAAAAAGAAATGGTTGAAGCAAAAAACATCGCTGAACAACTCATTTATACTTCAGAGAAGTCTCTCAAAGACGCTGGCGATAAAGTCTCTGCTGATCTACGAAAGTCTATTGAAGATAAAATCGCCGATGTAAAGACTTCAAAAGAAGGGAGTGATCCGGCTCTATTAAAAAAGTCTACCGAGGCACTTTCAAGTGAACTCTCAAAAATAGGAGATATATTGTCAAAAATGCAATCTGAAAAAACAGCTGGACAAACCCAGACAGGACAAACTGGAGCAAGTTCAACAAAAGACAATCCTCTCAATACAGATGGAGGAAATGGAGAAAATAATGGCAATGTAAAAGACGCGGAATTCAAGGAAAAGAAGTAGAGAGTAGGAAGGCAACTGTTTCCAAAATGGAAACAGTTTAAACTGAAGGTAGTCGCTCTGTTTCTCGCCAGAAGGATGTGATGATTGTATTGACTACCAATCTTCTGGCATAATCACATAATCAAAAGATAAAGATGAAAGACTATTACAAAGTACTCGGTATTGACAAAAACGCTTCAAAAGAAGACATAAAAAAGGCCTTTAGGAAGCTTGCTCACGAACATCATCCCGATAAAGGAGGCGGAGATGCTAGCAAGTTCAAAGAGGCAAGCGAGGCCTATTCTGTTTTGTCTGATGACCAAAAGAGACAACAGTATGATACATTTGGTTCTACAGGAGCTGGTATGGGCGGTGGACAAGGAGGAGGGTTCAGTGGTTTTAACTCTCAAGGAGCGCAGGGCTTTGGCGGTTTTGACTTTTCAAATTTTGCACAACAATACAGTGGACAGAACGGACAATCATTTGAATTTGACCTCGGAGATATCTTTGGCGAATTTTTCGGGGGAGGAAGAAGACC
>DATDZD010000002.1:0-83352 GCA_036516895.1 Minisyncoccota bacterium | reverse complement strand
TATTAGTTTACAATTCCTAGCAGAAGCTGTATCCCTCACTCTTATTGGCGGGACTATAGGAATAATATTGGGATGGACTATTGCTACAATAGTCTCATCTCTTGGAATTATACAAACTCAAGTGTCATTTTTGTCGGTACTTTTAGCTTTTGGAGTTTCTACTCTCATTGGCATTACTTTTGGATATTACCCCGCGCGTAGAGCGTCCAGACTAAATCCCATAGAAGCGTTGAGGTATGAATAGCTATATCAAGATTTGAAGAAATCTATTACAATAGAAGGGTGACTAAAAAACATGTAGTTATTGTTGGTGGCGGTTTTGGCGGAACATATACAGCCAAATATCTCAAACCGCTTATCAAGAAAAATCTGATTGATGTCACTATCATTAATCGTAATAATTATTTTCTTTTCACTTCCCTTCTTCACGAAGTCGCTACTGGAGGTCTCTCTCCTACAAGTGTAGTAGAGCCAATAAGAGAAATCTTTAGACATAGTAATGTTCATTTTGCACAAGATGAAGTAGAATCTATTGATTCTGTAAAAAAAGAAGTGAGTACATCAACATCAATCATTCCTTATGATTATTTAGTTTTCTCTTCTGGGTCAGAAACAAATTATTATGGAGTAGTCGGTGCTAAGGAAAACACTTTTGGTTTAAAAAATTTAAGTGACGCGCAAATACTCAGAAAACAACTTATAGACTCATGCGAGAATGGAGCTTTGACAAATAATGAGGAAGAGAAAAAGAAACTCCTTTCATGCATAATCATAGGAGCTGGAGCAACTGGAGTGGAGCTATCCGCAGAAATTCTTGAATTCATGCATCACACCCTCTGCTCTTACTACAAGATATGTGGATTAAATAAAGACCACATGAAAATAACCCTTGTATCTGCCAGTCCGGATGTGCTTCCTCAATTCCCCCCAAACCTTAGGGAACTAGCCAAACTTGAACTTATAGAAAAAGGTATACGCGTCATGACAAATGAAAATGTCACTGAGGTTCAATGGAGAAAAGTGATTTTCGCCGACAAATCATTCATTACGGCTGGTACCATAGTTTGGGTTGCGGGAGTCAAGCCGACAATTATTGACATTCCCAATACAGAAAGAGAGAAGAGTGGGCGTATTAAGACTGATCAATTCTTGAGAGTCACGACTAATCAAGAAAAAACATTTGCTCAAAACACATCCTCTCAAGATTCATCTTCTCAAAAATCTTCTCACATATTTTCATTAGGAGATGTTTCTGGAACAGCACCGATGCTTGCTCAAGTTGCAGTGCAACAAGCAAAGATAGTTGCCAAAAATATTTCAGCTGATATCTTCAATACACCGCTTACCCCATTTATTTTCAAGCAGAAAGGACTTCTAGTTTCTCTAGGTCAATGGTATGCCATAGGAAATATTTATGGCATTATAATGAAAGGACCATTTATGTGGCTTATATGGAGAACTGTATATCTTTTTAATTTTCATTCATGGAGAAAGCGCCTAAAAATAGGCATAGAATGGACTATAAATTTCTTCTATCCGAGAGATATTACGGAGATCTAAAATCGCAATTTTATATTTTATTGTCTGATTTCGTTTTTCATCTCGCCTATTCTGATTTCTACACTTTCTTCTTTTATATTTTCTCTTTTATTTTCTTTAATCTCTTTATTTTGCTTTTTCATTTTTATTCTTCTCTGTTCTTTTGTGGTCTTTATAAATTCGTTAAATAATGGGTGCGGGCGAAGAGGTCTAGCTAGAAATTCGGGGTGAAATTGCGTTCCCAGGAAAAATGGGTGGCTGGATAACTCCGCTATTTCCATGAGTATGCCGTCGGGAGATTTACCAGAAAAAACAAGACCACCTTTTTCTAGTCTATCAATATATTTTGGATTGACTTCATAGCGATGACGATGGCGTTCTTTTATAGTATAAGAACCATAAGCTGTATGGGCTACTGAATTCTTGAGAAGTTTGGCGGGATAAAGACCAAGACGCATCGACCCTCCATAATTTCCCTCGGCCAACTTCTTTTTCTGCCCGGGCATAATATCAATGACAAGATGCGGAGACTTTGAATTTATTTCTGCCGTATGAGCTTCGGCAAGACCTAGAACATTTCTGGCAAATTCAATAGTCATGAGTTGCATTCCGTAACAAAGCCCAAAAAAAGGAATTTTATTTTCACGAGCATAGCGAATGACATTCAATTTTCCTTCTATACCTGTTTCTCCAAAGCCACCGGGCACTATTATCCCATCATATTTTTCCAAAACAGAATAATCTGGATTCCCAATCTCAAAATCACTAGCATTTATCGCATGGATTTTTGGCTTAACTTTGTTGGTATAACAAGAATATTTTATCGCTTCTAGAACTGAAAGATAGGCGTCCGTCAGAACAAAATCTCCAGTGTTGAAATATTTTCCAATTATAGCGATATGCGCTTCTTCATCAAAATTCTTGACCCCTTTGGCAAACCTTCTCCATTCGCCGAGACCATTTCCTTTTCTTGGTTCAAGTTTAAAAAATTTCATGATTATTTTCCCTAGCTTGTCATTATCAAAGTTCCCCGGAACATCATAAATACTATCAATATCCGGAGCAGATATGACATTGTCCATAAGCACATTGCAGGCAATAGCTATCTTCTCTTTCCTTTTTTTATCCACCGGCTTCTCTGACCGGGCAATAATAATATCGGTATATACTCCATATGAAGCGAGTTGATGAATGGCATTTTGCGTCGGTCTAGACTTCATTTCTCCTATTTTTGACGGAATAGGAAGATAACTAACCATAACAAAAAGAACATCGTTCGGATGCCTTATCTTGAGAAGACGAGCCGCTTCTATAAACATGATATTTTGATAATCTCCAACCGTGCCTCCGATTTCTATTATTGAAATCTCTGATTTATTTATTTTGGCCGTATGTTCATAACGCCTGACAATCTCATCTCTTATGTGTGGCACCGCCTCTACACACTTGCCTCCATATCCCAAGTTCCTCTCTCTATCAATAACCGCCTTATAGACTGTGCCTGATGTCATATAGTCTTCGGACAAGACATCGCGATTTAGAAATCTTTCATAATTTCCCATATCTTGGTCTGTTTCAAGACCAGAATTAAGGACAAAAACTTCACCATGTTCTGTGGGATTCATGGTGCCAGCGTCAACATTAAGATAGGGGTCAACTTTTGCTAAATTAACTTCAAAACCCTCCGCCTGAAGAAGTGTGCCTATAGACGATGTGGCGATGCCTTTTCCCACTCCGGACATCACTCCGCCGACAACAAAAATATATTTGTGGTTAAATTTTTGCTTTCTTTTTGGCTTGGCTATACTACCTCTCGTATTCTTTTCTATTTTTATTGCTACTATTCCCTTTTTTATTTTTGTCACTTCTTCTGCCGACTTTTTCTCTGGTTTATCTTCTATCTTTCTGTTTTTCTTCTTATCTGTCTTTCTGCCATGTTTATGTTTCATTTGCTTATTTTAACAGAGAAAAATTTTGTGTCCACTTTACACTTTGAGATATCTGCGTACTGCTAAATAACTGGAAATGGCTCCCAAAACTATGCCCGACCCCATGATGATGCCAAAAATCTGACCGAAATTGTTTAGAAAATATCTTGAGAAAACATTTATAATAAGCCCGAAATCTCCCACAGATTCTACGCCGGCAAATTTCACAATAGCCATATCGCCATAGAAAGAAAATAAAGCAAGAGCTATCAGAGTGAGAATGGCTGATATTAGTCCATACATAGTACCCGACATGACAAAGGGTCCTCGTATGTATGCATTTGAAGCTCCGACAAGCTTCATGACCGATATTTCGTCTTTGGCGGTATAAATAATAAGACGAATGGTGTTGAAAGTGATAATGACAGCCACAATGACGAGAATTATTGACAAAATAGACCCGACTTTTTCCACGGCAGGAATTATTTTGCCCAAGCGGTCAATAACAAGTTTGTTTTGATTATAATTCACTTTATCAATAATAGACACGCCGTCTTTTGACAAAAGATTTTTGCTATCAAGAAAATTGGCGATATTGGCGTATTGCGACGGCTCTTTTGCTTTTATATTTAAGACTGCTGGAAAAGGATTGTTGCCTATTTCAGTCAATCCCTGCAAAATGAGAGTGTTGTCTTTCCATTTGTCTTTGAAGCTAGCGAGAGCTTGTTCTCTGGAAATATATTCCACTTTATCAACTTCAGGAATTTTTTCTATAGTTTTTTTGAACTCCAAAATGTTAGATTCTTGAGCGTTCAGAGTAAAATAGACATTAATATCAACTTTTGCTTTTACTTCTTCTATGAGGGTTCGGCCAAAAGCGCTTCCAAAAATAAGAGTGCCGAAAACAGTCAAAGACAGCGTAAGAACTATAATGGCCGCAAAAGAGAGAAAACCGCTCCTCCAAAAATTGATAAAGCCCGCTTTTGTAATTCTTTTAAAATAAGTGAATATCATACCTTTTATTATTCTTTATAAATCATGGCGCTACAAAATATATTTACCGTCCTTGTCATCTCGGATAATCTTCCCTCTTTCCATAGTGAGCACTCTTCCGCCAACCGTATCCACGACACCTTTATTGTGCGTTGTAAGAAGAACAGTAGTGCCAAGCTCATTTATTTTCTGAAGAATTTTGATAATACCGTATGAATTTACAGGGTCTATGCTTCCTGTCGGTTCATCGGCAATAATAATATCGGGCTGATTGACAATGGCGCGAGCAATAGCCACGCGCTGTTTTTCTCCACCAGAAAGCTGGTGCGGAAAATTCCAGAGCTTGTTTCCCAAATCCACAAGGTCCAAAACATAGGGCACATCTGAAGCAATCTCTTTGTCGGTATGCCCCGATACTTCCATAGCAAAAGCGATATTTTCATATGCAGTTTTATTTGGAATCAAGCGAAAATCTTGAAAAACTGTGCCTATTCTTCTGCGAAGTTTGTTCATTTCCCCCTTTTTTAGACAATGAATGTCTTTTGATTCAAAGAATATAGTGCCTTCTGTTGGTCTGTCTTCGGCAATTAGCATTTTCATAAGAGTAGTCTTACCTGCTCCAGAATGTCCAACAATAGTAACAAATTCCTTTGGTTCTACAGAAAAACTTACTTCATCAAGAGCCACAGATTCATCGGGATAAACTTTTGTAACCTTATCAAAATAAATCATAAAGATATTATATCACAGTCAAAATCATCTCGGATTACTCCGAGATAGAGGGGTAAACATAAATCTAGGTAGTGAGGAGGGACAGGAGGGGAGAAATTTGGTAGAGTGGATGTGAATGAAGCATAGTGTATATTTATGGATAATGATAATAAAAAACCAAACCGCATAAAAGAAATTGAAACCCTCATGCAAAGTGGTGATTTTTGGACTGATAAAGTCAAGGCACAAGACATAATCACAGAACTCAAAGAATTGAAGGAAGAGGTAGCTCATGGCGGAAAAGCGGGCAAATATGACAAAGGAGATGCTGTCATGACTATTTTTTCAGGTGCCGGAGGAGACGACGCGGAAGATTTTTCGGCAATCCTTTATAGAATGTATAGAAAACTTGCGGAGAAAAAAGGTTGGGGAATGCAGATTATTCATGCTAATGAAAATAATCATGGGGGCTATAGGAATATTACAGTTGAAATAAACGGAAGTTTGCGAAATGACAAAACAACTGGTGTGTCAACTGCAGGTGTCTATGGTATTTTGAAAAATGAATCCGGCGTTCATCGTTTAGTTCGCATTTCTCCTTTCAATGCAAAACAACTTCGCCACACTTCTTTTTCTATGGTAGAAGTCATACCAAAATTTGAAAAAATACATTCTACCGATATTGATATTAACGATAAAGATTTAGAAATTTCTATTGCAAAATCTGGTGGTCCGGGAGGACAAAATGTAAATAAAAGAGAAACGGCTGTGCGTATTGTTCATAAACCCACAAACCTATCTGTTCATGTCACCTCCGAACGCTCACAAGCACAGAATAAAGAAAAAGCATTGGATATTCTGCGAGGCAAGATATTTAAAACGAAAGAAGATGAAAGAGTGGCAAAAGAGAAAGGTATGTATATAAGCAAGACTACTTCTATTGAGTGGGGAAATCAGATTCGTTCATATGTCACACATCCATATAAGATGGTTAAAGATCACAGGACAAATATTGAGACTTCACAAATAGATAAAGTTTTTGAGGGTAATCTGGACGAGTTTCTGGAAGCGGAGAAAGATATCTAGGCAAAAAATTTTGGAGCCGATGGCCAGAATTGCACTGACGACAACCACTTTACGAAAGTGGTGCTCTGCTAACTGAGCTACATCGGCGTCTAAATGGCTCGGAAGTACTTTTCCTTCACCTTCCCTGACGAATGCGTTCAGGTTCAGAAAAAGTACTTCCGAGCCATTTATATGAAATCTTACACCACCCACCATAGATTACAACAGAAAAACAATATAAGGTATACTTATAGCATAATGATTCAGTTTGATGAAGATAAACAAAATAGAAAAATAGGAGACCTTCTCAAACAAGAAGAGGAGGAGCTAGTGCAATTCTTATCAGCAAAATATGGCATAGAATATGTTGACCTGACTGTTGTATCCATCAGTGCCGACGCTTTGCGATTGATTGATGAAAAAAATGCCCGAGAAATGAAAATGGCGGGCTATGCTCTGGCAGACAAAAGACTTAAAATTGCAGTTAGAAATCCTGAAGACCAAAAAATTCAAGAAACTCTTTTAGATATAAAGAAAAAGGGATACGAAATAACTCTTGCCATATCTTCAACAGCCAGCCTTGAAAAGGCATGGTCAATGTACAAAGATTTATCTTTCGCTTATGAGACAAAAGCCGGTTCTCTTGAAATATCAAGCGAGGAAATTGCCACTATTATAGAAAAGGCAAAAGGATTGCCCGCAATAGTCTCTATTCTGGAAAATACTCTGGCTATGAAAAAAAGCTATAGAGTTTCTCGTATCTTGGAGACAATACTGGCTGGAGCAATGGCGGTGGAGGCCTCTGATATCCATATAGAACCAGAAGAAGATTATATCCGTTTGAGATATCGTCTTGATGGTGTCCTTGTGAATGTCTTAAATTTTGACCATGATACTTATAATCTTCTACTCTCACGCATAAAACTTCTTTCTGGACTAAAGATAAATATCAAAAAAGACGCCCAAGACGGTCGTTTCAGTGTGCATATAGGCAAAGATAATATTGAAATAAGAACATCTGTTCTCCCTGGAGCTTATGATGAATCCATAGTCATGCGCCTTCTAAATCCAAAAACTATTTCCATATCCATGGAAGAACTGGGTATTCCAAAAAAACTTTTATCAATTCTGGAGAAAGAAATTACAAAACCAAATGGCATGTTGCTCACCACAGGTCCGACTGGTTCTGGAAAAACCACCACATTGTACGCCTTTCTAAAAAAAGTCCATAATCCCGGTGTGAAAATAATTACGATTGAAGACCCTATTGAATATCATTTGCCTGGCATTGTGCAAACACAAGTCAATGACAAAGGATATACTTTTCTAGAGGGACTGCGCTCCGCATTGCGCCAAGACCCAGACATAATCATGGTTGGTGAAATACGCGATGGAGAAACTGCCTCTATAGCCATCAATTCTTCTCTTACTGGACATCTCGTCTTCTCCACATTACATACAAATAGCTCTGCTGGGTCATTCCCTCGCCTGATTGACCTCGGTATCAATCCAAAAATCATGAGTTCTGCAATAAACATCGCCCTAGCCCAACGACTTATCCGCAAACTATGTCCTTTCTGCAAGAAAGCCATAGCAATAGAAGGAGAAATAAAAAGAAAAATAGACGAGATACTAGCTACCATTGTTGATAAAAAAGAGATTCCGGTCATGCCTCCTTCAGTTTTCGGTCATGTAGGATGCGAAAAATGCAATAATACAGGATACAAAGGTCGTATAGGTATTTATGAGGGAATGAAATTAAATGAAGAAGTAAATAAAGTGATTGAATACAATTCAAGTGATACGGAAATAGCAAAAGCTGCAGCTGCTCAAGGAATTCTCACTATGACGCAAGATGGTATAATAAAAGTCTTACAAGGAATTACATCGCTAGATGAACTTGAAAGAGTTATTACTATAGAGGAATAATTGGCTGAATGGGTAAGAAAATAAATAGAAAATAATACTAACTAATTAATAAAAAAATGAGCTCAATTGATAATTTTGAACTGACTTTCAAACGACTAAAACAGGAGATGGAACATGACGCTAGTATTCTAAATGAAAAGAAATCAGAAAAACAGAAATTGCAAGAAGAAATAACAAACTTCAAACAACAAAACGAGAAGGAAATGCGTGAAATTGATGAAAGAAAGAGAAAAATTCCTCAAGATGAGGCAAAAATAAGAGAATTGGAAAGAGAAATAAGAAAATTGGAGGATAAACATAGAACGCAACACCTTGAACTTTCTAGAGTCACAGCAAGTGATAGAGAGCGACTGGAAGGGCATGGTATTAAACTTCCTCCGAAGAATTTATAATCATTACGAATAGTTACGAACTATAAATTTTACAGTGTCAATTGAAATTGGAAAAAATAGTAGTACTATAAGTTTAGAAAGTTAATATGAGGTTTTATGAAAAATTATAGGTATTTGATTATTAAATGCGAGTCGGGTGCAAGAATCTCTAAGCAATGCTTTCAATGCGATCATTAAAAGATAAACATAGGGCCAAGGATGACCCCAGTAAACACATACAAGATGGTAACCAGAATGTCCACGACACTATGTCAGATAACTAGTAAACTAGCTATATTGCTTAGAGATTCATGAATCCGAAGCTTTCATACAAAGTGCTATACTATAAACTACTTTCCCATTACCATTTAATATCAATCTTAATCAATCAATATGGAAAGACTAGCACAGTTTGATTGATATGTCAATGATAAATATATAGACATCTTCTCAACCTATATGAAAAAAATATCACCCAAAACAGAAAATGGCAAGAAAAAAAACGCGACGAGAGATAGGGTGACTGACAGAAATAGCGAGTCCGGTTACCTTGACCAGACCTTGCGTCCAGGCCGTTGGGCAGAATATATAGGACAAAAAGGAATAAAGGATAATCTGCATATACTTTTAACTGCGGCAAAAGAGCGCAATCACCCTCCAGAGCATATTCTTTTCTATGGACCGCCCGGCTTGGGAAAAACAACACTAGCTCATCTCATTTCAAAAGAAACAGAAGCTCAAATGAAAGTCACTTCTGGACCTGCTATATTAAAGATAGGAGATTTGGCTTCAATTCTTACAAATCTATCTCACGGAGATATTCTTTTTATAGACGAAATACATCGGCTAAACAAAGCTATTGAAGAAGTGCTTTACCCAGCTATGGAAACTGGGACGCTTGATATTATCATTGGAAAAGGACCTTCGGCTAGAACTATTCAGCTTGAACTTCCCTCTTTTACACTTATTGCCGCTACTACTCGCATAGCTATGATTTCTTCTCCCCTGCGTTCTCGTTTTTCTGGTGGAGTTTTCAAGCTTGAATTTTATACTGAAAGCGAAATAGGAGAAATTATAAAAAGGTCAGCAAAGATACTTGATATTGATATTCACCCAGACGCCATAAAAGCCATAGCGTCAAGAAGCAGATTTACTCCAAGAACAGCAAACTATTTTCTAAAAAGATGCAGAGATTACGCCCAGATTGAGAAAACATCTCTCTCTCAAGATATAGTTGAGAAAGCGTTAAAAATGTTGGGTGTGGACCATTTGGGATTGAACGGTGCAGATAGAGATATATTGAAGACAATGATAAACAAATTCGGTGGCAAGCCCGTTGGCTTAAATACCATAGCCGCCGCCCTTTCCGAAGAACAAGCGACGATAGAGGAAGTGTACGAACCGTATTTAATCCAGCTCGGCCTTCTCGAGCGCACACCTCGCGGGCGAGCTCCGACAGAGAAGGCGTACGCGCATTTGGAGATAAAGGGGTCTGGAAAATTGTTGTAACTATTTTTTAATCTATAAATTCACAACGCGAGTTACGAAATTAATAAATTGGAGAATCATGGATTCTCCTGTAACAATTCTGTTGCCAGGAAGTTACTCTTCCCCGCGTGCCGTAGGTCGCAGTTTTAGAAGCTCAAAGAATTGGACGGATCCCAACCACCTCATCCTTAGCTGAACAGCCAAAAATTTGGCAGACTTTTGCGAATCCCTTCTTCCTTTTCGCGAGATCCTTGGAATCCACCGCCATTCCCCTATCAGAGGCATCTTCAGCAGCCCACTTTGGAGAAAAACAGCAACAAAAGTCGCTACTTTCCCAAAACGAGTATAGCCTAAAATCCTCTGCAAGCTCATCTACACCATCCCTGATCCTCTCCGGCAGATGAGTAAAGTGGAATGTTCCAAAACTCTCACTTGCGATACGAATCGCTTCGAGAATCTTCTCTGGCTCCAAACGCACGATTTTCATTTTTTCACCTCCTTTCTTTTTTTGATTTAAAAAATATTTATAAAAACTTCTGTTTCGCTCTTTTGAGCTCATCAGTCGGAATACATATTCCGAGACAGAAGAGAATCTTACGATCCCCAGGGTCTGCAACCCCAACTCACCATTTTATGACGGTGACAAAAGTTTCATCCTTGTTCAGGTGAACTTTTCACTCTTCTATTACAAAGGTTGGAGTGATCCTTTGGCAGTCTTTCCTGCGGTCATCCAATAATGGCTTGGAGTTCATCCAGTTCCCTCTGAAATTTCACAGCTTCTTGACGAAGAGTTTTAAGCTCTTGTCTATATAGCTGTTTCATTTCTGGGGAAGGACGCCACCAATTCTGATCATCGGCAATGGATCTTACCAGGTAATCCTTTCGGTCTTTGAGACTATTGAGCTTACGCTCTGCAGCCCCAATCGCCATGACTACCTCGCTGATTCCATCCGATGAATGCCAGACTGGATCGAGAGCCACAACTAACTCGATTTCCTTAAAGGTGCCTTGAGGAAAAAATTCCCGAGCACCTCTGAAATAACCAAGGGTATTGCGCCTCCCGTCTTCCCGACACGAACTTCGCATCCTTTCACCTCCTTTCTTTATTTAATTTTTAAAAAACTGAAACTGAAACTCTATGAATCCTCAATAATCTTTCAATCAAGGACTCAATGAAGTGCTCAAGGATGGTGGTCCTTGAGCGGGATTTATACCACTCCTTACGCTGATTGTTACCAATCACGCTACGGAGCAAATCCTTTACCGATTCCTTACTAGCAGGAATCGGTCTGAAAATTTTGAACATGGGTGCAAGCACCCATCCCATTTCGGTATGACAGTCAAAATGAACTGTCGTACCGTAGCAGGGTCACTCTCTGGATGATGGGCCGGGCTGTTCATCTCGGCCAAGTTAGGTCGAAAGCACTTTCAGCTTTTCTTTTTCATACTCACCTCACTTGCATGATTTGGTATGACACCTTTATTTTTACTGCAAGACTCAATTCTCTAATCTTACAAACTTGCTTTCACAAGGAAATTCAAAGATATTCTGCCTTTCGTCCTTTCGGACTCATCAGTCGGAATATACATTCCGAGAGGCAAGAGATGAAATGAATCATCCCAACAGTTTCCGCTTGTCAGGCGCCCTGGAGCTTCCCCAGAGTCGGACTTGGTTGCCCAAATCACATTATGGATACATTTATATGCTGTACCATCACATGTTCTCTGCACACTCTGCAGGAGAGGAAAGTTTTTAGGTTCATCTTCAACCCTACGAGATTACTCCCCGACCGTGAAGAGCGCGAAGTCGAACTTCGCACCTGCCACCTCCTCGGGGGTGTACTCGTGCCGGTTTTCCAACCGGGGGAGTCCCCTGACCCCCATCACCACCAAGCGGTCTCCAGCTTGGAGGGAGACGCTCGGCGCTTTCGCCGGTATCTCCACCTTCATGCCGAACCTCGTCTCCATCACCTCAATGCTCGCCTTGTGGCTAGGGTTGAGGCAGGAGGTCACGCCCCCGGCGATGGTTTCCTTTGCCTGCTCCACCGTAAGCTCCTGCTTACGAATGGTGCAATTCGAGGGAAACATGCTGGGAGCGATCCCGAAACCGAAGTATGTTGTTTTCATATCTGAAACAATCATAGCATACTGAACAGATTTGTCAATACATAACAACACTTATCCACACTTTAATCCTTGTATTATAACGATTTCTATAGTATCCTTGATAAATAAGCATATTATTGTCATAACAATATAACAAAATGAATGAAAAAATATTAGTGGAATGCGGACTTAGTCTTGAACAAGCAAAAATATATACCTATCTTTTAAGCAATGGCTTCTCTTCGGCAAAAACAATAGCTTCAAAAACAGCTGTGGGTAGAGCACTTACATATAAAATTATTGACCAGCTCATAGCTCTAAATCTTGTTGAGAAGCGAGATGACATAGGCAAGATCGCACTTTTCTTGCCAAAACATCCTAGGAATATTAAGGAAATGGTTGAGAAAAATAGACAGAACCTTAACCACGCTTTTTCAGACTTCAGTACCATATTCGGCATATTATCATCAGAGTTTAACGCTCTTTCAGGTAAACCGAACATCCAATTTTATGAAGGAGTGGAGGGCATTGAAAGAGTACATGGGGATATTCTCGATATTGGGCAAGATATTTTAATCATAAGTGCTCCTATATATAAAGCCATACCAGAGATTCTTAATCTGACAAAAGAGCATATAGAAAAACAAACAGCAAAGAATATACGAACAAAAGCCATTACTCCATATGTCGAAGGACAACTAACCGTGATGCCAGTTGGAGAAGATGAGAAATACCTCATTACTCGAAAGAAAGTCTCTACAGAAAAACTAAACATTCCCGCTCAAATCATTATTTATGGAGATAAAGTAGCTATTACCAACTTCAAAGAATCAATTGTTACTGTGGTAATTGAAAGTAAATACATCACTGAGACATTTCGTATTATGTTTGATTATATTTGGGAAAATAATAAGTAAAAATACAAAAATATATTCATTATATTACCCTAAGAAAAAATTACAGAACAACTAATTCTCTCTGATAAGTTTACAGAATATTTTCTAGTGATAAAATTGAGTAATGGAAAATACTCAATTACAAATTCTATACAAAACTTTTGATAATGTCCGTCGTGAAAATGGCGTAGAGTATTGGTATGCACGAGATTTGTATCCTTTATTGGGTTATTTGCGTTGGGAAAACTTTGAGACGGCTATCGTGAGAGCAAAAGAAGCTTGTAAAAATGCCAGGGGTTCTGTTGCGGATCACTTTCGTGACGTCACGAAGCTAATAATTGTTGGAAAAAACACGAAGCAAGAAATACCAGATATTAAGCTGACTAGATACGCTTGTTATCTAATTACTCTTAATGGAGATCCTCGAAAAACAGAAATTGCCTTTGCACAAGCATATTTTGTAACACAAACCAGAAAGATGGAAATGATTGAACAAAGAATAGCAGAACTCAAGAGAATTAGCGCTAGAGAAAAGCTAACCATTACTGAAAAGGCTTTCGCCGTATTAGTATTCGGTAGAGGTGTAGATGGTCGTGGTATATCTGAAATACGAAGCTTTGGTGACAAGGCACTATTTGGTGGAAAAACAACAGAAGATATGAAAAGGAGACTTGGTGCAAAGAAAAATGCACCGCTTGCAGACATTTTACCAGAGGTAACAATCTCAGCAAAAGAATTTGCAACAGCTATAACTACCGAAAATACAAAAAGAAAAGACCTACAAGGAAAAGGTAGTATACTTAATGAGCATGTAACAAATAATAGGAACATCAGAGGGGTGTTGATTAAGTCAAACATTTATCCAGAATCATTGCCATCTGCAGAGGATATAAAAAAGATGACGGCGAGACACAAGAGAGAAATGAAAGAGCTACAGAAAAAACAAAAAGAAGAAATAAAAGAGGTGCTAAAAAAATTAAAACCATAAATACCCCCATGTCCGGACATAATAAATTTTCAAAGATAAAACATCAGAAAGCCAAAAACGATGCTCAGAGGAGCAAATCTTTTGGTAAATATGTCAGATTGATAACAGTAGAAGCCAAGAAAGCAGGTGGAAATATGAAATCCCCGGGATTGGCAATGGCTATAGAAAAAGCGAGGAAAGAAAATATGCCAAATGACACTATAGAACGAGCTATCAAGAAAGCCGTGACGGATAATAGCATAGCTATGGAAACAGTGATGTATGAATCTTATGGTCCGGGAGGAACAGCCATTCTTATTGAAGCACTAACTGATAATAGAAATAAGGCGGCACAAGAAATTAAACATATACTCTCAAAACATGGTTGTGAACTTGCAGCGCAAGGAAGTGCCGTTTGGGCATTTACAAAAACACACGATGGCTGGAAAGCAAACAATGAAATACCTCTTGAAGAAGCAGATATTTCCAAACTTCATGCCCTAGTAGAAGAAATTGAAGAAAATGATGAAGTTCAAAATGTATTTACAAATGCTGAGTAGTTATACTGATAATAAATACTTAAAAATAACTAGAAATTATAGATTTAATTAGGATAGAAAAAAATAATTAAATGAAATAATATGAAAATACTTGGAATTGACCCTGGATATGACCGAGTTGGGATATCTATAGTTGAGAAAAATATTAAACAAAAAGAAACTCTGCTTTATTCGGAATGTTTGCAAACTTCCTCAAAAGACCCTTTTTATACAAGACTGGGAAAAGTTGGAAACAAAATCGCCGACATTATAGAGAAGCACTGTCCAGACGCCATGGCTATTGAATCTCTCTTTATAACAAAGAACCAAAAAACCGCCATGAGAGTAGCTGAAGCTAAAGGGGTTATATCTTATGAAGCTATTAAAAACAATATTCCAATATTTGAATACACCCCCTTGCAAGTAAAAATAGCTGTGACAGGACATGGTACAAGCGATAAAAGTCAGATTATAAAAATGTTGCCTCTTTTGGTGGAAATGAGTAGGAAAACCGATAAGAAAGACAATAAAAAAGATACTGAAAAGGACAGAAAGAAAAACAATAGTGTGGACAATAGAAAAAATCATGAGAAAATACAAGATGATGAATATGACGCCATAGCAGTGGCTCTGACCTGCATAGCCCACCAAGGAAAAAGTTTTCCACAGGTAGGGTAGTTTGCAAAAAAAGCGACATTTTGTTACAACTATGGAAATAAAATAATTAACCAGTTATCAATTGGAAAAATTAAATTAAATAAAGTAGTAAAATAGCAAAAAGATATGCCTAAAACAAAAGAACAAAATAATACAAGACCCACTGAAGAAGAAAAAATAATAGAAATTGACGCTGAAGAAAAAATCATTGACCCAGAAACTGCCGTGGGAGAAGAGGTTGATGAAGAATTGGAGGAAGATGCAATATTGGACGAAGAAGAAGTAAATCCTTTCAAAGATAGATGGGAGGAGTAGGATTGTTATTTTTGATTGATTTTATTAAGAACGGTGTGTTATTATAATATTACTCTCAAATCAATGTAAATCGCTTGAGGGGCTGAAATTCGCAAGCGACCCATATCCCCTAAGGATGTGGGTTGATTTCGTTTAAAAAGCACTAACAAGCCACTGTTTCCGTATACCATTCCAATCCAGTCTTATCACGGCCACCCCTTTTTCTAAAGGAACTTTATGAACAATAATAATGCGATCTTTAGCTTGCTTGAATATTTCTCCATGTTGAATAATTGACACAAGATAAGGAAGAACATCTGGATGATATTCTTCAATATGAGCTAATCCGTAACCTTGCTCACCCTGCTTTCCATAAATAAAATCAATATTTCCCAATTCTTTTCTTTTCATTGCACCAGGAACTTCCCCAGATTTCTTTTTCAATAAAAAATCTATAGCATATTTTCCTTTTATTCCTTCATAAATTGGTCCAAATTCTCCTATACCTGTTTGTGTTTCCATAATAATATGTGTTTTTAAGCTAATAATGTAAATTACTTAGAAACCATATCAAACCGAGATAAAGTTTTAATGAAAAAATAATAAAATTTTGATAAAATTTAGTTTACACAACAAAAAATCCCCTTGCGGGAAGTGGAGATTTTGTTGTCAGATGATTATTTTTATAGTAATACTTCTATTTCGTCATAATTTTTACAAATTGTCTTTTACCGATGCGAATAATTCTTGAATATCTTCTATTTTAAAAATTTTATTTCTTAAATTATTCATCTCCAAGAATACCATCAATAACCGGTTTCACATCTTTCTTCTCCAGCCATATTTTTTTGACTTTAGTACGCATTTCCTGATGTTGTGGATAGCCACTATCGGGCTTCCCTTTCAGCAAATCGAAAAACTCAAGATTCAAAATTTCAGTTAAAGATTCTTTAATATTGTTGTATGTCAATTTTGAAAGCCCTTCGTCCAATAACTTTTTACCGAAAGCGTGCCAAGTGTAGAAATGCAAAAGTTCGTGCATTATCGTGTTATTGGAAAATTCCGAGCCAATTCTGACGAAAAAGTAGTCCTGCTCGATGTTGTAGGTGCAACGCTCATTATGGGTCAAATAAACGGTAATAATCGGCACGGGGTAGGAAATGCCAAATATCTTTTCTACTCGCTCAATGAAAACAGGTTCGGCAATTTTCCACCTTTCTTCAACAGCAACAATTTCTTTATTCGCATCAAAGTTGTTTGTTTTATCTTGTTCCTCTATGAACGCTTTGACCTTTTCTACTTTAAAAGTATCACCATACTTTTCAGAAAATGAGGTCTGAAACTTTTGTCGGTTTTTTGCTGTTTACCGCTCTCGTTCCATTGATAAAGTTCTCGATGTCTTTGTTTATGTCGTATGTAAATTCTATTTTCATAATATGGCCAATTTAGATAAATCTTCTTTTGTAACCAGAATTTTTTCTAAAGGAGTTACTTCCGAGTGTGACATATATTCTGCTGGGCTATTTCTTTTTGGGAAATCTTTCCTATCAAAAACATAGACATATCCAGTTGCATTAGTGACGAGATTCGCTAAAGTTCCTCTACTAGTTTCAAAAGTAATTTCAAACTTATTACTCTCTATATTTTCTGCAGAAACTTTTACTCCAGACTTTAATTCATTTGGGCAATTCTTTTTGTTAAAAATAGCCATAAAGATAGCGTAGTTAACTGATGGGGATGCAAAGGTCGCTGGTTCGCCATCCTTTTCTTTTACCCCATTCCGCCAGTTATATGCTTGATGTGGTTTAAATATATCTATTTCTTTTTCTGAGCCGTGGAAAAAATATTTATTAGTCTTTTCCAATTCAAGCAATTTTTGTTTTCTTTCTAACATTTTGTGTTTATTTATGTGAAAAATCAAAACCAGCCCCAGCATTTAAATGAGATATGTTTCCTGAAAAATTTCCAAAATTAGTAGTATTTATTTTAGTTACAACTTTACGAATTTCATTTCGATCTTTTCGTGTCATATATGCAGCAATCATAAATACAATACTTGCAATAATACTCAGAATCGTAGCGATGATATTAAAATCCATACAATTAATTTAATTAATAAGTCAGTCTCCTTATAATAATACGCCTACCTCACCACCACCTTCACAAACCTCTTTTTACCAATACGAAAAACTTGAGTATTTTCTGCTTTTATAAATGAATCTTTTATTACTTCTTCTGTGCCGACAATAGACACAGCATTCCCTTCCACCAGCCGTCGCCACTCTGCATTTGAAGAAACTATTTTTGATTCTACAAGAAGGTCTTTTATATCTGCTCCTTTTGAAGTGACTATTTCCATAACATCTTCTGGAACTTCTTTTCTGCTAAAAGTGTTTGTAAAATATTTTTCGGCTTTTTTCGCTTCATTATCAGAAAAATACAATCTTACAAGCTCATAAGCCAGTTTCATTTTTATATCTTTTGGATTTGTGCCTGAAACCAGAGCTGTTTTGTAATTTTCTATAATATCAAGACCTACTCTGGTGGTCAGGGTGAAATATTTGATAATAAAATTGTCGTGCAAAGACATGACTTTTCCATACATATCATTTGCAAAATCTAATAAATTGATTGTATTTCCCCAACTTGAACTCATTTTCCTGCCATCCAGACCTTCAACTAGTGGGTTTGTAATAATATCCTGTGGTTCTTGTTTGTAATATCTCTGCAATTCTCTTCCGGCAAGAAGATTGAATCTCTGGTCAGTACCGCCAATCTCCACATCGGATTTTATAGCAACCGAATCATATCCTTGCATCAAGGGGTACATCAATTCTCGCAATGAAATTCTTTTTCCTGTATCTAGTCGTTTCTTTATATTCTCTCTGGAGATGAAATCGCTCAAAGAAAATACATCGGCTTGTTTGCATATTTCATTATAACTAAGATTGCTAAGCCATTTACTATTGTAATGTATTTCACATTTAGTAATGTCTATAACTTTTCCAACTTGGTCTATATAATTTTCTAAATTCTTTTTTACCTGTACCTCTGTAAGCATTGGTCTTTCGCTTTCTTTATCGGAAGTATCCCCTATCACTGCTGTAAAGTCTCCAATTATCAAAACTATTTTATGACCAAGCTCTTGGAAATCGCGAAGCTTGAGTAATGGAATAGTACGCCCAATATGAATATTTGAACTTGTTGGGTCAATCCCCAACTTTATACGCAATTGTTTACCGCTTTTCAATTTAGATAAGAGCTTATCTTTCTCTATCACTTCCTCTACCCCACGAGAAAGAAGCTCGTCTATCTTTTTTTCATCAGTTATTATTTCCGTCTTTTTTACTCCAAACATGCACATAATCTAACATGTATGGTACAATTTTGCCATGTCGCGACGCCGTCCATGGTGGCTAAAACACATAAAGTCACTCATATTATTTTGTTTATCCGTGGCTCTTATTTTAATTGGATTAGGAGCTATTTGGTTTTCTACTCTACAGATACCAGACTTAAGCGCTTTTGAAGCTCGTAAAGTGGCTCAATCAACAAAAATATATGATAGGACTGGGGAAATATTGCTATATGATATTCATAGTGATGCTAAGCGCACTATTATTCCATTTGAAGACATTTCTAAATATATAAAAGATGCCACCATTTCAGTAGAAGATGTTGAGTTCTACAGGCATCATGGCATACAACCAGCTTCTATACTTAGAGCTATCATCGCCAATATTACAGGAGGAGGTCTTGTTCAGGGTGGCTCTACTATAACCCAACAAGTCATAAAGAATTCTGTGTTGACTCAAGATAAAACTATCACCAGAAAATTAAAAGAGTGGATTCTAGCCCTAAAAATAGAAAAAATACTGACAAAAGACCAGATATTTGAAACTTATTTGAATGAAAGTCCTTATGGTGGAAATATTTATGGAGTTGAAGAAGCTAGCAAAACATTTTTTGGAAAATCAGCAAAAGATGTGACTATAGCCGAATCAGCATATATTGCGGCCATACCTCAAGCCCCCACTTTCTATTCTCCTTATGGCAAAAACAAAGACCGTCTAGATGTTAGACAAAAACTTGTATTAAATAAAATGAAAGAATATGGCTATATTACAAACAAAGAATATGATTCTGCCATAAAGGAAAAAGTGCAGTTTTTGGAAAAAAATACTTCTGGCATTAGAGCTCCTCATTTTTCTCTTTATGTAAGAGATTATTTGATTCAAAAGTACGGTCAGGATATGGTGGACGAAGGTGGATTAAAAGTCATAACCACTCTTGACTATAGTATACAGGAAAAAGCAGAGAAAGTTATAAAAAAATTCTCTCCAAATCTTGAATCTCAGTTCAATGCCAGCAATACAGCAATGATAGCCATAAATCCTAAGAACGGGGACATTTTGACTATGGTTGGCTCAAGAGATTATTTTGATACAAAAATAGATGGTAATTTCAATGTTACTACAGCATACCGCCAGCCAGGTTCTACATTTAAACCATTCGTTTACGCTACTGCTTTTATGAAAGGGTATACTCCAGATACAGTTCTTTTTGATGTTCAAACAGAATTTTCTACAGAATGTACAATAGAAGGAAAACCAAAAAATGAAAAAACTGACCTTAAAAAATGCTACACTCCTGAAGAATATGATGGACTTTATGAAGGTCCTCTTACCATAAGAGAAGCATTAGCTCATTCTCGTAATATTCCAGCGGTAAAAGCCCTTTATTTAGCAGGTATAAAAGAATCGCTAGTAACAGCAAAAGCTATGGGTATAACTAGCTTGAACGACCCTGACCGTTATGGATTAACTCTGGTTCTTGGAGGTGGAGAGGTTTCTCTTTTGGAGCTAACTAGCGCTTATGGAGTATTTGCAAATGATGGGATAAGAAATCCGTACAGGTCAATATTAAAAGTAGAAGATAGCTCTGGAAATATTATTGAAGAAGCGAGAGATTATCCAAATCAGGTTATACCCGCCCAGATTGCCCGCCAAATATCCGATATTCTTTCTGATACCAAAGTCCGCATGTCTAGTCTTATACCTATAGGTGACGCTCTGGGTGGCAAACAGGTAGCCATAAAAACAGGTACTACAAATGATTATCGCGATGTCTGGATAGAAGGATATACTCCAAACATAGTGGTGGGAGCTTGGGCGGGAAAAAATGACAATACTTCTATGGGTAAAAAAGTGGCTGGACTTGTCATTTCTCCCGTCTGGGGAGCTTTTATGTCAGAAATAAATGATTATATCCCAAAAGAATATTTCAAAAAACCAGAACCGCTACCCATAGACCTTAAGCCAGTATTAAGTGGAATATGGAAAGGTGGTATTTCATATAACATAGATTCAATTTCAAAAAAGGTAGCTACAAAAGACACCCCCCTAGAAACACAACAACAGATGATAATAAATAGCGTTCACTCCATTCTTCACTGGGTAGATAAAGATAATCCTAATGGAGATATACCAAAAGACCCTAAGTCCGATTCTCAATACGAATACTGGGAATATGGGGTTAGAAACTGGTTTGAGAATTGGAAAAAGAACAATCCAGGCTTTGTGGAAGCTATATTAGCAGACATCCCAATAGATATAGATGATATTCATACCCAAGCCAATTCTCCAAAAGTAAAAATAAATTCGCCAATACCCAATACAACTTTTAATCAAAAATCAAAAGTACAAATAGAATTACTTATAACAGGAAAATATCCAATCAAAAAAACGGAACTATATCTAAATGACCGATATCTTTCATTGAGCGAACAAGACCCTAAAATACTTAATTTTATACCACAAAATATTGGAGCTAGCCAAGGAAAAAATACCATAAGAGTGATAGTTTATGACAATATGCTTAATACTGGAGAAGCGGTTGTTGATATTATTGTCCAAGAATAAAACACACAAGAGTAAAACAATTTAATAAAATTAAATTGTGCACAGGAGAGATTACATACTACCTACGCAATATCAATTATCTTTAGATTATTTATTTTTTGATTTATTTCTTTTAGAATTTGTGTTTTTTTTATAAAAATTTCATTTTTTATAATAAGTGACGACTTTATTCTTAATATTCCTGACGAAATGACAATTTCTTCTATTTTCAAATCTACTCCTATGTGTTTTTTTATTATTTCTGCAATTAGAATACGGTTTTGTATTTCGGCTATAGCTCTATTTCTATGTCTATCAAAAAATCCCGATATACTTTTCATTATATTACTTATAATATTCCTATTATTCACAAATTCCCTATCTATTCATAGGCATTACTATATATCTAAAGGTATTATCCGATACTGGAGTAATAATCATTGGTTTGTGTAATCCATTAAAAGTGAGAGTTAAGCTATCAGAATCAATGGATTGAAAACTATCAATAATATATTTATAATTAAAATTTATATCTACTGACTCCCCAGTAACAACAGCATCAAAAATAGTTACATTTTCTCCAATATCATTATTTTTTGTCCTAATTTCGCATTTTTTGGAGGATGGAGCGACTTTTATATTTATTTGATTAAATTTATCTGAAAAAATATTTGATAATTTAAGAGCATTTATGAGATCCTGCTTAAGTATTGTAACTTCAGTTTCATTTTGTTTTGGAATAATCTGTTTGTAATCTGGAAATATACCATCAATAACACGGGAGACAAGATACAAACCATCGCGACTAAAAGATATTTGATTTTTTTCAAGTTCAATATCTATTTCTCCTTGTATATTCTCTAAAGTTCTTAATATTTCAGGAATATTTTTATGAGGTATGAGTATTTGACCAAAATCCTTACTTTTCTTTATTTTTACCTTTTTTTCAGCCAAACGAAATGAGTCCGTGGCTACAAATATAACAAATTCATCCTCACAATAAATATAAACACTTGATAATTCTGGCTTTATACTTGAAATAGATGAGCTGTACCATACTGATTTTAATCCTTTTATAAAATCTGAAGAATTTAATAAAAAGGTATTTTTGCTTGTTATACGAGGAATACTGGGGAAATCTTCATGTGGTAAGGTTTTTATGGTTCCAGAGCTTTTTGGGGTGTTTATTTTTATATTATTATCTTGGGTCTCAAATTTAACACTTTTTTCTCCTTCAGATATATTATTTATAAAAGAAGAAAATATTCCACTTGGTATAGCGACCACTCCTTGTTCTGTGATTTTGGCGGGGATTGTAATCTCTATACCTAAATCAAGATTTGTAGCTTTTATAGTTAAAGTATTGTTTTTATTTGTTTCAAGAAGAATACAAGATAAAACAGGAAGAGTCATATGTTTTCCTGAAATATGGTCGGCTAGAGTTATTGCTTCTTTTAATTTATCTTGTGCACATTCTATTCTCATATTTTTAATTTAATTTATATTAATACTTATTACTATTATTAGTCCTGTGGATATGTGGATAACTTTTTTAAACCGATATTTTTAAATATATTTTAATAATTAAATTGTTGATAATTTTTGAATTACTTCTAATATCTTCTATAAGTTTTTTATTTATCATATTTTTATCTAAAGTTATACACATAAATACAGTATCTTTCCACACAATATCCACAATTTATAACATGGACCGTATTTGGGATATTTCCTCCATTAAAATTGAATCAGTTTTGATTTCTTCTCTAACTTTTTCATAAGAGTGAATAACTGTTGTATGGTCTCTTCCGCCCATTTTATCTCCTATTGAAGGAAATGACACATTTAAGTCCTCTCTAAGAAGATACATAATCACTTGTCTTGGCTTTACCACCTCTTTTTTTCTTGTTTTATCATATACACTTTCCTCGTTTATATTATAAAAATCTGAAACAAGCTTTATAACATCCTTTATTGATATGTTTTTCTTTGGCTTTGTGCTATTTTTTACTAAATTTTTAATTTCAATCAAGGAAAGAGGACGACCTTTCAACTGTGTCTGACAAACAAGAGTATTTATTACTCCTTCAAGTTCCCTGACATTACTTTCAATATTTGAAGCTAAAAATTCAAGAATGTTATTTTCTAACATTACATTATTTGCCAAACTTTTGGCTTTGAGGATAGCTATGCGAGATTCATGGTCTGGAGCGGGCAATTCAATAATCATGCCCGCATTAAATCTTGATTTAATGCGGTCTTCAAGTCCTGGAATGAAGTTTGGGTGTTTGTCGCAAGAAAAGACGAGTTGACGATTGCTTTCGTGGAAAGTATTAAAAAGATAAAAAAATTCTTCTTGGAATTTATCTTTTCCCGAGAAAAATTGAACATCGTCCATAATAATAACATCATACTTTCTGTATTTTTCTTTAAATTGTTGAGCTTTATTTCCCTGAAGAGCACTGAAATACTCTGAACCAAATCTTTCAGAAGTCAAATAAAAGACCTTTTTCTGAGGATGGTCCTGCTTTATATGATTTCCTATCGCTTGGATAAGATGAGTTTTGCCATGACCTGTATTTCCATATATGAACAAAGGATTATAAGAAGTACCCGGATTTTTTACCACAGTTCTTGAGGCGGCATTGGCAAGCTCATTGAAAGGTCCCACAACAAAGTTTTCAAAGATATATCTTGGATTTAGATTATCTTCTTTGTTTATATAGAAATCTTGAAGAGGCATAGATGTGGTAGGCGCTGGCAAAGCTTTCTTTTTTTCCTCAGCTTTCTTCTTTTCAGCGTCTTTTGTTATAACATACTCAAGAGAGCGGACTTGCTCATTCATTTTTCTAAGAGTTCTCAATATTACAGGATGAAATTTCTTATAAAGCCAGTCGCGAGTAAACGAGTTGGGAACTCCGAGGTATATAGTTCCCTCTTCTTGCTTTAAGATAAAACTGCCTTTAAACCATGTGGAAAAATTAGCTTCAGAAACAGCAAGTTCTATTTCTACCAAGGCATTTTCCCAAAGTTGTGCATGTTCATTCATTTTTATGAGATTTTTATGATGATGATAAAAATAAATAAAATAGTATTAGTAGTATATACTTCTTTAAAAAGTAAAGAACTTGTGGAAAGTTTATAAGTATGTTGATAACCTGTGGAAAAATAAAACTACAAGATAAATTAAAATAATGTCTAGGTAAAATTTGGTGAAATCCTTGCTTCCGCACAAGCTCTTTTTTTCTTCCGGCAAGCGTCAGAAAAAAAGACTTCTGCGGAACGGATTTCGCCTAAATTTTACTCGTACTCCTTGCCTTTTCTTCTATCATAATGTATTCTTGCTAAATATGTCATTTACCTATAAACCAAAGAAAAGAAAGCGTGCAAAAACACACGGTTTTCTTGTTAGAAGCAAGACTAGCAATGGAAGAAATGTTATAAAGCGTCGCAGGGCAAAAGGCAGAAAGAAAATAGCTGTGTAATATGCTTCCAAACCAAAAAAGACTGACCACAACTCTCTTTAAGGATACTATTGATGGTGGGATGACTTATCATTCTTCCTTGTTTATTTTAAAATTATTAAAAACTATTGGTCCAAGTCGTTTTTCTGTATCAGTTCCAAAAAAAGTAGCAAAAAGCGCTGTAGAGAGGAATAAAATTCGTAGAAGAGTGTATTCGGCGATAAGAATATTGTATCCGAAAATTAAAGAAGGATTTTATGGCGTCTTTATATCTAAAGACTCTATAAAAAAGGCGTCTTTTATTGAAATATCATCTATTTTAGAGCAATCTTTTGTTAAATTGGGTCTTTTGAAGTAAAATACACACATGTTCTCTTCTTTCTATAACACCATTATATTTAATCCACTTTACAATGGGCTTATATACTTGATGGATATTCTTCCTTGGGTAGACGCTGGAATTGTAGTTATTATATTTACTATCATTATACGCCTCATCCTTTTTCCATTATCAAAGAAAGCCATAGTTACGCAGGTTCGCATGAAAGAATTAGAGCCGGAAATAAATCGTTTGAAGCAGATGATGAAAGACGACCGTCAGGGTCAAGCTCTTAAGATGATGGCTTTGTATAAAGAAAAGAAAATTAGTCCTTTTTCTAGTTTTCTAGTTCTTTTAGTTCAATTGCCTATTATCTGGGCTCTTTATTCTATTTTCTTTCGTTCTGGTTTGCCTGTTGTAAATACGGAATTGCTTTACGGTTTCGTAAATGTTCCCACGGTAGATATGAATTTTCTTGGTCTTGTGGATATAGGTGCAAAAAATACAATTATGGCTATTATTGCGGCAATTGCTCAATTTCTACAGCTCCACTTCTCTCTTGCTTCAATGAAATCTACAGGGACTGGTGTAAATACTGACACAAGTTCAAATATTCAGATGGACATGGCTCAAAATATGACAAAAAGCATGAAATATGTCTTTCCTATAATGGTTTTCTTTATTTCTTACAATATAGCGGCTGTGGTGGCTCTTTATTGGACGGTTACGAGTATTTTTACTTTAGGACAAGAGATTGTTGTGAGAAGGCACTTAAAAAAGCATCAGCCATTGTAATTATTTAGTAAAATCGTGCGAGCCTGCGGTGAGGAAGTCTTTTATTTTTATCCGCCAGCAGGCGGAGAACAAATAAAAGAGCTTCCGAGCGCAAGTAGGCGAGCTGATTTTACCTAAACAATAATTTTGCATAATTTTATCTATTCAAATCCAGCGACCAAAGAGTCAAATCTCTTTTATTTACAAAGAATAAATAGTCTTCTTTCGGGTCTAGAGTCAGGTCTACAGCATCAATAAGTTCATCAGAAATTTTCAAAAGATTTGCCATAAGATGCACTTCTCCTGTCGTTGTGTCTAATTGCCATATCTGGTCTGCAAATGATATTACCCCCTTGTACCAATCATCAGGATACATTCCTGCTGGGAATTCTACTGGGACGGAGCAATAAAGTTCGTTTGGGCGAATTTTGCTCCATACGCATTTGTCAGCGGTAGTTCTAAAGACCATTTCTTGTGTAGAAGAATCTTTTATATTGTATATACTCATCGCAAATCCCTTTGAATTGCTAGATGAGAAAAGTATTTTCTTTGCGTCATGACTTACCTTTGCATTCAAACCTGTAATCCCGCCCAGTATTTTTTTGAGAGATGGTTTTTTTATGTCTATTAGATATAAATATCCAGATGATACACCGGATGATTTTGTTGTAATTGCAAGAGTATTTTCTTCTGGCCACTCTATATTGACTTGAGTAATAGGTATGTCAATGATTTTTGTCTTTTTACTTTCATCAAAACCAGAGATATACCCTATCCCTCTTCCATTTTCTATATTGAAAGTGAAAACACGGTCTTTTTTTGGAGAGACAGCTATTTCTTTTATATCCGAAGATATGAATTTTCCTTTTATTTCGCTATTTACTTCATTTATTGTTTCTAAAGTGCTGGTTGATGTTTTGATTGGTCTTATTTCAGCATAGAAATTTGCTATTGTATCTGTCTCGTCTTTCATGTATCTAAAAATGGCAGTATTTAGGTTTTTATTCCAATAACTTTCATATATACGAGGAATTGTGGTATTTGATATCTTTTTTATTTCGTTCTTTGTACTTAAAGATTCGTATATATGACCTACTCCCCTATCCACATAACGAACCACTGTAGAACTGGCTGTAGAGCTTGCCATGAAGCCACCTACAGGGGTTGTGCTCAAGTGGCGTAGGGCTGGTATTCTTGCTTGCTCCGTTACTGTATTCTGTCTGGGGGTGCTTGTTGCTGATGGTGTTGTATTTTTTGGTGTAGCAACACTAGAGCGGTTTATAGGACTGAATCCTGTTGGAGGAGCTTCTGCTGTATCGGTAAGTGACATGGGCTTGCTCTGATAGAAAAAAAAGTAATACACGCCTCCGGCGAGGAGAATAATGAGCATGAAGATGAAAATTATTTTTTTGGTCATATTATTTTCCTGGGGGTTTTAGGGTTTGACTAATTATGTTTGCTCGGACAGTCTTATATTCATTATATTGAGTTAATATATCAGGATAATTTCTATATTTATTAACCATCTCGTCTTTTGGTGGACTGGCATATTTTGCAAGTAGATCTCTCATTTGTTTTTCCCAATAAGGTTTTTTGATAGGGTCTTCGTGATTATAGTGATTAATCATCCCACGCAATTCCTGTTCCTGTTTTATTTGATCTAAAAGAAATTCTTTTGTCGTTCTAACTTCTCTAGCTTTTTCATACTCTTGAATCTCATCAAGCTGTTTTGCATAATCATCATAGTTTTTAACAATAGTATTTCTGTTACTATCTATAACTCCTTGAGCTTCGTCTGTAATCTTTAAGGAAGTCGCATTATAGTTTTGAGGAGTACGAATTACATCAAAAATCTTACCAAACTGGCTTGACCCTAATGATTTGGCCGACTCTGTTATTACTGTAGATTTATTCTCTTTGATTTCCTGGTCAATTCTAGCCAATTCTTTTACATAATTTTCGTTTTCAATACTGGTACCTGAACCAAGTTTTTGCATAACACCACCTCTTTCTTTTTCAAGCTCCTTTATCTTATTTGTAGCTTCTATTACCTTCAATCTTGATTCTCCTGACATATTGTTCAAATCATTACTTAACTGCTTCTGAAAATTCGCAGTTTCTCTATCTATTTTAATATTTATCTCCGGAATATTCGTATTTATCTGCACCAATCTTGGGTCTATTGTGACCAATATCAAATATGAAACCAACGCTCCAAGAAGCCCATAAATGGCATTTGTCATTCTTGATTTTGCGGCAGCTTTGGTACCTATGGCTTCGCCTAGCATGTATTCAAAACCGCCATATATGAGGACTACCACTGCCAAAAATACAGCAAGAGCTATAGCTAGTTTGAAGACATAGCCCACATAAGTTTCAAGGTTTATACAAGTTATAGTTTTATTTTTTTCATCAACACACTCACCTTTTTGCCCAGTGCCCATTATATTGGGCAACGGCTCAAGAAGTTTGTATGTATTTTGAGCATGAGAAATATTTATGCTAGAACCAAAGATTATAGCGAGATATATGAGCATTATGAAATTGTAAGAAATTATTTTTTTCATTTCTTTTTATCAAAAGGCCACACTGCTTTCTATTGGTCTTTTATTAAATAATACATCTATGGTATTGCGTGCTCCTTGAAGTATGTCATCTGTATTTCTAACTTCAAGAGAAATAGCCGAACTTCCTTCTGTATCCCCTCTTGTTCTCAAGATAATACTCTGGTTTGTGGAAAGTTCTGGCTGAAGAAGATTATTTATACTCCAAGAATAGGTCAAAGGAGAGTTTTTGGCGTATGAAGTAAAATTATATGGCACAGCACGGATATTTATTTCTTGATTTGAAAGACTGATTCTGTTAATAATAGCTTTATTGTATAACACTCCATAGAGAGGGTCTTCTTCATAGAAAGAGATTGATGGCTCTCCCGGCTGAAGAGTTATAAACGCCACACCCTTTTGACTGCCATTCTTTGTTGTTACTTCCAATTCTATATCAATAGGTCTAGGAATATCTTCTTTTATAATCAGAGTTTGTTTTCCATAGCCAGACTGATCTAGGACTACCTTGTCATTCTTTTTCCATTTATATATTAGAGTGCGAGAGTCCAATTCTGCACTTTCATTATTAGAAAGGTGTGGCATGGCAGTTATTTTGACAAGATTTTCATAGGCGAAAACCGCTTTGCCTTTGTAAAAAGGTGGAATATAACCTTCACTTTCCCATACTAAATCTACTGACCCTGATTTTATTGTTATTGATTTTCTGACCTCCTTTCCTTCGGCGGTCATAATAATTGTCACAATACTTGTATTTTTACCCAAAGACGGCGCAGAAACACTCACAGATTTCAAACCAGTACCTTGAGCATAATTCTTGCCATTTACAAGCCAAACAACAGAAGCAGAATTCAAGTCTGTATTATAACTCTCTACACTCACGGTTACATTTTGTCCCGGATTGGGATTTTCTGGGTCAGAGCCAATCTCTACACCATCAATAGAGTTGGGAATTTGGGCGTGAATAGATATGACAAATATAAAAGAAAAAATTATTGTAAAAAATGTAACATAGAAGATATTCAGTGTAGTTTTCAATAGTATTTTTGTGCGAGATTTCATTTGCTATATTTTATCATAAATTCTGACTATTATAATATATTTCTTGGTTGCCTTATTCCGCCTTGATTAAGAGGTGGTGTTCTGCTGGGTAAGTGAACTTTCTGACCTTGCGATAAGGGTTTCATTAGAGATATTCCAGTCTTATCTTCAAGTCGGGATACAAATATTATGGCTATAGTAGCGCCTATAATTGTTGGGAATGCTTGCACTACAGGGATAAATTCCGATACAAAAGAGACAATACTCGGAGCAAATATTTTCCAATTTAGAAGCCCATGTTTTATCTTGTAAAGATAGTATGTCATACATGTCCAAAACAAAGGGCTTACGAAGTCGCCCACAAAAGGGATTAATGTTCCTGCGTCAGCTAGACCGGATACGAAAATAAGGACTAATATAGCTATTGTTCCTATTCTGTTTTCTTTGTTTTGTTCATCCATGTTCATGTTTTGGTAAAATTGACTCGCATTCTTTATTGTATGCTAGGTGTGGAGAGAATACTTCTTTTGGAGGGGCTTCCGAGCGCGTCGGCGCGAGGACTTGAGAGAATTTTTAGTAAAAAATTCTCGTACCCGGAAAAAGAAAGTATTCTCTCCACACCTGATATATACGGATGTTCGCACGATTTTACTTATACTGACACTTCTTTCTCCGTCATCGCATGACTCATTTCCAAATCTTTCTTTGCTTGCTGAATTGCCATGACCTGGGCGGGGTTTGTGGTAATAATCTGGTCTTCTGTATATGAGGCTACGACTTTTATGGCTACATGCTTTAGCCCGACAAAGAATATTCCCTCCCCCACATCCGATTCAATGAGAAGATATTTTTCTTCGTCTGTTAAGTTGAAAGTTCTTTGGATATTGTCTATTGATGAAGGAGATTGTTTGAGGAGTATTTGAATTGAAGAATTTGTAATAATAGGCAAACCATACGGAGATTTGAGAAAATCATCAACATCTTGGGTGATTGTGGCTAGACCTAGATAGTATTTGCGACCTCTTTTTGCCAGACCGAGTAGAAATGAAGCCGTATCTTCTGATTTCATCATCCACCATGCTTCATCTATGACCAAAAGGCGTTTTTTAAGCTGTTTGCGTATAGCGTTCCAGATATAGTGAGTAACAATATACATTGCTACTGGTTTGAGTTCGTCTTCCATATCGCGAAGTGAAAAAACCACGAATTTTTTGTTTATATCAACATTTGAAGGACGGTTTATAAAGCCCGACCATGTGCCTTTTGTATACTTTGTCAGTCGTTCTACAAGCGATTCGGCTCCTTCCATACCCGCCAAAACAAGCTCAAAGTCGGATAGAAGTGGCGGTTCAACATTTCTGAAGTTTGATTCTGCTGTAATATCTTTGAGAGCGTATGTCTCTGTAATAGCTCGGTCTATAATAGCGTCTTCTTCTTGGGATAGACCTCCGAGCATTATGCGAAAGAGTCCGACAAGATTGATAATGTTTGAACGAAGGACATCTATAGCCGACTCGTCTTCTCTAGGAATAGGAAGGTCAAAAGGGTTGATATGATGTTCTGAATTTAGAGAAATATTAAAATATTTTCCTCCAGTGGCTTCTGCCATGTACTCGTATTCTTTTTCCGGGTCTATAACAATGACATCTGTGTCAAACATAAGAGTACGGAGTATTTCCAGCTTTGTGCAGTATGATTTTCCCGCTCCAGCTTTTGCAAATGTTACAGAATTGTAATTTTCCAAGAGAAATCTATCAAAAAGTACAAGAGACGAGTTGTGGCGATTGATTCCGTAGAGAATTCCTTTGTCTGATGTTAGGTCAAAAGAAACGAAAGGAAAGAGAGAAGAAAGAGGAGAAGAATTGAGCTTTGAGTGCACCGCTAGCTCATCATTGGCAATAGGAAGAACGCTTCTGTACCCACTTTCCTGTTGAAAGAGAGCGGGCTTTATGTATACGAGCTTTGATTCCAGGATGGATTTTATTTCTGACTCTGTTTTATCAAGCTCTGCACTAGAGTCTCCATATAGAGTGATGTATACGCCAACATCAAATATCTTTTCTTGTGCTTGCATCAAGCTGTCTCGGAGCACCTCAAGGTCTTGGTAGGCGGTATCAAGCATAGGGTCCCGCACTAAACCCTTATCTTCTCTTTGTGATATTTGGCTTTGGACCTCCGCTACTTTCTTTTGGAAATGACGAAGTATTTTTGCGGTGTCTACTGGATGGATGAAAATAGAAATATTGAAGACTTTATCAAGATTTATAATAGGAGCAAACCAGCTTTCAGAAAGAAAGCGTGGATAGGATATAACAAAAAATGTTCTAGCCACCTTTTCTCCAAGGTTTATTTCTTTAGGGCTTATTTTGAGAGCCGAAGGGGCAATGACATCTTTGAGTTCCAAGATGCCAGCTTCATATATCTCTTGTGGCATAAGAGAAACGATTGGCTTTTCTTGTTCTTTTTTTCCTAATAATTTGCTAAATATACTCATTTTTTTATTGTTTTTATTTGTTTATGTGGAGATTTTCTGGTGAATAATCAGTTTATCTGTATCGGTTTCTCTGTTTCTCCGGGGTTGAATATTTTATAATACAATTCTACCACCTCCTCTGTTCCAAGTTCCGCCACCCTTATTCCGCATCTGACCAAACCCTGCTCTACTACCCCCACCCTCTGTTCCAGCTGGCTTCTGTATTCTTCAAATTCTGCGTTTATAACTGTTTTATCTTCAGTTTTTTTATTAAAGAGATTGCTGACCGGATTTTTGCTTGCAGTAAGCGTTGGGGGCATGTAAGGCACTATCAAAAAGAAACTTTTTGTCATAATATTGGAATTTTCCACGAAAGTCTTTATAAACTCTATGTATTCTCTGGTTTGTATTTTCATAAGTTCAGTCACTTGCTCCTTGTATCGTTCTTCAAGTAGAGCAATATACGGCCTTATATCAAGCTTTTTTGACTGGACGAAAATCTGCACAGAGAAGTCAAGAGAGTTGAGGAAATTTTGAAATTGAAGAATTATGGCGTTTTGTTCATCGGTTGATTTCAAGGCGAAATTGAGAGACGAAGCCAATACCAAAGCGCGCATTGAACCATCTTTCAATATGACAACACCGTCGCGTATTTCTCGTATCGGTACAAAATCTTGAGTTGTTTTTTGACTCGTAGCCATATTATTTTTGATTTCTATCTGTGTACATGCTCTCTTTTATATCCAAGCTCCATGTCAAATCCTTTAGTTTGCTATCTGAAATTTTTGGAACCATGACAGAGGCGTATTGTTTTGCTTCCGAATCTGATTTTGACAACGCTTTGCTGTTCTCCCCTTTTTTCCATATATACAATTTGCTTGAGAAAAAGTATTTGAATGCCGCTTCAACGACGAAAATGAAGGGCTTATTGTTTATTTTATAAAAGGCCAATGCTGAAGAAAAAGACATGATGATGGTGATAGGCAAGAATGCCAATACAAGAGAGCCGAGGGATTGATATATGACAAAAGAAAGTCCCGCTCCCCCGGCAAGATATATGAATTGTTTCAGGGTTAATGGCCCGAAAATTTTATCTTCTACTTCAATGAACTGTGGGACTTGAAAACGCATGGGTTTATTATAGCATTACTATATGGGCTCTCTATATGGGTCGGCTGTATATTCTGGCAAACCTTGTGGAGGAGCGGTTTTATTTTTTGTTTCTGTTTGCATTTCATTTGATAATGGCTTGGAGAGGAGATGGTCTACAAAAGATACACCACTCTTTGTTGTTGGGTTTTCCATATCCCTCAAAACATCTTCTCTTTTTAAGTTTGTATCTTTATATTGGGGGGAATTTGATAATGGGCGTTTTTCAATGGTAAAGTTGCCGACTTTTTCTATTGAAGAGATGTTTATTTTTTGAGGAGGTTGAGTAATCGGCGGTTTGGGTATAGGAGTGGTTGGTGTTAGTGGTACTGGTTTAGGGATTTGGAAAGTAGGAGGAGGTGGAGGTGTGAGCGGGTTTGTGAATTTTTTTTCACTCTGTTCCTGCATTTTACGAAGAGATTCACGAAGACCAGTAAATATCTCATTATTGATATCGTCAGATATTTTTTGTGCTATTTCTTGTGATATTTCCAAATCTTTTGCGATGGTGATTACAAATATCTCTGATTTTAATTTCCCAACCATTAATTTTTCTGTATCAGCATTTAATTGACCAATTTGATCAATAAGAAGATTGTATCTATCCCCTATACTTTCAAGATGAGTATAGACATCAGAAGACTCAATCGCTTTGAGAATATCTGCAGGTAAGTTTTGTGTATTTTGATTATCCATAATTTTAAAATATTTTAGCTCCACTCCGTACGATTTTTTCTTATATAACCTTTTGCTTTATGGTCTCCTAGTGCAGTATTTTCTATATAGTCACCAATGAATTTTTTAGTATCTCCATCAATATCTCTCATTTCTAATAGTTGAGTTGGGGTTAAGTATTTTAAGACATTCGGATTCTTAATAACAGTCTTGTCCATTTTAGACAATTCTTTTCCTGATAATTTTTTCATATGTATTTCGGCATCTGTTGCTGTTCCAGAATTAATGATTGTGACAATCTTATCTTTTCGTATTTTTTTGAACTCGTCTTTCTGTTGCGAGGTAAGTATATCTCCTTCCAATAATGATTCAGCTTGTTTAGATGATAGGTTAGAAGCAAGAACAGGGTCTTTAATGGTTTCAAAATTCATATTTTCAAAATCTTTATTACCCATTTTATCCACAGTTTCTCTAAATTTATCCATTTGCGCTGGTGTTATTGAAGTATTCTTTGAACCAATGACTGCTGCAAGAGCTAAATGTTGTTCTTTCATTCTCTGTACCCCAGAAATAGTTCTTGCCCTCTCCTTATTTTCCTTCTGAATATCACCAAGACTTTGTGTTCCACCATATTTTCCTTTCTCTGTAGCAGTTAATCCGCCACGAATTCCCTGACTAATACCAAGAGCGCGAAGAACAGTTGATGTACCTTTGCCAAGAGAAGAACCTTGAGCTGAAGCTGCCATTCTATCAAAGCCCACACCAGACAACTGCCCAGCTCTACCAGCAATATTCCTACCAGCAAATCCCCCAATCTTTCCCCCAAGCCATTTATTTACAGCATTTGCTCCGGATGATCCGGGCGCCCATTTCATACCGATTGCTCCCATTTCTATTGCCGCTACTAGTGGAATATTTATAAATATAAGGGCGATGGCATATTGAATGATAATACCTATCCAAACAGGACCAAAACCATTTGTATCGGCTACTCCAGAAGTATTTGGGTTGAATATTTTCATGAAATTTTCATCACTTATTATTTTGAGAGCAATGTACATGAGAAAAAGGTATACAGGCATAAATACACATTGACTATAAAGCAAACCAGAAATTTTATCGGACACTTTCTTTTTT
Source organism: Minisyncoccota bacterium (assembly GCA_036516895.1). Classification (GTDB taxonomy): domain Bacteria; phylum Patescibacteriota; class Minisyncoccia; order Phycocordibacterales; family PALSA-1337; genus CAIOGI01. The sequence goes on along the minus strand of DATDZD010000002.1, from coordinate 48,373 downwards.
ACTTCCGGAAATATCATTCCCACGAAGAATATAGGAGACATAGCCATAACAAAAAGTAAAATAGCGGTGCGAGCAGTAAAAGCAATGGCAGCGGCGAAGAAGCTTATAGCCGCAGTAACCATCATGATGATTCCTCCAAGGATAGCAAAACCGATTCCAGCCGCTATATCAAAACCTTGTGAACTCTTTGATTGTTGGTATATTGTCGGAATCTTGAGACTCTGCATGAACACATTTGAGAGACCGCCATTATTGAATACATCTCCAACGCTCCAGTTTTTAGAAGTATCGGGAGCAATAGCATTATAGAACTGCAAAGAGACTAGATTTGAAGCGTCAATAGCCACTCTGACGAAGAAAAGACTGAAGTTTATAAGAAGACCGGCTATAAATATATTTACTATAAGACCCTTGAGATTGCCTGTGGTGCTATAACCGCCAAAACCCAATATTGTCCTTATGGAGAAATATAAGAGAGCAAATATTATAAATATGCTAGATATATCTCTTATCGTAACCCATACGGATTTTATACCTGATACAGTTTCATATATTTTGTCTATATGGGTAGTGAGGTTTATGGCCATACTCAAGAAAGCTCCGCCTGCTGTAACAAGAACGGCTGTCCAGCCGAGAATGGCGTTTCCAATGTTTGCGAGGGTTGTATTTATCACGCTTACACCGACTCCTGTAACTATACTGGTTCCTGAAACTGTTGCCATGGCTATATTTGGAGTCAAAATCGCTACTCCTATTGCTAGGATTATCATCAAAGTGAGAATTGTAGGCAGGTGTTTTTTCATGGGTTATTTTATATGCTTCCCGATGGAAATAACTGACATTCTTGAAGTTTTCTTCCAGCGTCTGTTTTCATTGGATCAATCACAATTTTGGTGTCGTCTAGCTCTTGTTGAGAATTGGCTATGTCTGACGCTGATGTAAGTGTTCTGTTTTGAATCATCTGACTGTATTGTTGACTTTGGATGTTGAGGTCATTGGTAGTCTTTGCTGCATTGACATCAGTTTCTATCTTTTTGAGAGTTGCATAACGAGCATCAGCTTCCTGTGCTTCCGTGAGAAGTTTTGTAGCAGGAGGTGCTACCTTAGTATTTATGATGGAATCTATTTCAGTTATTTTGCTTTGAGCGAAACTTGCTTGTGATGAAGATAGTGGAGGGTTGGAAGAAGATATTTTTCCAGCATAACATGATTTTGCTAATTCGTATGAATTTTTGACATCAAGCATTAGATTTAGAGACTGGTTTTTATTGTTCTTGTATTGCAAAGTGTTGTCCAAATATGTCGTCATGTTTTTTAATATCTCAGCTTTTATTGGAGCGACTTGGGATGTGTCATTTTTTGCTTCTTGTTGAATCTGATAGATGTATGAAGAAGAATCGCTAGGACCGCTTCCGCTAAGTGATCCCAATCCTTTTGTTAACACTTGAGTGACGAGTTGAGCAAAGAGAGCATTAACGATTTCATTTATTTCATCTGCAAGCTGGAGTTCATGCAAAGGACCATTTATATTTGCCTCAAGAGAGCTTACGATAATAGAGCCTGGGGTTTGGATTTCACAATCTTTTCCGGTTTGGTTTGTATGAACTACAGGAGCGTTGCTCTCTGTTCTACTTGGATCACTATTATCTCCAAGTTCATGGTCAACATATGCTGATTCGGAACCTTGAACGGTCGCTGTCTCCCCAGTTTTTCTACACTTTCTCCAAGATAAGAACCCTCTTCCCTGACTTATTTCATCTTTTTGCTGAAGTTGAGCATTCGCCACCCTTATAGAAAGCTCATCCTCCGCTATGAGATACGCTCCAATATAATTATTCTGTGGTTCTGTAGTCAGGGAAACAAAAGCTGGCCATCCCCCTTGGCTGAAATCTCCAGCTGTGAATCCATTTATACTCGCACCTTTTACAGCATTTTTACTATTTGTAATTATTTTTCCCAAAGTACATTCATATTTTTTGAGAACATTTGGATGATATTTGAAAGCTAGAGCGATACGAATGTCTATGCTGAATGGAGAACAAAGTGCTGTAAGTGGTCCACCAGCTTTCGCCAGAAAATCTCCAGTGATTTGGTCTGCCACATCAAGGAAAAATGAACCTGGATTTGTAACAAAAGAAGGACTTCCTTCAAAACCGGAGTTTATCCAGTTGACTACGCTGGCTGTCATTTGTCGTATGATTTGTTTTACGAGAGCGGTTGCAAGTCCGTCTAGGACATATTCTTTGAATTGCATGGAATAAGATGAAAAGGAAGTGGCGGTAGTGTTTGCTGTATTTATTACATGTTGAGCAAAAGATGTTGGGTCAAAAGTAATATCCCCAATACCAAATATGGCTTGTGATTTTTTTGGAAAAGATAATCCTATTACAGAGGATATCATTGTTATAATGAGTATTCCTGAAATTATTCTTTTAGACAAAATATTTTTCATGATTATTGTTGTAGCATAAAAAAACTGCCAGATTCATTTGTTGTATAAGTAATCCCGTTTGTTGAAAAGCTATTCTTGATGGTATTGAAAGTTTTATTAAGGATAGTTGCCGCTCCGAGCCATATACTTGTCCCCTGAACACCAGCGAGAGCATCTGTATCTATTTTTCTCAATGATTCGGCAGAAAACTTGAGAGTACTTATGCTATTTATCATATCTATATGGTTTTCATTTAAAGATTTCGGTGTCTTTATTTTAAGTAGTTCTGTTAGGATATTTTTGTATATAGAAATAATTGGGTCAATTTCTTTTAAAAGATTTGGATCTTCTTTATCAACACTTTCTTTAGCGATTACCATTTCATTTTTAGTATTGGAATTAATATATTTTTTAAATACCGCCCCCACATCATTCCCATATTTTTTTACCGCTTCTTTGCTATCATCTGGAATCACCAGAATATCTTTCAATTCGTATGTTTTTGGAACAGCTAGAACAATACCGCTTTTCAAGACTTGCCCTACTAGTTCTTGTTGGCTTTGCTTGTCTTGTGAAAGTCCAACTTGACGAAGTTCCATATAGCGAGCAAAAAAGTCTCTAGCTAATTTGTCTGTCGGAGTCAAATCATTTTCTATCGCAGTTGAATTTGATGATGTTATCTTTGTGCTATCTTTCGGTCCTTTGACAAGAGGATTCCTACCCAAATCCGCTTCTTTACCATCAGTTGTTTCATCACCATCAGTATCCGAATTGCGAGGGTCTGTACCAAGCAAAATCTCTTCCCAGTCCTTTAGTCCATCATTGTCGCTGTCTTCGTTTTGAAGCTCCGGAGACAAAGTTTCTGTATTAGCAGAAAGTATAGCATTATAAGACGCTTTTTTTGTTTTGATATTTCTATATTCTGCAAAGAAAAAAGCCGTAACTACAATAAGTAGAGACAAGAAAATCAAAATGATATTTCTTTTGCCCATAATTAAACTGGGTAGCCCTTTATTTCATGGGTAGTACAAGGGCACTATCGTTGATTATAACAAGAAAGTAAATTATTCTCTAAGATTTTTATGCTATTTCTGTGGAAAACAAGCTATTTTCATCCAATCCTCAATGGTTAGCTCTTCAGCACGCAGAGTAAGAGACCATTTTTGGCTTTCCCAAATCTCTTTTATGTCGTCTTTAGTCATTATTTCTTCAATATTTTTTATAAGAACCTTTCTTTTATGAGCAAAACCAGCTTTTACTAGCTCAAAAAACCTTTTTTCACTCATTCTTGTCTCTCTGTTGTTTATTTTTTCTTTTCCTGGGCTCATTTCAATATCTTCTTTCTTTTCTCTTTCTTGTTTTTTTCTTTCATCTTCTATTCTGTTTTCCCTAAGGAAGAATTTTTTTGATATATTTTCAATTAAAAGCATTGCTGAATCAACATTTGGCATTGGTCTAAAGAATTTTCTTGGCACAGAGGTTATGTATTTTGGATTCCCATAAGCTTTGACTGATATGGAAAGTATACTTCCCTTTTTATCCACGATTCTTTTTGCAAGCTCTTTTTGGAGCATTATGACCATTCTTGACGGCTGGATATCTGACTCTAGGAACTTTCTTAAAAATTCTCCGCTGATGTAATAAGGAATATTGGCTATTATGGAATAATTACTAGAAGATAAACCATATAATGATGGATTGAAATCTAAAATATCTTGGTGAATTATTTTTAATTGTCCGCTCTCTATTTCTTTTGAAAATTTGTCTGATAGAAAAGATATAAGTCTATCATCTTTTTCTACAGCTATGACTTTAGCTCCAATTTCCAGAAGTTTTTCTGTCAGAGCTCCTTTACCTGGACCAACTTCAAGGACAATATCATCCGGAGTAATATTTGTCGTGTGAATCATCTTTGAAATCACCTGCGGAGCGTGAAGAAAGTTTTGTCCAAGGGATTTTTTTGCTATAAAGTCCATATTAAAAATCAATAAAAATAGATTTTACCCCGCGCGGTTTTTCATAACTATTTTGCGTTATGTGTTCGTCCCCAATATCCGATATAAATTCGGAGGGTATATTTACTTTTGTTGTTCCATATATCGTGCGTGTTTGGGAATAGCTCAAAAAGATTTTTTTTCTAGCCCTAGTAAGAGCCACATAAAACAATCTTCTTTCTTCTTCCGCTTCGGATTGGCTTATTTCATCTTTTCCAATTCTTTGGTGAGGAAATAAATCTTGCTCTAATCCGGAAATAAATACGCCATCAAATTCCAATCCTTTTGACGCATGGACAGTCATAAGTTTAACCGCATTATTGTTTTTTTCAAGCTCGTCTTGGTCTGTAGCTAGAGCGGAATTTGAGAGAAGAGCCTCAACCCCTTCTTCCGGTGGTAGAAAGTCATATTGTGTTGCAACGGAGGTCAATTCTCTAAGGTTTTCAAGCTTTTCTTGTTCTTCTGCCGAACCATTTTTATATGTCATTTCCATACCAGTTTCTTTTAAGATATATTTAATCAATACAGAAGGTTTCTTGGTCATGGCAATATGTTTTATACTGTCCAATAAATGCAAAAATTGTGAGACTTTTATCTTGAGAGATGGCCCCAAAGCATGTTCTTGTTTCATTATAACCTTCAAAATAGTCGATTTCCCTATACCTCGCGGAGGAATATTTACTATTCGCGCCATATCGCTCGCACTTTCTCTATTTAGAGCGGATTTTATAAATGAAAGCGTATCCTTTATTTCTTTTCTTTCAAAAAATCTAACGCCGAGTATTTGATATGGAATATTTTTGTTCAAGAATGCTTCTTCAAGTACTCGCGATTGGAAATTGGCTCTATAAAGGACAGCGATCTCTCTAGGGCGAGTGCCATTTTCAATAAGGGTTCTGGCATTGTCAGCAATCATGCGAGCTTCTTCTTTTTCATTAACGGAAATTATGAGCTCTATTTTTTCTCCTTCTGAATTTTTTGTAAAGAGATTTTTTTCACGGCGCATAATATTTTTGCGTATGACATTATTGGCGGCGGAAAGGATGGTTTGAGTTGAACGATAATTCTCTTCCAAAAGAATAACCTTTGCTTCAGGGTAAGTCTTTTCGAAGTCCAAAATATTTTGCAAATCAGCGCCTCGCCAAGAATATATCATCTGGTCAATATCGCCCACAACACAGATATTCTTATTGTCTCCAGTCAACATGGTAGCTATATCGTATTGCACTTTGTTTGTGTCTTGATATTCGTCTATATGAATGTGTTCCCATACAGAGTTGTATTTGGCTCTTATTTCAGGATAGTTCTTTAGTAATATTGCTGTTTTTAATAATAAATCATCAAAATCCAACGCTTTTTCTTGCATTAAGATTTTTTCATATTCTCTCCAAGTATCGGCAACTATCTTTTGATAAAATTCCTGTGGTTCACCTTTCAAATTGCTAGAATATTTTTCATGTGTTATCCCATTCCCTTTTTCTTTTGAAATTGTATTAAGAATTGCTCCCGGTTCAAATTTTTTTGGGTCAATATTGAGAGATTCTAGAGATTTTTTTATGGCTTGTTTTGAATCTCCTCTGTCAAATATGCTGAAATGTCTAGGAAGCCCTATTAAAGAGCTATTTTCTTTAATAATATGCACTCCAAGAGCATGAAATGTGCTAATAAAGGGCTTCTCTTCTTTTATTTTTGATATAGAAATTGGAATATTGAGATTTTTATCAGTTTCCAGTAGGTCAAAGATTCTATTACGCATCTCCCCTGCGGCTTTATTTGTAAAAGTAATAGCTAAAATCTTTGATGGTTCAACACCACTTCTTATGAGATTTATGATTCTATGACCTATTGTCTTGGTTTTTCCTGCTCCTGCTCCCGCCAAGACAAGAAGAGGTCCCGCTAGTGTTTCCACAGCTTGTCTCTGTCTAGTATTCAATTCTTTGGAAGTCATGCAAGAACACTATAGCACAGTTTTGTCTATCCACCACCCTCATTGACTTTATTGTCATCTTCCAGTAACCTGATTGTGTATCTCATTAAATAGAGATACAAATATGGCTCAATAGAGCCATACACAGAAATTTCCGCATTTCCTTTTCGTTTAATAAACGACCTTCAGATATTGCCGAATGGCTATTTTTGTTATGAAATTTTTTCGTTATACATTTTCCCAAAATACATATTCGTCCATAAATCTCTCCAAAGAGCTGTTTATTGCTTTTTTTATAATAATTTTGCCACTTTTTTATCCACAGACTGCAAATGCCAGTCTTTTTTCTTTTATTTCTGATATGGCTACAGATAAAGCGTCAGCTAAGACTTTTGACATTCAAGATGCTCCAAATTCTCAAAACATGACTGTTCTCAAAGCCGCTTTAAATAGCAATCCTCATCCAAATATTCCAAACGAACAACGCATTTCAGCTTCAGAGAACATATTTTTAGCCGAAATTGGTCCCTCTGGCACTATTTCTGATATAGAAAATCCAATAAATACGCAGATTAGCATTTATATTGTGCGTTCCGGAGATACTCTTTCTGAAATAGCCAATATGTTTGATGTTTCAGTCAATACTATTGTTTGGGCCAACGACCTAGGAAAAAACAAGACTATAAAAGAAGGTCAAACCTTGGTTATTCTTCCTATTTCAGGCATAAAACATATTGTTAAGAAGGGAGATACGATAAAGGGTATTGTGGCAAAATATAAAGCGGACATTGATGAAATCTTAGAATACAATAATCTGTCTATCAATTCAGTCATAGCAGAAGGAGATGTAATCATTGTTCCAGATGCTGAACCGACTTACGATACCAAATCTTCGTCTGTAAATGTCTCTTCAAAAGTTCCTTCATATGTTGGGTATTATATGCGTCCTGTTTATGTTGGAAGGAAATCACAGAGTATTCATGGATATAATGGTGTTGACCTCGCCGCTCCTGTTGGAACTCCTATATACGCTTCAGCTGGTGGTGTAGTAATTGTTAGCACATCAGATGGTTCTTGGCACGGTGGTTATGGAAACTATGTTGTTATTTCACACCCAAATGGCACACAGACTCTCTATGCACATAACTCTACAAATCTAGTCTCTGTAGGTCAAAGAGTGGAAAAAGGAGATATGATTGCAAAGTTAGGTATAACCGGCAAGACTACTGGTCCTCATGTGCACTTTGAAATCCGCGGAGCCAAGAATCCGTTCTAGAATCTAAATTAAGTAAAATCGTGCGAGCTTGCGGGGTGAGAAAGCGAAGCTTTCGCAAGACCTTGAGCATTTGTAATCAAATGCGAAAGGTGTACCGCTCCTGTAAGGAGGAAGATTTATTTTTTTGAGCTTGCGAGACAAAAATAAGTGCTTCCGACCGCAAGTAAGCGAGCCGATTTTACCTAGATGATATTTTTTACGATTTTACTAGAACTTCTGCCTGTATTGAAGTGCTTCTAAAATATGCTCTTTTTTAATTTCTTTATCACCTTCCAAATCCGCTATTGTCCGAGACACTTTTATGACACGATGAAATGCTCTGCCCGATAAGGACAATTTTTCTGCAGAAGTGGTAAGAAGATTTCTTATATCAATAGACAAAGTGATACATTTTTCAATATCGGAAACACTCATTTCGCCATTTATTCTCTTGTTAGTTATTTTTTTACTTACGAATCTTCTTTTTTGAGATTTGCGAGCTATTAAAACTCTTTTTCTTATTGATTCGGAATCACGGCTTAATTCTGTGGAATTTTTGGAAGGACTAATTGAAGAATCTTTGTAGGGACCTGCAAGTTTTTGATATTCCACCTTTGATACAGAAACCCATAAGTCTATACGGTCAATAATAGGTCCTGATATTTTTCTTCTATAACGAGTTATGTCTTTGTCTGTACACAAACATCCCTTTTCTTTTCCATACCCGCAAGGACAGGGATTCATACTGGCTATTAGAATACATTGAGCGGGAAAGGCTATGACGCCTTTTATTCTAGAAATTGTAATGAAATGGTCTTCAAGTGGTTGGCGCAGAGCATCAATGGCGTTTCTGTCAAATTCTGGAAATTCATCAAGAAAAAGCACTCCGCGGTGAGCCAGAGTTATTTCTCCTGGCTTGGGGAATGGTCCTCCTCCCACTAGAGATGCATATGAGGATGTGTGATGTGGAGACCTAAACGGCGGATAAGTTATAAACGGCTTGTCCAAGATACGCGCCAGTGAATGTATGCTTGTAACCTCTAGGATTTCTTCATGGTTCAATGGAGGCAATATGGTCTGAAATGCTCTGGCAAGCATTGTTTTTCCAGTTCCCGGCGGTCCATACATGGCGATATTGTGTCCGCCCGCCGCTGCTATCTCTAAACCTCGTTTGGCAGTTTCTTGTCCTTGGATAAAAGAGAAATCAGTATCAAAAGACTGTTTTTCGTATAGGATTTTTGTTGGCGGATACGCTTTGATAAAACCATTTTTCCGATTTATAAGATGTCCTATTGTTTCATCTAGACTACAAACAGCATATATGGTCACACCCTTCACTAACCCAGCTTCCATTGCATTTTCTTTAGGAAGAAATATTTCTCTAAATCCTTTTTCATAAGCTCCTTTGACTAGAGGAAGCACTCCGCTTATTTTTCTCAACTGACCTTCAAGAGAAAGCTCTCCAAGAAAAAGTTTCTTTTCAGCATCAAAATTAATATCTCCACTTGCTTTGAGATAACAAAGAGCCATGCCAAGGTCAAAAGAAGGTCCTTCTTTTCTAAGGTCGGCAGGAGCAAGAGATATTACAACCTTTTGATTTTTTTGTTTTGGTGAAATATATCCACTATTTTTTATTCCCGCTGAAATACGGTCTTTCGCTTCTTCAACTGCTTTATCTCCAAGTCCGACTATGACAAAAGCATGAAGACCATTTGAAAGGTCCACTTCTATAGTTACTATATGAGTCTTAAGACCAGAAAGTTGTGCACTATATGTTTTTGATACGCTCATTCTCCCACTCTAGCAGACCGAGATAAAATTCTGATAAAAAAGTTTTAAAATTTTGATAAAATCTTACTTTAGAAGACAGAAATTGTATTTTGTAAATAAGGCGACAGAAGTATTTATATTATAATCCTTACTACTTCATATGTTGCTTGCAAGTTCTGGCCGAAGGATTTGCCTCTAAACGGTCTTTCTCAATCGGTTTACCTGATATTTCACATATGCCGTAAGCACCTTTCTCAATGCGTTCTAAAGCGTACTTTATTTCACTCAATTGTTTCTCTAGTTGACCAAAGATAAGTTCATTTTCTTCCATTTCTTCCATTTTGTCGGCGGTTTCGTTTTCATCAGCGCTGTCAACTTCTATTTTGCCTGCGGTTACTTCCCAACCGCTTGGACTTTCAGAATTTGCCTTGCCAATAGTGCCAAGTTCGTCTTCAAGAAGCCGTTTTTCTTTTTCTAGTTTGTTTTTGAAATATTGAATGTCTTTTTTATTCATAAACTTATTCTACCTTACATAGGTTTGCTTTTCAATACGGTCAATACTTGCAGATAAAGAGGTTTCCGTTGTAGTCATTATGAAGGTTTCTTTATCAATAAAAGAATATAGAAACAACAACTCACCTCCACTGCTTATGAATTCTCTCACATCTCGATTATGTATTTGTTTATCAATAAATTGCCCTTGTATATTAAAATACGATGAAATCGGTGTTGAAGAAGCGTCTATCTCCAATATCCTTTCCATATTTCTCGCTTTTTCTTTATAATTTAGCATGACGGATAAATCATCAGCCATGGAATCTTCCCACGCTAGCATTCCCGCAAAAGCATTTTGAAAAAAATCTGTTGTGAAAACTACAAATGGAGTTTTACTCCCGCTCTCTTCCGCATATGCTCCTATCATCCATCTATCTGTTATTGACCTAAGTAAAATATCTGGCATGTCTATGCCACTCTTTTTTATGAAAGATGACCCAGTTATTTTATTCAGAGATTTTTCTGAATCCGTGTCTTGCGCCCCATTTTGTGTTTGTATAGCACTTTTTTCTTTGATAATTAATTCCAATATTTGTCCCGCGGGTAAAATATTTCTACTAAATTGCGGATATATCTGCGCAAGTATTCCTTTATCAGGAATGTTGCTTATATTAAAATCTACTTGTTTATCAGAAGGGATAATACTCACAGCAGAAAGTGGTTTTGGTATTGGAGTAGGTTTTGCAAAAGGACTCTGAAGATAAAGATAATATGCTCCCACAACTCCCCCACTTATGAATATTATGCTCATAAGTATCATCAAGACTTGTTTCGCGCGATTTTTTTCTGGAGCGTTTGATATGCTTTCTCCGCCCTCTTTTTTTTTATTTTCAGCTATAGCTATCGTGACAGCAGAAGCTTTTTTCTGCATCAAGACTTTAGCCATATCGCTTTCATATGTGCGTATTGATTCTTGGGTAGGAATAGTCTTTGCAGGAATCTCCGGAGGAGTTTGTAATGGGATATTTGGTATATTTTGTTTATTAAATATATCTTCATTCATTTTTTTATCTTGGTAAAATCAGCTCGCCTACTTTCGGTCGGAAGCACTTATTTTTGTCTCTCAGGTTCGAAAAAATAGGGTTTCCTCCCCGCATGCTCGCATGATTTTATTTACTACACAGTTTTTTCTTCAATTTTTTCCTGCTTTACTCCATTTCTTCCCTTTCCTCTGAATGTAGTCTGACTTCCTATGAGATATTTCCTGGCGTTTTGGTCAAGGTCAATAAAGTCATCCGCTACCTCAATAAGTTTGGCTGAAGTTGATTTTCCAAAAGAAACTACTTCCACCTGGCAACCTTGATTCATCTGAAGATACTCCACGAGCGGTATGAAGTCTCCGTCCCCCGTAACAAGTATGACTGCGTCAAGTTTCGGCGCCAATTTCACAGCGTCTATGGCAAGTCCCACATCCCAATCGGCTTTTTTCGCTCCACTTCCAAAAATCTGAAGGTCTTTTGTCTTTGTTTCAATACCCATTTTAGTAAGAGCATCAAAAAATCCTTTCTCGTCTCCTGCTTCCGTTGTTATGACATACGCCACAGCGCGAATAAGAGACCTGCCATCCAGAGCGTCTTTGACTATCTGTCCAAAGTTGACTTTTGAATGATAGAGATTTTTTCCACTATGATAAATGTTTTGCGTATCTATAAAAACTCCAACTCTTTGTTCTTTATGTTTGATAACTGACATATGTAAATATTATTACTTATTAAAAATACATGCTACATGTTAAGTATAGCATTTACTATTATTAAATTCCTTAATAATTCTACTAATCCGCACCACTTAATGATTTTCTATTCATCTCCACTCCTATTTTTTAAGGTCAAGCTTTTTTGCAATAGACGAATAGCGTTTTGGATGCTTTTTCTTCAAATAATTCATGTGGGTTTGGCGATCTGCTACCATAGCTAGAAGTCCGCGTCTTGAATGGTTGTCTTTCTTGTGTTTCTTCAAATGTCCTGCCAATTCTTCAATCCTTCTTGTCAAAATAGAAATTTGAACCTCGGGAGACCCCGTGTCTTTATCATGAATTGCAGATGTTTTTATGACATTCGCTTTCTGTCTTGTTGTCAGCATGATGAAGGATAATAGCACGAATAGCTTTATATTGCAAGTTTGTTACAATAATAGCATGTCGCACAATATTAAAGACTTGAAGCAAGAATTTCTTGAATATATTGAAATAGAAAAAGGACGAGCCGTCAAAACTGTTGAAAATTATGACCACTATCTCACCCGTTTTATTGACCATGCTTGTATAAAAGATACCAATGATATTACTGAAAATATAGTGCGCAACTATCGTCTATGGCTAAATAGACAATCAGGAGGAAACAATAGAGCTACAGGAGAGACTCTCAAGAAAAAAACGCAGAATTATCATCTTATTGCCTTGCGTGCTTTTCTCAAATACATCGCAAAAAGAGGCATAAAAACACTTTCTCCAGAATATATAGAGTTGGCAAAGGTAGGAGAGCGCGCCCTGGATCTTATTTCTTCTGATGAACTGAAGCGACTTCTCAATACTTCAGATGGCAATGATTTGAAGGCATTGCGAGATAAAGCTATTTTAGAGCTACTATTTTCTACTGGCTTGCGCGTTTCGGAACTTTGTTCTCTGTCTAGAGATATTGATTTGAAATTAGACGAGCTCTCTATTAGAGGTAAAGGTGAAAAAATAAGAGTAGTTTTTCTTTCTACAGAAGCTAAAAGTGCAATAAAAAAATATTTAGATAGAAGAACTGATATCAATGATGCTCTTTTCGTAAAAACGGGAGATAGGGAAAATAACACAGAGAGAAATGAGCCAGCTCTTTCTCGTCGTTCCATTGAGAGAATAGTCAAACAGCATGCCATAAAAGCTGGTATTTCAAAAAAAGTGACTCCTCATGTTTTACGTCATCTTTTTGCGACAGATTTATTATCAAATGGAGCAGACCTCCGCTCTGTCCAAATGCTTTTGGGACATGCAAATATAGGAACGACACAAATTTATACACATGTGACCGATAGCCAACTCAAGAAGATTCATAAGGAGTTTCATAATAAAAGAAAGTAGGTCAAGACAATCTCGTCGCTACCAATCTTCTATATTTGATTTTTTGCATGATACTTGGATTCTACTACAAGTGTTGCGATTGATTGTTGAACTCGGTGTTTCTGAATTACCTTAATATCTCTAGATTTGTTACAATGATTTCATGAAAATTATCTCTTGGAATGTAAATGGTTTGCGAGCAAATGTTAAAAAGGGCGGATTTGATTGGTTTTTACAAGAGTCACCAGATGTTTATTGTATTCAAGAAACAAAAGCTCACCCAGAACAGTTAGAAGAAGGCATATGTAATCCCTACGGATATTATGGATATTTTGACCATTCAAAGGGTAGAAAAGGATATAGTGGAGTAGCTGTATATACAAAAGTTAAGCCGGAAAGAGTTGAATATGGTTTTGGAATTGAAGAATATGACCAAGAAGGACGATTTCTAGGTCTATTCTTCAAAAAGGGTTCTTTGCTCTCTGGTTCAAATAAAATCTTAATCATAAATACCTATTTCCCAAATGGTGGTGGGTGTCCAGAACGACTCGAATATAAGTTAAATTTTTATGATGAATTTTTAAAATATATAAATAGACACAAGAGAAATGGCTACGAAATAATATTTTGTGGAGATACAAATACTGCTCATAACGAAATAGACCTAGCTAGACCAAAAGAAAATAAAGATAATACAGGATTTTTGCCTATAGAAAGAGCGTGGATTGATCAAGTTTTGAATAATGGTTATATTGATGTATTTCGTCATTTATATCCAAATCTTAAGGACAAATATACTTATTGGGATATGAAAACTTTCTCAAGAGAGAGAAATGTTGGTTGGAGAATTGATTATTTCTTTGTCACTTCTCCACTATTGAAGTATGTAAGTAGCACCAAGATTTTAGATAATGTTTTCGGTTCAGACCATTGTCCTATTGAAATTATACTCAAGTGTTCTTTATAAAGGACATCTTTAAAATAAAATCAAACTGTTCTAAGAGTTATCCACAGATTTTTTATTATCTGTCCTTTACATGTCTTTTATTAATGATAAAATATCTTCAGATTGTATATCCGACCGAGAAAAGATATACACATAGTTCTTCGTCATCAATGGTAGTAGGCTTTTTGAAATCATAAAAGAAAAAACAACCCTTTGTCAGCTTTGGTCTATAGCGTATTTCTTCTCAAACATAAATCATTAATTCCCCTCTGGGAAATTTTTAACTTTTTAGCAAGATAATACGCTTGTTCCCTTAGTTGACCCCGAGGTCAGTTTTTCTATGATCCTTCTAGATCTATTTAATGATTTCACAAGAACCGCGTAAATACGCAGGAATCAATCATGTAACCTCTGATGCCCGCGTTAATTACGCGGTTTATTTGTTTACTAATACTGTGTAAAATATACAAAAATCTATGTTCTAGTTTATTCCATCAATTTTTTAAGATAGATACTGATTTATAGTGATTTCATGTGAAACGGTTTCTTATGAAACATGGTACTTTTTTCTTATTTCACTTATATTTTCTATATCCTTTTCTTCTTTTTTTTCTTTTGCTATTTTTCCAAGAGTTTCAAGTTCTTTTATTGGTAATTTGGCTAATTCCATAGCTTTTTTGTCTAAATATTCAGAAGTATTAAGATTTGGGTTGTCTAATACTTCCTCCAACAAAGCATGTAGTATAAATCCTATCTTGGGTCCAGGAGTTTCATGTGTAACCTCCATAAGATGTTTTCCGTCAGTTTTTAGCATTGATACAGACACAGGGTCTCTTAGGGCTTCTTCTATCATGGCTTTGTATTTGCGTAATCTATAAGGATTTGCTTTTGGTCTACCTGTTCCTATACGGTCACAAATACGTATGTTCATAAGGTCCCATATATTATCTACACCAACATTACTCACCATTCTTCTTACTGCTGAAAGTGTAATTGTTTCTGTATCAGAGAAAAACATATGCCAACGCACTAATTTTGTTACTTTTTCTATGGTCTTACTTGGAAATTTGAGTCTCTCTAGTATGGTTCTTGTTACATGTGAACCAACGACTTCATGTCCATAGAAAGTATATTGGTTAGTTTCACGTGAAAAGCGACGGGTTTCTGGCTTTGAAATATCATGGAATAGAGCAGATAAACGAATCTCTACTGGCCATTCTTTGTCGGCAGAGTGTTGAAGTGTTCTCAATAGATGTTCCCAAACATCATAAGCATGAGCTTGATTTTGCTCTATTCCTTTTGCTTTTGGTAATTCCGGTACGATTATTTGTAAAAGTCTCGTTTCTTCCAAAAGTTCTAGCCCTTTTTTCGGCTCTTTTGACATGATAATCTTTATCAATTCTTCTCTTATTCTCTCAATTGATATTTTGTTTAAAAGTTTTCTATGGCTCTGTATAGCCATTTTTGTATCTATGTTAATCGTGAAACCTAGTTCAGTAGCTAATCTTACAGCTCTTATCATACGCAATGCATCTTCATTGAAACGGTCTATAGGATTACCAACAGTCCCTATATTCCTGTCCTTTATGTCCTTTATACCACCATAAAGATCAACTATGTCTTTTATTGCGCCTTTGGATAAACTCATTGCAATGGCGTTAATAGTGAAATCACGACGCTTCAGGTCATCTTCGAGTTTGGTACTGAACTTGACTTCATTGGGGTGTCTGAAGTCACTATAAACACTTTCAAGACGATATGGAGTAACTTCCACAATCCTTAATGTGTTGTCTATAGCGGATTCATTTACTATTGCCACAGTTCCAAAAGTGTTTTCATAAAAAGTCTTTTGAAAAAGGGGAATGATTTTTTCTGGAATGGCATTTGTAGTAATATCCCAATCCTTTGGAACCCTGCCAAGCAGAAGGTCCCGCACACATCCCCCAATAAGGTATGCTTCATAGCCACTCTTTTCTAGAGTGTAAATGATTGATGTGATTTCGGTAGGAATAATGAAGTTTTTTGCGGTTTCTATCATTTTTGGATTAAAATTAAATCGGTATTACGACCATAGCAATTCTAACATTTAGACTATATTTTGCATAGTTATGAATAGTGGTATAATACTATATACCATGAGAGATACTGTACAAATAGCCAAAAAAGCTATTGAATTGAGAAGGTTGGGTTATTCATACAATGATATCGCTAGTAAGCTAAATATATCAAAAACATCTGTTTCAAATTGGGTAAAAAATGTACGACTAACTGAAATTGAAAAAATTGCTTTACAAAAAAATCTAAAAGCTAAAATGGAAAAGGGAAGACTCAACGCTTCCATATCAATACGAACAAAAAAGATTTTCAAAGAAAAGATAATGTATGAGAATATTGAGAAAGATTTCCCAAAATTGCAAAGAGATTCATTTTTTATGTTGGGAATGGGACTTTATTTGTCCCATGGTCTAAAGCAAGGTAGTGCTTTTCAGTTTACAAGTGCCGATGTTAATATAATCAAGATAATTCTTGTCTGGATGGAAAAATATCTCAATTTATCTTGTAAAATGGCTAAATATAGGGTTTTTCTGGATATATCTCACAAAGACCGAAATTGTGAAGAAATTTGGTCTAGAATAGTCGGAATTCCTCATGATTTATTTCAAAAAACTGTGTATATTAGGTCTAGAAATAATGAAAGAGATAGGGAATACAAGGGTTCTTTGGAAATTTTGGTTATAAAGGTTGAGGTTTTAAGAAAGGTGATTGCTTGGCAAAAGCTCTTGATGAGGTATTATAGTTGATGTAAGGTGTTCATAAGTTTAGAGTGATTGAGAGTAATAAAACTATATATAGTCAATAATACGCGCTCGTGGCTCAATGGATAGAGCACCTGGCTTCGGACCAGGGGGTTGGGGGTTCGAGTCCCTCCGAGCGCACAAGTGATCTGTACCCCATAAAGTGGAGAGAATAGAGAGAAATAAATGGGATAAAAGTATTGGTGGGGGGGGGTAGGAAAGTGGTATTATATAGCAAAAAATCTGGTAAAAAAAGACGAATTATCTTATACTGAATTGAAAGTGATTTACACTTGCATAATATAATATGTAAAAATAACAAAATGCGGGCATGGTTTAGTGGTAGAACACGTCCTTGCCAAGGACGAGATTCGGGTTCGATTCCCGGTGCCCGCACCATTAGGAAAGTTGTAGATTATTGGGGGTCATACTGTGTATGGATGTGTATAACTGTGGATAAGTCTGTGGACAATGTGTATAAAGGACAAATAATATGGCTTATAACCGTCTTATAGGAGATATTGGTGAGGAAATTGCTTGTAAGTGGCTAAAGAAGCATAATTTTCTTATTATTGAGAGAAACTATAGCAAAAAGTGGGGTGAAATTGATATTATCGTTGCAAAAGATGGCATAATCCACTTCATTGAGGTCAAAAGCATAATAGTAAAAAAGACAAATAATAGGTCAAAAGATGAATATAGACCAGAAGAAAATGTCCATGAACTTAAATGCAAACGCCTTAAAAGAGCTGTTCAGACTTATTTGCTCGAGAGAAAGTATAAGCTGGATACCGAATTTCAATTCCATGTCATTGTTGTTCGTATGGACCAAAAAACGAGAAGAGCAAAGGTTACTTTTATGGAAAATGTTATTCTATAAATCTCATCACAACAAACATTATTTTGCAGATATTATATAAATTCATATTTACATAAGGTTTTTATCAAATCAGAGCTAAAAATATGGAGTTTTATTGGTTATTGTGCTAGTATGTGAAAGTTCTTAGTAATAAAAAGTTAAAAAAGTTAAAGAAAGAAAGTTAAAGAAAATCATCGGAGCGTGGTGTAACGGTTAACATTCCTGTTTTGGGAACAGGCGACTCCGGGTTCGAATCCCGGCGCTCCGACCATATATAGATTACAGTATTATGAATTAAATAATGTTATGATGGTATTTAAATACTTACATGTGGAAATCAATCATAATCTTTTTTGATAAATTTGAAGATAAAGTACGAGGTCATTTGAGCCATTATCCTATTATATACACAATCATTGGTGGTATAGCTATTGTATTATTTTGGAGAGGAGTGTGGCATACAGCAGATATTTTACAAGCAAAAGGCGGTATTCTCGGTTTCATCTTTTATGAACCAATTAATATGTTAATCGTTACCGCCATCCTTTTGGCTACAGGGCTGTTCGTCTCTTATTTTATTGGAGACACTATTCTTATATCTGGATTGAAACATCAAAAAAAAGCAACTGAAAGAACAGAGAAAGAAGTTGGAGTAGAAGAAAGACAAATAGAAGAGTTGAGTGAGACAGTAAAAGAGATGAAAGAAGAAGTTGATGAGATAAAAAAGATTGTTGAGAATGAGCATACTGGGAATATGTAAAGGACATGAAAGTGGGGAAGTAGTAAAAAAAAATATTTCTGGTAGTATAAGTTTTGTTCATGGGTGAATTAAGGAAAAGTAAATAATTATAAAGTATGAATAAACGAAAGCGGGATTAGTTTATCGGTAAAATAACAGTTTTCCAAACTGTGGTGGGGAGTTCGACTCTCCCATCCCGCACCAAATGAAAATAGTATGTATAACAGGAATAAGTAGAGGAATAGGAAAAGCACTTGCTCATAAGTTTATAAATGAAGGGTATTTTGTTATAGGTACTTCTATTACGGGAGATGTTGATTTTGGTCGTGATAATTTAAAGCTTTTTAAGCTAGATTTACTTGAACCGAAAAGTATAAAAGAGTGTGCTTCAGGTATAGAAAAACTTCTATCTATGGATAGTAATGATAATAGCAAAAAGATTGATATTCATATAAATAATGCCGGTGCACTTTTTGACGAAGGAGAAAATACAGTAGTTATTGATAAGCTTAGGAAAACTTTGGAAGTCAATCTAATAGGTCCAATTGATTTTACTGAAAGAATATTGCCTTTAATAAATAATGGGGGGCATATTGTAAACATTTCTTCATCGGCTGGCTCTCTTGAAAAAGTCCACCATGCAGATTACCCAGCATATAAAATATCTAAATGCGCATTAAACATGTTCACAACATATCTAGCTTTCAGATTAAAAAACAAAATCACTGTTTCTTCAATACATCCAGGAAGAGTTAAGACAGATATGGGAGCTTGGAAAGGGGATATGACCACAGATGAATCAGCCAAATATATTTTTGATACAGCAATAGATAAAAATATAGAGACAGGACAGTTTTGGTACAAAAGAGAGAAGTTCCCATGGTAGTATCAATTCTTTAATCTCAGTAATCAGTATTAATAATTATACATTGCTTAAAGCAAAAACCACCAGTTTTTCAACTATGGTGGTTTTTTGTTAATAAAAATTCTTTTGAGCGAATTATTTTCTTGAAGATTTTTATTTTCTATTTGATTCTCCTTATTTTTGACTTTTGACCCTATTTTACTGCATCCTTCAGAGCTTTTGCTGCTCGGAACTTCGGCACTTTCATAGCTGCTACCTTTATAGCTTCTCCCGTGCGAGGATTTCTAGCATCTCGCGCCGCTCTCTGTTTTACAGAGAAAATACCAAGTCCAGCTATAGAAACCTCCTCTCCTCTTTTGAGAGAATCAATGATTGAATTTAACATTGTGTCTACAGCTTGCTCTGCTTGAACCTTTGTTCCACCCAATATTGTGTGGACTGCGTCTATAATTCCTACTTTATTCATATTTATTGTTATTATTAATAATATCAACTGAAACAGTATATAACCTCCACATCATTATATAACAAGCCATTTTATACGCAATGGGGTAAAAATAGGAACATATAAGTCAAAATAATGCAAGATATTTAGTTTCCAGTAAAATCGTGCGAGCTGCGGAGAGGAAGACTTATTTTTTCGAGCTTGCGAGACAAAAATAAGTGCTTCCGACCGCAAGCAGGCGAGCCATTTTACCTAGACATGATTATAGTTTACCTGGCAAATTCAATAGCCCTTGTCTCTCGTATAACAGTAACTTTTATTTCGCCAGGATATTTTAGGTCTTTTTCTATTTTTATGGCTATATCTCTAGCTAGATTTTTGGCTTCTAGGTCGGTAATAGCTTCTGGAGTTACAAAAATGCGTATTTCTCGTCCTGCTTGGAGGGCATAAGATTTTTCCACACCCTCAAAACCATTTGCAATCGCTTCAAGGTCTCCCAAGCGTCTTAAATAGTTCTCTATACTGTCTCGTCTAGCTCCTGGTCTAGCTCCTGAAATAGCATCAGCAGATTGAACTATGCGTGATTCAACAGTTTCATAAGGATATTCTTCATGATGCGCTTGCATTGCTTTTACTATATCCTCACTTGCTCCAAATTTCTGTAATATCCTCCGTCCTATTTCTACATGAGTCCCAACTACTTCATGGTCAAGGGCTTTACCAATATCATGGAGAAGAGCGCCGGTTTTCGCTACAGCTGTATTGGCTCCTATCTCTTCGGCTATCATGCCAGCAATATGAGACATCTCTATTGAATGCTGAAGAACATTTTGTCCATAACTAGTACGAAAATGAAGCCGTCCTAGTATAAGCAAAATACGAGGGTCGAGGCCAATAACGCCACATTCATAAGCGGCTTGCTCACCTTTTTCTTTTATTGTTTTATTTATACTTTCTTGGGCTTCTTGAACCATCTTTTCTATTTTTGCTGGTTGAATACGACCGTCTTTTATGAGTTCTTCTAATGCTGTTTTAGCTATATGGCGTCTGATAGGGTCAAATGATGATATTGTAATATTTCCGGGGGTATCGTCTACAATTACTTCCACCCCAGTCATTCTTTCAAATGCTTTGATGTTTCTGCCTTCTTTTCCTATGATTTTGCCTTTTATTTCATCATTTGGAATAGTGATGGAAGTGGACATAATATCTGACGCCACTGAATTTGAAAGGCGTTGAATGGACATAGCCAAAATATCTTTGGCTTTGTTTTCAAGAATTTCTTCACCAGATTGTTCTAATTTGGCAATCCTGGTCAAGATGTCTTTTTCTGCATTTTTTTCTACAGTTTTTATGAGTTCGTCTTTGGCTTCATCCATACTCATATTGGCGACTTTTTGCAGAGTCTCTATTTTTTCTATTTGTATTTTATCTGTTTTTTCGCGTATGGTTTTTATTTCTGCTACGCGTGTCTTTATAAGCTCAATCTCTTTGTCAATGTCTGTTTGACGATTGTCAAGGATGTCCTCTTTTTTAATAAGGCGTGTTTCGGATTGTTGTATTTTTTCCTCTTTCTCTTTTATATCCTGACGCGCTTCCTCCAAGATTTTATTTGCTTTTGATTCGGCCTCTGTGATTATTTTCTTTGTTTCTTCCCTTGCTGTGAGTATCATCTCTTTTATTTCAAGCTCCATTGAACCCTTTTTTCCTAAAGAGATTATGAGACGAAGATAATATCCTATTCCAAGCCCTGCCGTTCCGGCTAGCCCTAGAAGCAATGCTACTAATTTTAATGACATATGCGAATATAAATTCGCCTTTCTTGATTACAAAAATAATGTATCTTTATACGGTATAGTTGACTGAAGTGAGATGTTCATTTGGATATAAGAATATGATTCATTAAGACGTTTTCGAAAAAGCGAAATTACAGTAAATTATTCCAGTAATATATCTATCGTATAACTATGCCACAACCTTGTCAATCAATCCGTATTTTTTCGCTTCTTCAGCATCCATAAAGAAGTCACGGTCTACATCTTTTTCTATCTTTGAAAGCGATTGCCCTGTATTTTTGGCTAGTATTTTATTTAAATTCTCTCTTATTCTTAATATATGTTTCGCGCTTATTTCTATATCTGACGCTTGTCCCTCCACTCCTCCCAATGGTTGATGAATCATAACTTCGGAATTTGGAAGAGCAAAACGTTTGCCTTTTGTTCCAGCAGAAAGAACAAGTGCCGCTCCTGATGCCGCAATACCCACGCATGTAGTGGAGACATTATTTTTTACATGGTTCATCGTGTCTACAATGGCAAGGGTTGCAGTGACAGAACCGCCAGGGGAGTTTATATAAAGGTTTATATCTTTCTTTGGGTCTTCATATTGGAGAAAAAGAAGTTGAGCGATGATAATATTAGCTATATGGTCATCTATTGGTCCTCCAAGAAATATCACATTCTCTTTTAGAAGTCGTGAGTATATGTCATAAGCGCGTTCTCCAAAATTGGTTTTCTCTATAACTGTGGGGATAAGCATGGTATTTTTGGTTTAATTTTAATTAAAACTGTGGATAACTGTGGATAATATTGCAAAAAGTGGATAACTTTATGTGGATAAGTGGATAAACTGTGTGTAACCTGTTTATAACTCGGTGGATAAACCTGTGTATAACTCTATAAATAATACACAATCTTTTACATTTGGCAAATGTAGTATATGCTAAATATATGAAATTACATAGATTTTATAACGATATACCTATAAATAACAATAAGAATATAATGATTTCCTCTCCCATGCTTTTCAATCAAATGAGGAATGTTCTACACTTTAGTATTGGGGATAAGGTGGTCATTTTTGATAATTCAGGGTTTGATTTTATAGCTACTGTGGATAAGTATGAGAAGGATATTGTCTATCTGAAGATAATAGAAAAGATTGAAAATAATGTAAAGACAAGCCGTGAAACCTACCTTTTTTCCTCAATTCTAAAGAAAAGCAATTTTGACTGGGTGGTAGAAAAAGCTACAGAACTAGGAGTATTGCATATTGTTCCTATCATTTCTGATAGAAGTGAAAAGAAGGGTCTTAATAAAAATCGTCTACAAAAAATCATTATTGAAGCGTCAGAGCAATCTGGAAGGGGAATTTTGCCTGAGCTTCACGAAATGATGGATTTGAAAAAAGCCATATCAAATTATTCTAATGTAAAATCAATTGCTTGGGACCCCAAAGCCCCAAGATTTTCTGAAAAAGATGTGTGTATAGACAATGAGCCCAAGGAAAATTTGTCAGATAGTGGGGTAGTCAATAATATTATCGGAGCGTATATAGGACCAGAAGGGGGATGGACAGAACAAGAACTAGAACTCTTTAAGAAAAATAATGTACCTATATATTCTCTCGGACCACAAATATTGCGAGCAGAGACAGCTGTGGTAGCGGTAATTTCTAGGATGGTTTTTTGACAAGATATTAAAAACAATATTAAGTGTCTCTATAAAAAAATCTCATAAGATAACTGAAACAGAATTGTCCCCATACATACACATATTACCTACCCACTCCCTTGACAAACACAACAAGTTTGATATGGTATCAACCATAGCTCTTTGTAAATAATTACTCATTGAGACGAGCTTTTTGGATCTTAATACTTAATAGGTGATATACACACACATACTGCTGTCCCATTTCAATTACTCTTTGAAATCTTTTCTAAAAACTGAAATACTTTTTCATTCATGAGCACGGTTTCTATATATACAGTAGCGCGTTCTTGGTCAGTGTCTTTGTGGTTTTTCATTATCTCGTCTACTTGTTCTTCTATTTCTTTTGGTTCAACTATTATTTTTTCAATTTTAGCGATTTTATTTAATATGAGCTGAAGCTTTGCTTTTTTCTCAGCATGAGGTCTCCAATCTTTATAAAGCTCCTCCATGGATTTTTTTGCATGCTTAATATAATCTTCCATCTTTACTCCCATTCTAGAAATATCGTCAGAGAATTGTGATTCCATTCTTCTCAACTCACTTTCAATAAGTATTTCGGGGAGGTCAATAGTAGAGCTTTCTATGAGTTTATCTGAAATAGTAATTCTTGTTTTCTCTTTCTGTTTTTCTTTTTTCTCCTCAACAAGCATGATTCTCAATTTTTCTTTGAAGTCTCTAATATCTTTGAAACTGCCAAGAGTCTTGACAAAATCATCCGTAAATTCTGGAAGGGAAGAGTCAATAGCTTTCTCATGTTCTTCGGCAGACATCTTTTCATGGTCATGTCCACTATGGTCGGCTCGCGAACGACGAATACGAAGTATGGCTTCATCTATCTCTTGTTCACTAATTTTCTCTATCTCGGATTTTGTGTCTTCTTTTATTTTTTTCTCATTACCTGTTTCTTTCTCTATAATTTTCTTATAATCTCCAAGTTTAACTTCTGGCACTATAGCCGTGACAATCTTGAATTCAAGAGGATTATCTTTGGCAATTTTTGTAATATGTACTTCTGGTTGACCTATGGCGTCAATTTTTTCATCGATAATTATTTTTGGATAAGCTTCTTTTATGGCAAGCTGAGCCATCTCTTCTAGAATAGTCATTTCTCCAACTTTTGAAATAAGGATATTTTCTGGGACTTTGCCTTTGCGGAAACCATCTATGGTTACTTCTTCATTTATGTTTTTGAGAGCTTGGTTTCTGAATTTCTCAAATTCTTCAATTGAGATAACACCCGTAATTTCTACTCTAGATTTTTCTATCTTCTTTATTTCAGTCATTGCATTTAATTATTTCAGAAATAAGATGTATAGATTTAATGATATTAGTAAAAAATAAACTGACCAAAATTAAATGAGAAAGACCACAATAAGAAGCGCTACGATATTTAGGATTTTTATCATAGGATTGATAGCTGGTCCAGCGGTGTCTTTGTAAGGGTCTCCCACAGTATCTCCAGTAACAGCCGCTTTATGCGCGTCGCTTCCTTTTCCGCCATGATTGCCTTGTTCAATATGCTTCTTTGCATTGTCCCAAGCTCCACCTCCTGATGTCATTGATATTGCTACAAAGAGACCTGTGACAATGCTTCCAACAAGAAGTCCTCCAAGAGCTACTGGACCCAAGATAAAGCCGACAACAATAGGTGCTAGGACTGGAATAAGGGCTGGAACTATCATTTGTTTTATAGCGGCTTTTGTCACTATGTCCACACAACGAGCGTAGTCGGGCTTTGTTATACCTTCCATGATGCCTTCTATTTCTCGGAATTGTCTGCGAACTTCTTCAACAACTTTGGCGGCGGTAAGACCTACAGATTCCATACAAAGAGCGGCAAAGTAATAAGGAAGGAGACCACCGATAAAGAGACCGATGATGACTTTAGGGTCACTTAGACTAAAAGTGAATGCTCCATGAGTGGCTTCTGTGTATGAAGCGAATAATACAAGAGCCGCTAAACCAGCAGAGCCAATAGCATATCCTTTAGTAACAGCTTTTGTTGTATTCCCAACGGCGTCTAGAGGGTCGGTTACATCACGAATTTCTTTTGGAAGATTTGCCATTTCGGCAATACCTCCGGCATTATCTGTAATAGGTCCATAAGCGTCTATGGCTATGATTATTCCCGCCATAGAAAGCATGCTCATTGCGGCTATAGCAATACCATAGAGACCAGCAAAATAATAACTAAAAAAGATTCCCATGACTATGACAATAAGAGGCCAAGCTGTTGATTTCATGGAAATAGCTAAACCTTGTATGATATTTGTTCCATGACCGGAGATACTAGCTTCGGCTATAGACTGAACTGGTCTATATTTTGTAGAAGTATAGTATTCGGTGATGAATACAAGAAGAGCGGTTACTATAAGTCCGATTATAGAGCAGAAAAATAAATTGGCTACTGAATATAAGCCATTTGCGCCCATTATTCCATTTGTAATAGGATAAAATACAATAGCAGAAAGAACTCCAGAAACTATAAGCCCTTTATACATTGCTCCCATGATGTCCTGTTTTTTTCCAAGATGAACAAACCAAGTGCCGATGATAGAAGCGATAATAGCTACTCCTCCAAGAGCCAGAGGATAAATAAGCGCTCCGTCAAACCCTTTAAAAAGAGTAGCTCCAAGCATCATGGTTGCAATAGTGGTGACAGCGTATGTTTCAAATAGGTCAGCAGCCATACCAGCGCAGTCTCCAACATGGTCACCGACATTGTCAGCGATAACGCCAGGATTTCTAGGGTCATCTTCTGGAATTCCAGCTTCTAATTTGCCCACTAGGTCAGTGCCTACATCAGCGGCCTTTGTGAAAATACCTCCACCAAGACGAGCAAAGACAGAAATAAGGCTAGCTCCAAAGGCAAGACCGATAAGTGAATTTATATCACCAGTTATAGAATAAAATACGGTTACAACCAAAAGAGCTAGACCAACAACAAAAAGTCCTGTTACAGCACCACCTTTGAATGCGATTGAAAGAGCTGAACCAAGACCATTTCTAGCGGCTTCTGTTGTGCGAATATTTGCTCTGACCGATACATTCATGCCGATATAACCAGCAAGAGCGGAAAAAATAGCGCCAATCAAGAAACCAAGAGCGATTTTTATACCTAAAGTTGGCCATAATACAATAAAAAGAACAAGCGCAATAATAGCAATTGTTTGATATTGACGATTTAGATACGCTTTTGCACCTTGCTGTATAGCGGTGGCGATTTCTCTCATTTTGTCATTTCCAGTCGGCTTCTTCATAATGGAAGAAATGAGGAAAGAGCCGTATAAAAGGGCGATTATGGAACTTATCAAGGCAAAAATAACATACGCATTCATATTTTATTGAATATTTTATTAAAACTATTAATTTTTTATAACTTTCTCAAGCTGTTATAAATTCACTTTCAACGACTAGAAGCTATAATCTACATCTTTGAGCTGAATGTCAAGGTCTGATTGGAGGGATTGAATGTTGTCTGGTTCTGTGGCTGTGGCAGTCATGGAATTAGGTGGAACATTGAGAGATGTCTGTTCCGATGAAATCTCGGTGTTTTCGTTTGCAGATGGAGTTTCAGAAGGAATATTTGTATTGAGTTTTTGTCCAAAGAAATAAAGAGCCGCTATTATGAGTATAAGAACAATAATAAGTGCTCCAACAATAGGCCCCACTTTTTTCTCATTGTTTGGGGTGGGGGACATCCCATTCATCATACCGCTTGAATTTTGAGTATTTATATCCATATCTTTTTATTTATATTATTAATTTGTCACAGTTGTTGTGCTTGCTGTGTTTCCAAGTCCCATAGCGCGAGCGATGGCATTCACGACTTTTTGGAATGCGCTTTTGGCTTCCCTGACGCTTTTTATCGCTGTATCTCCCAATTGTCTTGGTTTTACAAGGTCAATTTCTGATGTAGAGGCGACTGTGTTGTTTGTATTATTGATGTTTAAATCTATACTGATATTTTCAAATCTTTGCACTTCAGCTTTTGCTGTTTCTAATTTATTATTGGCTGTGACCAGAAGCTCTTTTGCATCTATCATATTACGACCCTCGCTTTCAGCTTTGATGATTCTAGATTCAATGCGGATATTGATATTATTAAGGTTGCTTATGGCTACTTTAAGCTCTCTCACAAGAGCGTTTTTGCGAATTTCAAATTTGTTCACTTCCATCTTCTTTGCGATTTCTTTGCGAATTTCAGCTGTTCTCTTGAACATATCTGTGCTAGACGCGCGAATTAGTTTTATTTCCTCACGCTTTTCTAAGCGCAAATCCTTTATCTCTTGCTTAGCGGTTTGTTTGATATTCTTTATTTCTTGTCTCTGCCCCAATTCGTCGTTGCGCATTTCTTTATTTTTTTCAATACGGTTTTCTATATCGGCTTTTATTTTTTCACCTAAAGGAGGTCGTGTGGCAACAGGTTTTGGGTTTATTGCTTCTATTTGCGTGTCTGTATTGGCTTGAACAGTAGAAATGCCAAAGAATATACAGAGTGAGAATACGGAGAATAATAAGGTTATTTTTTTAGATATTGATGATTTCATAAATAGTTGTCGTTATTTTGCTAATTTTTTATAATTAATGATTGATAAATAATATTTAATGATACCTGCGATACATATTATAGCATACCTGCCAATTAATGAATAAATTATTCGCTTTTTATACTACCTATAGCTACTGGCTGAATATCTATTTTCCATCCAGTGAGTTTTGCGGCTAAACGCACATTTTGACCGCCTTTTCCTATAGCTAGAGATTGTTGGTCTTCAGAGACTTTTACTATGGCGCGATTTTCTTCTTTAATAAGTTCAATGCTTGCTATATTTGCCGGAGAGAGTGCCTCGGCTATGAATTTTGACATATCCTCGTTCCACTCAATAATATCAATCTTTTCTCCACCTAATTCGCTCATAACTGTGGAAACTCTCACCCCGCGTTGTCCGACAAGAGAGCCGATAGGGTCTATATGACTGTCAGTGGAATGAACAGCTATCTTTGAACGAGCACCCGCCTCGCGAGCTATGGCTTTGACCTCCACTACTCTTTGCGCTATTTCAGGAGCTTCTATTTCAAAAAGTTTTGATAAAAATTTCGGGTGTGCTCTGGAAAGCTTCAGCATAATACCCTTTGGAGTTTCTTCAACTGCGTATAAATAAGCTCTTACGCGCTCTCCTTGTTTGTAATGTTCGTTTGGTATTTGTTCTTCGTATGGTATTACTCCCACTGCTCGTCCCATATCAATGAATAATGCTCCTCTTTCTAGTCGTTGGACTGTTCCAGACACTATTTCTCCTTCTTTTTGTCCATATTCGCTCAAAACAGATATTTTTTCCGCTTCTCTTATCTTTTGAATGATGACCTGCTTTGCTGTTTGAGCGGCAATACGACCATAGTTTTCTTTCAATTCCAGAGGAAAGACGATATCATCATCTATTTTTGCATCTCTTTTTATCTTTTTTGCATCGGCTAGGAGAATATGATGTTCGGGATTGAATCTGACCTTTATATTTTCTTGGTCAATAGTTTTTAGGTCCATTTCTTGCTCCTCCTCATCTTCCATAATGACCTTTGATTCATCTACTACTATCTTGACCTGATAGAACTCCACTTTTCCGCTATTAGAATCAAATATAGCCCTGATAATCTGACCTTTTTTGCCGTATTCTTTTTTGTAGGCAGTAGCCAAAGCCAGCTCAATCGCCTCAAGCATTTTCTCTTTTGGTATACCTCGCTCTTCTTCTAATTGCTGAAGAACGGAATGCATTATCTTTAAGTCAAACATGGTTTTGTGTTTAGTTTGTAATTTCTTATAAAAAATGTTCGCCGGCAGGCGAACTTCAGATGTAGAAAGTATAGCAGAGAGGAGCAAAAATGCTAGACTTGACAAAACTGCATAAACACGCCAGAGAAAATCTTGGTGTTTAAGATACAGTGGATGGTCAGTGTTTGACCCTCGATTTGTCTCGGCGAAAGCTTTGGCGAATTGGGGGTTATTTTTATACTCATGATATAATAATATCAATGCTCATCCTTGACTCGCAACTTAATAAATTTATTATTGACTCTAATCTTGTTTCTAGAACTGACTTTGATTACGCTCTCAAAGAAGCCGAGAAAAAAGGGACAGGGGTGGGAGAGATTCTCGTAAACTCGGGAAAAATCACAGAAGACAATCTCCGTCGCATGCAGGCATATGTTCTTGGCATTCCTTTTGTTGATTTGAAGTCAAGAAAGATTCCTTTTGAAACATTGTCTATGATTCCAGAACCGGTGGCTAGGAATCACAATATTATAGCATTCAAGAAAACAGATGATACTTTGGAGGTGGCAATGCTTGAAGTCAATGACCTCTCTGCTATTGATTTTGTCAAAAAAAAAGTTAATCTGAAGATATTGCCTCGTCTGACCGACACAGAATCAATAAAAAATGTAATTGTTCAATATCAAAAGAGTCTAAAGGCGGAATTTGGAGATTTGATTCAAAAAGAATCAGCCACGCTAAAGACTATAGCGGAAGAAGCGGGCATAAAGAATGGAAATCCTACAACAGAGAAAGATTTAAAAAAAATAGCCGAAGATTTGCCTGTGGTGCGTATTGTGGATACTTTGCTTAAACACGCCATTTTGCAGAATGCTTCAGATATACATATTGAACCAATGGAAGAAGAACTTTTGGTTCGCTATCGCATAGATGGTCTTCTACATGATGCTATGATTTTGCCAAAAAATGCCGAACCATCTATTACCGCTCGCATAAAAGTCCTTTCAAATCTTAAGCTTGATGAGAAACGCCTCCCACAGGATGGTCGTTTCAAGGTGGATATGAATAATGAGAAAGTTTCTTTTCGCGTTTCTATTCTTCCCACATATTATGGAGAAAAAACAGTCATGCGTCTTCTTAGGGAAAATGTTTCGGGGTTCACTCTGGAATATCTGGCTTTTCATGGAGAAGGACTTGAAAGAATACATAACGCCGTCATACAGACTACAGGAATGATACTGACCACAGGCCCGACTGGCTCTGGAAAAACCACAACTCTCTATACCATTCTTGATATTTTGAACCAGCCAGATGTTAATATTTCCACTATTGAGGACCCTGTAGAATATCAAATGAAGCGTATAAATCAGACGCAAGTCAATCCCGAAATCGGCTTTACATTTGCCTCCGGCTTGCGTACATTGGTTCGCCAAGACCCTGATATTATCATGGTTGGCGAGATTCGTGATAATGAAACTGCTGGATTAGCGGTTAATGCATCTTTGACGGGTCATCTTGTTCTCTCTACTCTACATACCAATAGCGCTGCTGGAGCCATACCGCGACTTATTGATATGAAAATAGAGCCATTCCTTCTAGTTTCCACTATAAATGTCATTATTGCCCAACGGCTTGTGCGTCGTCTCTCTGAAAATAAAGAAAAATATTTTCTGTCAAAGCCGGAAATAGCGTCTTTATCAAAGTCTGTTAATTTGGATCGTGTCCTTCAAGTGCTTAAAGTAGAGAAAATCATCAAAAATACAGAATCTTGGGAGAAAATTCCTTTTTGGAAAGCAGTTGCCGGAAAAGACGATGATGGCTATAAGGGTCGCATAGGAATTCATGAAGTTCTAAAAGTAAATCAGACAATAAAAGATATCATTATAAAAGGAGGAACATCAGAAGATATAGAAGTGCAAGCAAAGGAAGAGGGAATGATGACCATGATTGAAGATGGTATTTTCAAAGCGGTGCAAGGGTTTACTACCATAGAAGAAGTTCTTCGTGTCATATCTGAATAGACAGAAGAAACATGTTAATGCTGTCATAAAAAATTTTACACAAAGATTTCATATAAAATATGCCACATTTCATTTTCAAAGCAAAAAAGCCAAGTGGAGAAACTCATAAAGGCGAGCAAGACGCCAAAGACCGCTTTGAGTTGTACAAAATGATTAAAACATCAGGAGAAGAAGTGATATCGGTAGAAGAAAATAAAAAAATGCTGACTTTAAATAGCATATCGATTCCGTTTATCAATTCCATAAGGACTCAAGAGAAAATAAATTTCTCCAGAAGTCTTGGCGCTATGATAAAAGCTGGACTTTCCATGTCCCAAGCTCTCTCTGTTATGGAAAGGCAGGGAACTAACAAGAAAGTCAAAAGCATTATCTCAACTCTCAATGAAGATGTGCGAAAAGGCAAGCCGTTGAGCGACGCTATGGGTTCATTTAAGAATATGTTCTCATCTCTCATGATAGCCATGGTCCATTCTGGAGAACAAAGCGGAACTATGAGCGAGTCATTGCGCATAGTTACTCTGCAAATGGAGAAAAATTATACTCTACAGAGAAGGATTCGTGGCGCTTTGTTGTATCCGGCTGTTATTTTATTGGCCATGATTATAATAACTATTATTCTTTTGACATATGTTGTTCCTACTTTAACAAAGACTTTTACAGAATTACATCTTTCTCTACCAATTTCAACAAGAATTGTGTTATTTATAAGCAATGCACTGCAAAATGACGGCATTATTATTTTTACTGGCTTTATTATTCTTTACTTCGCTTTTTATTTATGGTCAAAAAGCGCGCGTGGCAAAAATATTATCCACAAAATTATTCTGAAGATACCTCTTATTGGCAATCTAATAAAAGAAGTCAATGTTGCTCGCACTGCGAGAACCCTCTCTTCTCTTATAGAATCTGATGTTGATATTTTGGAATCATTGAGAATTACTTCTGATATTGTGCAAAATGTACACTACAGAAAAGTGCTTGAGAAATCTGCTACAGCTGTAGAGAAAGGCGACCCTCTCTCAAAAGTTTTTTCCGAAAATCCAGATATTTATCCCATCTTTATGAGCGAGATGATAAATGTGGGAGAAGAAACTGGAAAAATAGGAGAAATGCTTATCGGAGTGGCTGTATACTACGAAGAAGATGTTGACCAGAAGACAAAAGATATGTCTACTGTCATTGAGCCGTTTCTCATGATTGTTATAGCAGTCGCGGTGGGGTTCTTTGCTGTGGCCATGATTACTCCAATGTACTCTCTTGTAGATGCAATATAAAAATAGATGCGATATAGAACACACTCAAAATCTTTTACTCTCATTGAAACTCTTGTGGGGGTAGCGGTCTTTCTTGTCATCGCTACTGCTGTATACCAGGCTTATACCAGTTTATTTACTCTCATCAACTTGAATCAATATAAAATTTTAGGTCTCAATCTTGCAAATGAGCAATTTGAAATTGCTCGCAATCTTTCATATTCCGATGTTGGAGAAATCTCCGGTATTCCCAATGGAAAAATTCCGCATGTTCAGAACTTTACTAGAGGAGGAATTCCTTTTATTGTCATTTTTACTGTCAGAAATATTGACCTGCCTTTTGATGGGACTATTGGAGGTGCTCCAAATGACCTTTCTCCTGCCGATAATAAACTCATAGAAGTGCAAGTGAACTGTCCCGCTTGCAAGAATTTCATCCCCATTATTTTGACGACGACTATTGCTCCAAAAAATTTGGAAACAGCTTCCAATAATGGCGCGTTGTTTATAAAAGTTTTTGACGGGAGCGGGCAACCAGTCCAAAATGCCGATGTGCATATAGTGAATACTCTCGCAGACCCCGATATTATTATAGATGATGTTACTGATGTAAATGGAATGCTCCAAATCGTAGACGCTCCTACTGGCGTCAATGCTTACGCTATCACTATCTCTAAATCTGGATACTCTACAGCCAGGACATATCCACCCGAGGATATGGAAAATCCAAACCCAATTCAGCCGAACGCCACTGTTGTTATCCAACAAGTCACCCAAATAAGTTTCTCTATTGACCAATTAAGCGTGCTATATTTCTCAAGCATAAATTCAATATGCGCTCCAGTAGGCGGTATTGATTTTAAGCTTGTCGGCTCAAAGCTTATTGGCGTCAATCTTCCGAAATATTCCCAAAATCTGATTACAAATGGCAGTGGTTCCTATTCCAATAGTTCTGTGGAATGGGATAGTTACATTGTTAAAAGTCTTGATGACTCTTACGATATTATAGGGGTCAATCCTCCAAATTTCATAGCTTTGAATCCAAATAGCTCACAGAATGTTCAACTGGTGGTGACTTCTAAAAATCCAAAAGGGCTTTCGGTCACTGTCAAAGACAGCAGTACGGGCTTGCCTATTGCGGACGCTACTGTGAATCTTACTGACACTGGTGAATATTTTTCGTCAAAAAAGACAGATAGGGGATATATAAATCAAACGGACTGGTCTGGCGGTTCAGGTCAAGTTGTTTTCACAGACATTGTAAAATATTTTTATGATGATGGAAATATTGATACAAGTAGCCAGGAAGGAGAAATTAAATTGCGAAATGTTTTTGGCGAGTACAATCCCGTCGGATATCTTGAATCTTCCACAATAGATACTGGTTCAGATAGCAATTTTCACAATATAATATGGTCTCCCACAGACCAGCCCATAGCTTCAGGAGAAAATAGCGTCAAATTTCAGGTCGCTACGAACAGAGAAATCACAGCAACTACCACATGGGATTATAAAGGTCCAGACGGTACTGTGAGCACATATTACACTTTGGTGAATTCTAATATTAACTCTATACATGACAATGACCGTTTTGTTAGATACAAAGTTTTTCTCTCGACAGAATCTTCTACATCAACTCCCAATATTTCCGACATTGCTTTTACTTACACTTCTTCCTGCACTCCTCCCGGGCAGGTGATTTTCTCCGGGTTATCAGACGGAATATATACCGTCTCGGTCTCAAAAGAAGGATATACTACATCTGACACAGAGGTCTCCATTTCATCAGATTGGAAAGAAGAAATCATAATACTTTCTCCATAAAAAACATTATGACAATAGAAGCCGTGAGAAAGAATTCAAATAGAATAAATCAGGATAAATCTGCCCATAATGACAGAGGATTTACTTTGATTGAAATACTTTTAGCTGTAGCCATATTGGGATTGATAATGATAGCCGTCTCTTCTTTTCAAGTGAATATATTTCAGTTTAATAAATATTCAAGCGATTCTCTTCAAGGCGCGGAAGATGCTAGAGCTATTTTGAGAACTATGGTAAAGGAGCTTCGTCCGGCAAAGTCGGGAAGTGACGGCTCTTATCCTATTGTCCAAGCGGCCACAAGCAGTATCACTTTTTTTAGCGATATTGACGCAGATGGTTTGCAAGAAAGAGTCAGATATTATTTGATAGCGACAATTCTCAAGAAAGGAATTATAAAATCAACCGGTTCTCCTCCATCTTATATTCCATCGCAAGAAACATTTATCACCCTCGCTTCTAATATAAAAAATGCCACATCCTCCGCTCTTTTTGAATATTTTGACAATACATACGCTGGCACATCATCACCTCTTTCACAACCGGTAAATATTCCAAATGTTCGCTTGGTCAAAATAAATCTGCTCATTGACGCAGACCCAGACCGTTCTCCCATTCCCCGTCTTTATACTTCAGAAGTAATGCTGAGAAATCTGAAAGATAATTTATAGAGTGATTATTTATGAAACAATTTTTTATTAAAATTAATTTCCCAATATATTCAGCAAGAAATTCTTCCAAGAAAACATTCTCAAAAGGGCTAATACTTTTGAATGTTCTGTTATTTGGAGTCATCGCTATTATAGTTACCACAGCTCTTATAAACTGGGCTACCACCATGTTGCGAAGTTCCAAACAGCTTGGTCATCGCGAGCAAGCTTTTCAGATTGCCGAAGCGGGCATTGACTACTATCGTTGGCATTTGGCTCACGCTCAAAACGATTATACAGATGGCATAGCTACGACTACCAATGGTCCGTTCTTACATGATTTTAAGGATAAAGATGGAAATATTGTAGGTCAATTTTCTCTTACCATTACTCCTCCTTCGACAGGGTCAACTATAGTAATAATAAAATCAAAGGGGGCTGTGGTTGAAGACCCTCTGGTCTCAAGGACTATACAAACGACTTTAGGTATTCCATCTTTGGCAAAATATTCAGTGGTGGCAAATGATGTTATGCGTTTTGGAGATGGAACAGAAGTTTTTGGACCGATTCATTCTAATAATGGCGTAAGATTTGATGGATTGGCTCACAATATTGTCACAAGCGCAAAAGATAAATATATAGACCCTGATAATCCCGGCGCTTATCGTTTTGGCGTCTATACTACTGTTGGCGCAGATGACCCGAGTCCTCCAGCTATTGTTCCCAATCGTCCTGATGTTTTTATGGCGGGGAGGCAATTTCCAGTTCCAGCTATAGATTTCATTGGTATGACGACCGACTTATCAGATATGAAGACTATTGCCCAAGAAAGCGAAAGATATTTTGCTTCATCTGGAGCTCAAGGTTATCATATTATCTTGAAGACAAACGACACCTTTGACCTCTATAAAGTCACTTCTCTTACAAGTCCCTCGCATAATTGTGAAAGAGATAATCAGGACCAGGATAACTGGGGGACATGGAGTATACAAAATCAGCAGTTTTTACAAAATTATTCCTTTCCTTTAAATGGCACAATGTTTTTTGAGGATAATATATGGGTTGATGGAAAGATAAATACAGCTCGTATTACTATTGCTGTCGGAAAATTTCCAGACAGTCCATCTGCTCGCAAGAATATAACTGTCAATGACGACCTTCTGTACACCAACTATGATGGTCAAGATGCCCTAGCTCTCGTTGCTCAAGGTAATATTAATGCTGGTTTATCAAGCGAAAATGACTTGAGAATAGATTCTGCCCTCGTGGCTCAAAATGGTCGTGTGGGCAGGTATTACTATTCAAATAGGTGTGGTACTGGATATGTTCGCGATGTATTGACCTTGTATGGCATGATAGCTACCAATATTCGTTATGGATTCGCTTACACCAATGG
Organism: Minisyncoccota bacterium; assembly: GCA_036516895.1. Taxonomy (GTDB): domain Bacteria; phylum Patescibacteriota; class Minisyncoccia; order Phycocordibacterales; family PALSA-1337; genus CAIOGI01. The sequence goes on along the minus strand of DATDZD010000002.1, from coordinate 12,344 downwards.
TACTGGTTATAATACGCGAAATATAATATACGATTCATATCTTCTGTACGCTCCTCCGCCGAATTTTCCTCTGACTTCTGACCGGTACATCACTATCTCTTGGGACGAAATTAAGTAAATGATATACTATTGCCATAACAATTAATCGACAATAACAATAAATGAAAAAGAAGATTATTGTGGGTAATTGGAAAATGAACCCAACCGACTTTTCCGAAGCGAAGAGGGTTTTTGGAGCGGTGAGAAAAATAGCGACTAGACTCAATTCAACTCATGTCGTTATTTGCCCTCCTATTTTATACGCGCAGAAATTTGCTTCCTCACGAGCTCTTTCTCCATTAAGCATCGGCGCCCAGAATGTCTTCTTTGAAGAGCAGGGACACTTTACAGGAGAAATAAGTCCTAGTATGCTCAAGAATATTGGAATAAATCATGTCATTGTTGGACATTCTGAACGAAGGGAAATGGGAGAGACAGATGAGATTGTGTCAAAGAAAGTCCAAGCCGTTCTGGAAATAGGTATTCACCCTATTGTATGTGTTGGAGAAAAAAACAGAGATGCTCACGGTTTATATCTTGACATTCTTAAATCTCAAATAAAAAATTCTCTGGCAAAAACGCCAAAGAAGCTCATTGGACAGGTTATTATGGCATACGAGCCAATATGGGCTATTGGGGCAAAAGAGTCAATGGACCCAGCAATGATTCAAGAGATGTCAATTTTTGTGAAAAAAGTTCTTTCTGACATGTTTGGCAATGAAAATATCATGAAAACAGTAGTGCTCTATGGCGGTTCAGCCAATTTTAGAAATGCTCCAGATATTATCAATCTGGGGAAAGTTGACGGTTTACTTGTGGGGAGAGAGAGTGTAAATGTGCCTGGTTTTGTGGAACTCCTAAAAGCAGTTGATGTTGTATAAGATATTTGTATAGACTAGGAGATGATATGAAGATGATATAAATTATGAAATATCTTCGCGATATAAAAGAATTGGAAGGTGTAAAAGTGCTTGTGCGTCTTGACTTGAATGTGCCTGTCCAGAATGGTGTAGTCATGGATGATTTTCGCATAAGGAAAATCCTTCCAACTATCTTATATTTACAAAAGAAAAAAGCGAGAATAATATTGATGAGTCATATAGAATCTCTTGTCCACGGCACTTCTATGGTTCCAGTGGCTGAACATCTGAAAAAATTAGGAATAAATTGCATTTTTGTTAAAAATTACCAAAACGCTCTCAAGGAAATAGAAAAGACAGTTATTAAATCTGTCATAGAGTTTTCTCATGATAATTGTGTCATTCTTTTGGAAAATTTGCGGGAGCATGAAGGTGAGATTAAAAATGACCGCTCTTTTGCCAGAGAATTGGCGAGTTTGGGCGATATTTATATTAATGAAGCATTTGCCGTATCGCATAGAGAACATGCTTCCATTTCAGCTATTACTGAATTCTTGCCAAGTTATGCGGGATTGCTCTTTGAAGAAGAAATAAAGCATTTGAGCACCGCTTTCAATCCCACTCATCCATTTCTTTTTATTCTCGGTGGAGCAAAATTTGAGACAAAATTGCCTCTTATAGAAAAATTCTTAAATATTGCTGATAAAGTTTTTATTGGAGGAGCTTTGGCTAATAATTTTTTCAAAGAATCTGGCAAAGAAACAGGGAAGTCTGTAGTTTCTGAAAAAGATTTTAATTTACCACGCTTTCTTAGTAATTCCAAACTACTTCTTCCTTCTGATGTTGTGGTTGTAAATGGCAAAGCTTCAATAAAAAAGATTGATAATATATTAGCAGATGAAACTATATACGATGCTGGTCCAGAGACTATGAGAATGCTTGAAAAAGAAATAAATATGGCAAAATACATACTTTGGAATGGTCCTCTTGGAGCGTATGAACAGGGCTTTATGCAACCGACTCTTGACCTCGCTCAAATGATTGCTCATGTCACTAAAAATAATGATACCAAATCTATTTTAGGCGGTGGTGATACGCTAGCTACTATCAATCATTTCAAAACAGAAGACCAATTCACTTTCGTTTCTACTGGCGGTGGCGCCATGCTTGAGTTTTTGGTAAATGGGACTTTGGCGGGGATAACGGCGTTGGAGAGAAGCGAGTCTTGATACAGAGTTATATTCCCATCTCTATTAGAAGTTATATCTTTGTTAATTTTTCTTTTTTTATAAATTCTCCGTAATTTTATTTTTGTTTCTCTCGAAATCATTCTTCTCTCCTTTGACTTCAGAATTTGGGAATACCCAGATATGAGCGTGAGGAACTTCATCTCCGATTATTCTACTTAAAATAAAATCGGTATTAAAAGCTTTCCTCTGCGCTAAGGCGATTTTTCTTACTACTTCAAAATATTCTCCAACATCTAGCACATCCCATACCCAGCGTATGTGTTTCTTTGGGATAACCTGTGTATGACCGGGGGATTGTGGGTGTATATCTAAAAATGCCAAGAAATTATTATCCTCGTAGACAATATGAGCTGATATTTCTTTACTTATTATTTTGCAGAATATGCAGGGGGTCATATAGTTATATTAACACATTCTTTTAAGTAAAATCATGCGAGCCATTTTGCCAAGTCTGCTATACTTCAATTATGAAAAAATATAAGACACGACCTATTATGACTGACATTCAGAAGAATGCACTTGGAACATATCCAGATCTTCTCACGCGTCTTCTTTTTCACAGGGGAATCGTTGACCATAAGACAGCTGAGGATTTTTTGAATCCAGATTATGAAAAACATACTCACAACCCATTTCTTTTGAAAGATGCAGAAAAATCGGCAGAAAGAATCATAAAAGCTATAGAGGACAATGAAAAGGTTGTTATTTATAGCGACTATGATACAGATGGTATTCCTGCTGGAGTGGCATTGCATGACTTATTTAAGAAAATTGGTTTTAAGAACTTTATAAACTATATCCCGCATCGTCACGATGAAGGATTTGGATTAAATGAGGACGCAATTAGGCAGTTTATTGAAGATAAAGTGCAACTTCTCATTACTATTGATTGCGGAATTGCGGATATTGGTTATGTAAAATTGGCGCAGGAGAATGGAATTGATGTAATCATCACTGACCATCATCTTCCAGGTTCAGAATTGCCGACAGCTTTTGCAATTGTAAATCCAAAACAAGCAGATTGTAAGTATCCTGAAAAAATGCTTTGTGGAGCGGGAGTTATCTACAAACTGATACAAGCTATTCTTTCAAAAAATCGTTTTGGTATAAAAGAGGGTTGGGAAAAATGGCTCTTGGATATGGTTGGAATTGCTACTCTTTCAGATATGGTGCCTTTGACTGGAGAAAATAGAGTCTTTGCTTATTATGGACTGTCTGTTTTGAGAAAAAGCCCGAGGAAAGGATTGATGCGACTTCTAAATAAATTGAATATTAATCAAAGATATCTGACAGAGGATGATATTGGTTTTACCATAGGGCCAAGAATAAATGCGGCATCTCGCATGGGGGTGCCTATGGACGCTTTTCTTTTGCTTGCAACACAGGATGACAATGAGGCAGAGCATTTTGCTATCCATCTTGACCATATAAATAATGAAAGAAAGGGGACTGTGGCTGGGCTTGTTAAAGAGGTGAAGCATCATATACGCGAAAGATACGGAGAAAAGCCGGAGAGAGTCGTCGTTATTGGCAATCCGCTTTGGAAGCCGGCTCTTCTCGGTCTTGCCGCCAATACTTGCGCAGAAGAATATTGTGTTCCTGTCTTTCTCTGGGGTCGCGACGGAGACAATATTATAAAGGGTTCATGCAGAGCGGCAGGCACAGTGCATTTGGTTGAGTTGATGCAAGCTGTTCCTGAAGGAGTATTCTCGCAATTTGGGGGACATGCTGAATCTGGTGGCTTTTCTGTTCATTCTAACTCCATTCATACTTTGGAGGATAAATTGAATAATGTCTTTGATAAGATAAAAAATAAAAAGAAAGAAGAAATAGAGTATGTAGATAGTGAACTCAATCCTGAAGATGTAAATTATGACACATACAGACAGATTGAAAGACTCGCTCCTTTCGGTACTGGAAATCCAAAGCCATTATTTATATTTAAAGATGTCTTGGTTTCTAATGTGAAGAGGTTTGGCAAAGAAGGGAATCATTTGGAAATCTTGGTAAAAAGTCCAGATGGGAAATCTGTTCCCGCTATCGGCTTTTTCATGTCCCCCGAAGACTTTGAATTAAAGATAGATAAGAAGCTTATTAAAGGTACAATTGTATCTCTCATAGCTACTATGGAGAAATCACTGTTTAGAAGTAGACCAGAATTGAGATTAAGAATTGTTGACATTATTTGATTTAAAGTCAATGATATCTGATATTAATATATTTCTATGAATAAGGTAACTATTTTCACAGACGGTTCTTCTAGGGGGAATCCTGGTCCGGGTGGCTGGGGAACTATTGTAGTTTCTGGAGATAGAGTGATAGAGTTTGGGGGAAAAGAAAACCATACGACAAATAATAGAATGGAGCTTAAGTCGGTGATAGAAGGACTCAATGCTATTCATTCAGAAGAGGTTAAAGAAGCATTATCGCCGACTATTACTGTCTATTCTGATTCACAGTATGTTATTAAGGGAATTACAGAGTGGATTCATGGTTGGATTATGAAAGGATGGAAAAATTCTCAAAAGAAAGCCGTTTTGAATAGAGATTTATGGGAAGAGCTTATAAGAGCTTCTCAAAATAAGAAGATTGTGTGGAAATTTGTGAAAGGACACGCTGACAATATTGGAAATATCAGATGTGATGAGATTGCGACTAGATGCGCAGATGGAGAAAATACGGAGCTTTATAATGGTTCCAGAGAAGGATATCCTTTTAAAGAAATTCTAAAAAATCTCTAGGTGAAGATATCATACTCATTTACAAAAGATGACCTTTGTTTTATATATAGAGATTTTATCAAAATTTTATTCTTTTTTTATCAGAATTTTATCTCGTTCTGTTAGGGTGTAGTAGTGAAGCATAGAAAATATAATATAGTTTATATTGCTATATTCGCGCTTATCATTTCAACGATTATAGTGCACGCTTATTTTGCTTTACATGACCCGAAGAGAGAAGTCTTGAGGGATTATGTGGGAACCACAGTCAATTTTGAAGGGACCATTGCGACTAAACCAGAAAAAAGAGATTTCAATCAAGTATTTGTCTTTGAGACTGGCAATAATGTTTCTATGAATATTCTTACAGGTATCTTGATAAGAGTAGTAACAGATAGATATGGGGAATATGACTATGGAGATAAGGTAAGAATTACCGGTAAACTTCTTTATCCTAGAAATTTTGCAGATGATGACGGCAGAAGCTTTGATTATATCAATTATCTTGGAAAAGATGATGTATATTATGAATTCAAAAAAGCGGAAGTCAAGGTTATTGAAAAAACAGGCATGCCTTTTCTTTCCGGAATAATTAAAATAAAAAATCTATCGGGTATTTTGTTTTCTCTTAAAGAAAGATTCTTGGACAATCTAGATAAAGTATTGGGCGAACCATATTCCGCTCTTGCCGGAGGTCTTCTTGTGGGAGAAAAAGCAAGTTTAGGGAAAGAGCTCTTGGATGATTTTCGCAGAGTCGGACTTATTCATATTGTTGTTCTTTCAGGATATAACATTACCATTATAGCTGTTTCTATAAGGAGATTTTTGTCTTTTTTACCGCGCACAGCCAGTATTTTCTTGGGAGTCCTAGGAATTATTCTTTTTGGAATCCTTGTTGGAGGAGGAGCAACTGTGATTCGGTCATGCATTATGGCGCTTATTGCTCTATTCGCTGAATTTTTACGAAAAGATTATGGCGTTTTTCGCGCTCTTATCATTTCTGCTTTGCTTATGCTTGCGCACAATCCTATGATTTTGTTTTATGACCCGTCATTTCAACTCTCTTTCTTGGCGGTCTTGGGACTGGTTTGTCTCTCTTCTGCAATTGAGAAAAAACTAGAATTCGTAACAGAAAAATTTGGAATGAGGAGTATCATATCATCTACTTTGGCCACGCAAGTCTTTGTGTCTCCGCTTATCATCTATATGATGGGTCAGATTTCTATTATAGGTATTCTTGCCAATATTCTTATTCTGCCTTTCATTCCTCTGACCATGCTTTTTGTCTTTTTTGCTGGGATTTTTGGATTTTTTTCCAGTTATTTATTTCATTTCTTATCTCAACTGGCAGGATGGATAAGCCATATACTGCTTTCGTATGAGTTGTTCATAGTAAAACACTTCGCTCGTCTGCCATTTGCTTATATTGAAATTCCGAAGTTCTCTATATGGATTGTTGTCGGATGTTATGTTTTTTATCTCGCGTTATTTTTGAAATTACCTTCTATTGTTTCCCAATTTATATTTGAAAAGAAGTCTTCAATATAATTTTTCTTTCCGGATGGAGTGTAATCTGTCACAAAAGAGTGTTCCCACATATCCAAAGCGAGGATTGTCTGACAGCCGTTTAGTTGTCCAAGATGTTGTTCGTCCACCCATTGTGTGAGGAGTCGTTTTGTTAGGGGGTCGTAATAAAGCATAGCCCATCCAATTCCACGGGTAAGAGCGATAGATTTGAAACGCGTAAGGAATAAATCAAATGAACTCCATATCTCAATGATAGTCGTTTTTAATGGGCTTTTTTCGGGAAGCGGTCTATGCCCATTCTCTAACGATTTGAAATAATATTCATGATTGACCATGCCGTTAAATTCAAAAGAAAATCGTCTTTGCAATTCACCAAGTTCATAAGAGTATTTGTCGGCATTCTTTGCGAATTCATCTATATGTTCCAAGATGAGATTGGCATGTTTCACATACCCGGCGTAAAGCTTCAAATGCTCATCAATGGTTTTTTGTGTTATTCCTTTGAGAGTGGGGATATTAAATTTTGTTTCTATGAAGGTTTTCATATTGATTATTTTCTATTATTGTATCACAGTAAAAATTTTATCAAAATTTTAGAACTTTTTTATCAGGATTTTATCTCGGTTATGTATACTTCAAAAGAATAAAATCATGGGAAAAATGTGGTACAAGATAATAATGTGGAAAGATATGATTTATTAAATTAAATAATAAAATGAAAAAACAAAGCAAAAAATATTGGAAATTAGGCACGATATTCATCCTTTTAGGATGTATTTCTCTTGGTGTTTATATATACAAATGGAAATACAGAGAACCGTTATTTGAAATATATTTTTTTAGCTTAAATAGAGGTAGAGCGATTTTTATCCGCACACCGAAAAATAAAACTATATTGATAGGTGGCGGACAAAACTCCCAAGTAATAAGTGAAATCACGAAAGTCATGCCATTTTATGATAGGAAAATTGATTTTTTTGTAGTGCCAAGCGCAATGCCAACCCAAATAGGGGGATTGATTGAAGTTATTGACAGATATGAGATAGGTCAAATTATAATACCTAAGATTATGGCGACAAGCACAGTGCTGACAATTCTGCTTAAAGAGATTAAGAAAAACAAAATTCATGTGGAAAAAGTTGAGAGGGGAGATAAAATAGAGATTGGGAAACAGAAGGAATGGGAAAAGCAAGGTAAATATGAAAAGTCGGTTTTATTGAGAGTATTATTTCCTTATAAAGGGTTTAAATTCAATAAGACTAGCTTGCCTGAACTGGGTATGTCTATATCTTATGGCTCAACCACAGTCTATCTGTTGGGCAATCTGTCAAAGACCATCCAGAAAGATATTTTAAAAAGTATGAATTTGAATATAACTGCAAATAATGATTTGGTTGAAGGTAATGTGATTGAAAATGATATTGATAATAAAGTCAAAGATAATGAGAAAAGTCAAGACGATGAAAGTCAAAATATTGTTGAATATTACAATAGCGCTATAGAATCAAAAGTTTACAGTGATTTACTTGAAAGGATTGACCCGAAGTTCATCTTTTCTACAAAAGAAAAAACGACTCATATGATTTCGGATGGGGAGAGTTGGTGGAGAGAATAAGAGAAACAGCAAGAAAGGCAGGAGAGAATACTTCTTTCGGAGGGGCTTCCGAGCGCGACGGCGCGAGGACTTGAGAGAATTTTCAGCAGAAAATTCTCGTACCCGTAGAAAGAAAGTATTCTCTCCTGCCTTTCTTGTAACTCGCACGATTTTTCGTATTAGATAATCCCAGCTTTTTTTAGGACGGCAAAAGCGCCATGTCTTTGTATTGTCTTTAATGCTCTAGTAGAGAGAGTAAGGTTGAAAGTCTTTTTGAGTTCTGAAACATAGATTTTTTTCTTCTGGAGATTTGGATATTTGCGAACCATTCCTGTAGGATTAAACTGCGTAGCACGAGTGCGATTTGAATACCCGCCACCCATTATTGAGCCCCTTTTTGAGATTGCGCATATTTTAGCCATGTTTTTATTTGGTATTCATCATGCTATCATAAAGCCCAAGTTAAGCAAGAAGTCGTATAAAAATAAACATAATTCTCACATTACATAATGGATTTTTTAGTCTTTATTATTTCAATAGTCATTCTTATTATGTCTGTAGTCGTACATGAGCTTTCTCATGGTTATACGGCTGAACTCTTGGGTGACCCGACACCTCGTCTTCAAGGTCGTCTGACTTTGAATCCTATCAAACATCTGGATTTTTTTGGGTCTTTAGTAGTTCCTCTGCTTACTTCTCTAGCCGGTTTCACTTTTGGCTGGGCAAAGCCCGTAGAATGGAATCCTTATAATGTAAAGAATCGTCGTGTTGGAGAGCTTCTAATTTCAATTGCTGGTCCAGCTTCAAATATTCTTATCGCTGTTGTATTTGGTTTGATTATCCGTTTTGGTGAAAATATATTTTCTTCGTCTTTTATGGCAATATCGGCTTTCATTGTTATTATAAATATTACTCTTGCTGTATTCAATTTAATCCCAATTCCTCCATTGGATGGTTCCAAAGTCTTATTTTCTATATTACCGCCTCATCTTTTACATATCCGCGCGGGCTTTGAGAGATACTCTATTTTTCTAGTCCTTCTTTTATTGATAGTATTGTGGCGTTTTATTGAGCCAGTTATCCCTTTTCTCTTTAGAATAATTACTGGCGCTTAGTTTTTAGAAATACAAATAAAAACTGTTGCGCTACGCTTCTTATTGTTTATCCTATATTTTCCTTGATTTCTCCTATGTATATGTTAGAGTGTCTCCACGTCTTCATAGACGCATATTTAATTTATAATGCCTACTATCAATCAACTTGTGCGAAGAAATCGCGCTCGTTTTACCAGAAAATCAAAGTCAGTAGCCCTGACAAAGAGTTTTAATACGATAAAAAATCGTCCAAACTTTTTCCCATCTCCATTTAAGAGGGGGGTATGTATAAAAGTCACAACAAAGACTCCCAAAAAACCAAACTCCGCCATACGAAAGATTGCTCGTGTTCGCCTTACAAATGGCATGGAAGTTACGGCTTATGTTCCTGGCGAAGGACATAATCTTCAAGAGCACTCCGTGGTTCTTCTGCGAGGAGGTCGTGTAAAGGATGTGGGGCTTCGCTATTCTGTGGTTCGCGGAGTGCTTGATTCTGCTGGAGTGGAGAAACGCAGAAAAGGCAGAAGTCAATATGGAAATAAAAAGCCAAAGTTGGCAAAGAAATAATAATTATCTTTTTATATCAAAAAGTTAAATTAAAAGAATTAGATAAGAGAGATTTTAAGTGCCAATTATTCATTAAAAATAAATTAGGAAAAAATAAATGAGACGAAGAATAAAAAATAAATATCCCGTAAAGCCAGAGCAAACATATGATTCTGTCAAAGTATCAAAGCTTATAAACTATGTCATGGATTCTGGAAAGAAAAATACTGCCAGAAAAATAGTTTATGATTGCTTTAATTCCTTAAAAGAAAAGGCCAAAGTTGAAAACCCTTTGGAGATTTTTGAAACAGCTTTGAAGAATACTGCTCCTTCTATGGAGGTGCGCTCTCGCAGAGTTGGAGGAGCCAACTACCAAGTTCCTCGCGAAGTCCGTCCGGAAAGACGCCAAGCTCTTTCTATGAAGTGGATTGTAGGAGCTGCCAAATCAAAAAAAGGCAAGCCAATGTATCAGAAATTGGCTGATGAAATTATTTCTGCTTCAAAGAATGAAGGCGAAGCCGTCAAAAAACGCGAAAATACTCACAAAATGGCAGAAGCAAACAAAGCTTTTGCTCACTTTGCGTGGTAAATTTCAGATATTATTGTTTATTTTTTCATTGAGCTTAATTTTTAATAAATCATTATTTAAAAATTCAAAATATAATTACATTTAATCTATTATGAATCGCGATTATCCATTAGACAAAGTCCGCAACTTCGGTATCATTGCCCATATTGATGCTGGAAAAACCACTACTTCCGAGCGTATTCTTTATTATACCGGTATGATTCATAAGATTGGTGAGGTTCATGATGGAGAGACGACTACAGACTGGATGGAGCAAGAGAGAGAAAGGGGTATTACTATCACAGCTGCGGCTATTACTTGTTTCTGGAATCCGACATATATGATTGGGGTTATTGGAAATGATGGCAAGCCGGATATTTCAAAAAAGTGTCGTTTTAATGTCATTGATACTCCTGGGCATATAGACTTTACTGTTGAGGTGAAGCGTTCTCTTCGTGTCCTAGACGGAGCGGTAGTGGTATTTGATGGAGTTGCTGGAGTAGAACCACAATCGGAGACAAACTGGAGATATGCTGACGAGAGCAATGTGCCTCGGCTCTGTTTTATAAATAAAATGGATCGTATGGGCGCTTCTTTTGAAAAATCATACGCCTCTATACTTGAAAGATTAAATAAAAGAGCTGTTCGCTTTCAGATTCCTATCGGTCTTGAAGGAGAACACAATGGTGTTGTTGACCTTCTAAAGATGAAGGCCTATTATTTTGAAGGTGAAAAAGGAATCGTTGTAATAGAAAAAGAGATACCAGAAAATCTGCTGGCTGATGCAAAAAAATACAGGGCGGAGCTTGTGGAGAAAGTTGTTGAATATGACGATGTTACTATGCAAGCTTATCTTGAAGGAAAAGAAATCTCTCTTGGGGATTTGAAGAAGGTTATAAGAAAAGCTGTTATTGCAAACAAAATATTTCCTGTCTACACAGGGTCAGCTCTAAAAAATATTGGAGTCCAGCTTATTCTTGACGCTGTGGTGGACTATTTACCCTCTCCTCTTGATATTCCTCCTGTAAAAGGCACACACCCGCATACAGGTGAGGAAGTTATAAGGCATGCTGATGACAGTGAGCCATTTTCTGCTCTTGCTTTCAAGCTTCAAAATGATCCTTTTGTCGGTCAGTTGACTTTCTTTAGGGTTTATTCTGGAACTATTGAAGCAGGAAGCTATATTTACAACTCCACAACAGGGAAAAGAGAACGACTCGGGCGTATTGTGCGCCTTCAAGCAAATGACAGAGAGGAAGTAAAGAAGGTCTTTTCTGGAGAAATTGCCGCCGCTGTCGGTCTCAAAGAAGCTCTAACATCCAATACATTTTCAGATGAAGAGAATCCTATAATACTTGAGCCAATAAAGTTTATTGACCCTGTGGTTTCTCTACGCATTGAACCAAAGACAAAAGCTGACCAAGAAAAAATGGGTATGGCTTTGAAAAAACTGGGAAATGAAGACCCAACATTTAGAATATCTTCAAACTCTGAGACAGGAGAGACTATTATTTCTGGAATGGGAGAACTTCATCTTGAAATAATGATTGACCGCATGAAAAGAGAGTTTGGCGTTCTAGCCAATGTCGGCAAACCGCAAGTGGCATATCGTGAGACTATTATGGGTACAGCCGAAGCAGAGCATAAATATATAAAACAATCTGGAGGCAAGGGTCAGTACGGACATGTCAAATTGACTATAAGTCGTATGCAACCTCTAGAGCCGGGCAAGAAAATACCGAAGAATGTCAGCCGATATGATGATTTTGAATTTATAAACTCTATAAAAGGAGGTGTTATTCCTCAGGAATTTATCCCAGCGGTGGAAAAAGGTGTTCGCGAGGCAATGGATAGAGGCATTGTAGCTGGTTTTAGAATGGTCAATGTTTCTTGCGACCTGACCTTCGGCAGTTATCACGACGTTGACTCTTCGGAAATCGCCTACAAGATTGCCGCTTCTCAAGCTTTCCAAGATGCCGCCAAAAGAGCCAAGCCAGTCATCCTTGAACCGATAATGAAAGTTGAAGTTCTTTTCCCCGACAAATACATGGGCGACATTACTGGAAGTATTTCATCAAAGCGAGGGACTATAGAAGAAATGACAGAAAGAGGACAAGCCAAAGTTCTTCATGTCAAAGTGCCTCTG
>DATDZD010000001.1:0-29546 GCA_036516895.1 Minisyncoccota bacterium | reverse complement strand
AAAATGCCCGCCATCGCACATGTCTTTCCCAATATCTCTTCTTCTCCGACTTCTTCAATCACTCTATTAGAAAAACTCATTATCCGTTTTCCAGAAGTTGTATTGCGTTCTAGAGAAGAATATGCTCCGCACCATATCACTACTTACCTCACCGAACTTGCCGGAGCTTTCAATTCTTATTACGCTGGAAATAAGATTATTGATGAGAAGAATCCTTTATCCTCATACCGTGTCGCTATTACAAGAGCATTTGTAGATATTATGAAAAATGGTTTGTGGTTGCTTGGAATAAAAGTGCCAGAGAGGATGTAGGGGTGATCTGGTTACTTTTGAGTATCTAGGATTTTCTATTGATGATTTAGACCAACCAAGGAATTCATAGTCATTAATTCACCTTATCTAGTATATCTTTAACCTCCTCAACATTATTTCGCCATTCTTTCCCATCAAACCACTCTATACCAGAAAATTGTAGTTTATAGACATCATTTGGTCTCTGGAGAGAACCGAGATACACATATTTTAATCCTGAAGTTTTTGCTTCTACGATGGTCTTTGTCATCATAATAAGTCCCATATCTTTTGGAGATTTTTCTAAATCGTAGAAAGGATAGGAATAATGTAGTATTGTTTTATTTTTATGACAAATAGCATAACCAAGATTTGTTATATTTCCAGAGGGCGTATCTGGAGGACTTGATAGAGAGTTTGAAAAAATCAATAGAATATTAAAATTGTTAGCGGTAGTTATCAGTTCTTTTATTTTGTTTGCAGAAAAAGCATTATCGGCTTTTGCATCATAAAAGTCTTTTGCCAGCTTTCCTATTTCCCAAGAATATTTGGAGTAGGGAATTGGATATTTTTCAAGCGTAATATGTTCACCTTTGCGCAATATCCTGCGATTTTCGCTTGACGGCTCAAATTTGCCCAAATCAATTCTGACGCTTCTGGTTTGATGCATTACTTCTTTATTCAAGCGAGTGAAGACAAAACCTCTATCATACAAGTCTGAAATATTTTTTTCAGAGAAGTCATTTATTTTTTCTTCTTTCCAGTCTAGATATTTCATAGTCATTTGTAGAATGAAAAAATGAGACGAATTCCGTCCCGCAGAAGTCTTTTTTTCTGACGCTTGCCGGAAGAAAAAAAGAGCTTGTGCGGGAGCAAGAAATTCGTCCATTTTTTCCTTGCTATGGATGCTCGTACGATTTTACTTAAATTTAATGTAGCGCTAGCCATATTCCAAAAATGACAAAAATAAAATGAACAATCCAGAAACGCATGATGGTTTTTTCTTCGCTCCAGCCGATAAGCTCAAAATGGTGATGCAATGGCGCCATGCGGAAGATGCGACGCCCCATTGCGTATCTTCCGATGACTTGTATGACTACAGTCAAAGCTTCAACATAAAATAAAAAACCAAGGAAAAAAATGGAGCCGATTTCTCCTATAGCCAAAGTGTTAACCGCAAAGAGAGCACCTAGACCAAGCGAGCCCACATCTCCCATCATAAAGCGGGCGGGCTTGATATTAAAATAAGTGTAAGCTACTAAAGCTCCTGTAGTGGTAGCATTCAAAACCGCTATTTCCCCGAATCCATTTATCCAGCTCAATAGAGTAAGAGCGCTGAATGTGGTGATGAGCATTCCTCCGGCAAGACCATCCATACCGTCGGCGATATTGACTGCATTTGCAGTAAACATGACTATAAATATGATGATGGGAATAATAAACCATCCCGCAAAGATATCCTGTCCAAAAGGTAAATAAATATAATGCCAAGCTGGTCCAAGCTTGTTATATACCCACCATGCCGTAATGCTTCCAGCTATGAACTGGAGAATGAGTTTTTCATGCACATGAATGCCTTTTCCAGGTCGTGAGCCAAGCCATACCGAAGTCCTTTTGAATATAGTCCAAGGCAGAGTCACAATATACCAAATACGCATCTTGAAATCTTTATGGACTTTAATAAGTGTAAGTATATGTGATAATTTTCTTGAGCGTCTTTCAGGGCCGAAAATATTCATAAGGTCGTCAATAGCCCCAAGGATAGCAGAGAGAAGCATTACCCCAATGGGCACCCAAGTAAAACTTCGTGACCAGTTGAATATGATAGTGATGAGAGCGACTGTTGTTATCACAAGAACACCTCCCATTATAGGGGTATTGTCTTTACCTTTGCGAGATTCTATAGAAGACAGCTCTGTCTTTGGGGGTTTTTTGATATGAAAACGATGTAATAGATATATTAGAAAAGGTGACCAGAGAAATGCCACGACACAAGAAAAAATAACAAAGCCGAGAATATAGCCGAGGTCAGCTGTTCCTTCAAGTATGCTTATCATAGAGACACTCTATCATAAAAATGGCTTTTTTCAATAGAATTCTAGAAAGATTTCAGAATGATTATAAGATAATAAAAGACATTATTATACAGATTCACAACCATGACATTCTGCGCACCTCAGTCTGTGCTTTTAGTGCACGGGCAAAAGTGTAATTTTCATTTCTGATCTTATTTTTTTCTATCCATTTCTGTTCTGTTAAAGTCTTATTGACATCCAGTATTTCAATAATACCTTGACTTACTCCATGTCCATACTGACCATCTGTAGGCCATGCCATAGCGTGAGTATAATGAATGGTAATTGGTACGAAATTTTGATATTCAATCTGATGTATGACGAGGATATGATTCCATTCTTTCTCACTTATCATCGTAATAATATTTCCCGGTACCGCGTCCTTTATTGGTATTTTTTGACTATTTTTATCATGAGCAAAAGTAGATACATCTGCATTTTCAATGGGGCGTATTTTACAACGGATTTTCCCGATTATTCCTTTACATAATGGGAACGATAAATGTCGGTCTATGCTTCCTTTTCCCGTGCTTTCACTTTCTGTGTTGAGGATATAATAAACAAGCCCAGAACAATCTATACCGATATTTCTGTTGACTAATAACTTTTTAAGACCCATAGAATCAAGGGTTTGGTTGTTGATTTTCTCAGATACTAGGATACTCTCTATTTCATCATAAATATCTTTTGGATTTCCTTTTCCTATCTGTACACGAAACTTTGTTGAAGATTGATTTAGGCGATTGTTGTAGTAGGGAATAGAACAGACAGCTTTATTGATTTTGAAGTCCAAGTATTGATCTATGACCGAAAGAGCTTTGTTAGATAGTGTTTTAGTATTCATGTATTTAATATACTAGCATGATTTGCACAGTCGTCTTTATATCGCTACTTTTTTCTTTATCATCATTTATACAATTGTATTCTCTAATAATTTTGATATCTCTTTTCCTCTCTTATTAAATTTATTATGCGCTCTCATTATTCCTCTTTTGCTTTGAATTCTCAATAAATCGCTATTTGGCTTTATGTTTTTGTATTTTATCACTTTGTAACTAGCTTGCTCTAGATTCTTCACATCTATTTCTAGCTTATCAATCTGTGACTTCATTGTTTTATTTCCTCTTGTCTTCTTTGTCATTTTATTTGTGATTCTTTGGACAATCTGCGCTCCGTCATCTATTTTAATTAGAGGAGAATTTACCTGATTACCAGAGAGTGTCGCTATATGGGCTTCAAATATAGTTATTCCCGGAACGCCTTTTTTCCGCATTTCTTGTTGCAATTGCGATTCGTAAGTCGCAGATGCTGGCTGACGGGCATTTATTTCAATAAGGAAAAGCCCATCTTTTTCTTCATTAAGTATGACATCAATGCCAAAAAGGCCTTTCCATCCATAGCTTTTTAATTTTAATCCTACAAGATAAGCTATTTTGTTAAATTCTTTTACGAGTTTTTCTGTTAATATATTTTGAGGAATACTCCAGTCATTTCCAATAGTGCTGAAGATATTGTCGGTGAAGGGAGTTAAACCAGTGATTTGATAACTTATATTTCCGATAAGTATTTCTTTGTCAGTCTCTGTGTCATTGGTTACTAATATATTTGCTGTAAACATAGGACCTTTTATATATTTTGTCACTCTAGCTTCACGATTTGGGAATTTCTTTTTTATATCTTCCAGTTCTTTTTCCGTATAAATAAGAAGAGTTCCGTCTCCGGTATGACTGTGTGCCCACTGCACAATCAGAGGTTTATTTTCTGTCAATCCTTTTTTATCAGATTGCTTTTTTGAGAGCCCGTTTTTTATTTGCATTTCCGATTTCCTCTCCAAAGCAATGTTTTTTACTAGACAGACATGATGCGATGGCAAGAGATGAGCAAGTTCGCCAAGTATTTTTATTTGAGTTATTTTGTTCTCTATTTTTTCGGCAAGTTCAGCGCTTGGATTTAGAAGTTCCCACCCTTTTTCTTTTGCCAACCTTTCTATTTGAATAGTATTTTTAAATACGAGTATTTTGGCATTTGTCTTGTCTATCTTTTTTCGTGTCTGCGAATCAGAGAGTATGTCAAAGGTATTCCTTGTTCCGTCTCCAGCAATGATAAAATAATTATCAGTTTCTTCCATTCCCTCACCCCTTTCTCTATCACGAGTGACATAAGCGACAGTCTGGCCATGCCTTTTTTTATCTCGTGATTCAAGTTTATATCCGCTTGGTTTATTTGGTGTTTTCATGCTAATGTGTGAGGCATAATTACTATATCATATGGCCGTTTTTTATGTTATTGCTACGCCTATAGGAAATCTGGAAGACATCACCCTTAGGGCTATTCGTATACTCAAAAGTGTTGATATCGTTCTCTGTGAAGACACCAGGGTGACAAAGAGATTATTTGAAAGACATGGGATATCAACTTCTACTTTGAGTTATCACGCTCAAAGTGACAAGACAAAAACTACTGCTATTTTTGATTTGATTTCTAAAGACAAAAATATAGCTCTTGTGACAGACGCTGGAACTCCCGGGATTTCTGACCCGGGTTCATTTCTGATATCAGAGATTAGGTTTCATTTTAGAAAAGAAATATCAAAAAGCGAACTCAAGATAGAATCAATTCCAGGTCCATCTGCTTTGACTTCTGCATTGTCCATAGCGGGTGTGTCGTCTGATGAGTTTACTTTTTTGGGATTTATTCCGCATAAAAAGGGGAGAGAGACTTTGCTGAAAGAGATTATTTCTTCAGAAAGGACTATGGTTTTCTTTGAATCTTCTCACAGGATAATAAAGACTCTGCAATGGTTTGATGGACACTTATCTAATTTTGATAAGGATAAGGAACACCTCTCTAATTCTGACGAAAATATTGAAAGTAAGAACAATAATAAAAAAATAACCATAGTCCGTGAGATAACAAAAATATATGAAGAGGTTATGCAAGGGAGTCCAAAAGAAATTTTTGATATTTTGAAGACTAATCCAGAAAAACAGAGAGGGGAGTTTGTTGTTATTGTGTCAGAGTAGTATAATACCTCCATAATCTTAAAAAAATATTTATATGTCAAAAAGGCAATTGCTCTGTGTTCTTGGGGTATGGGTCATGTTCTTTCTCTTTTTAGGAATTCCATCATCTTGGCATAAAATATCGGCTATCCTTTCTGGTTTGGCTATTATAGCCATAGCTTATAATATTCTTCCAGACAAAAATCAAAATACAGACCAGAATGATGGTTTCTCACAAAAATAAAGATATTAAATCAAGGGATAAGCATGAATAAAAAGAGCCGAAGACGCAATTTCATCTGGTATATATGTATTATCTTGGTATCATTGTTCGTTTATTTTGTATTTTACATTATGCCAATCAGACATAGTTTATATGATTCATTATTTCAAGTTGCGGCTACGGGGGCTCTGCCTAGCCCTTTTGTGGTAACTCATATCGCTACCCCAAATTCTCTAAAAGCTCTATATATGACCAGTTGGGTTGGAGGAAATGAGAAATTGAGAAATAATCTTGTGCGGATTATTGATGAAACAGAGCTTAACGCTATAGTAATAGATATAAAGGATTATACCGGTCGCATTTCTTTTTTGGTTGAAGACCCGAGTCTAAAGAAAATCGGTTCGGCTGAAAGCAGGATAAAAGATATAAAAGAATTTATCGGGATGTTGCATGACAAGGGGATATATGTTATTGGTCGCATCTCTTCTTTTCAGGATTCATATCTTGTCAGGAGACATCCGGAATATGCGGTTAAAAATAAAAAAGGAGATGTGTGGAAAGATTTCAAGGGTGTTAGCTGGCTTGATGCTGGAGGACATCAAGTATGGGATTATCTTTCCGCGATTGGCAATGAAGCATATTCTGTCGGTTTTGATGAACTCAATTTTGATTATATTCGTTTTCCATCAGACGGAAACATGGAAGATATTTCATATCCTTATAGTAATGGCAAAATCAGGTCAGAGGTAATAAAAGATTTCTTTGTTTATATTGACGAAGCTTTTCGTCCAAAGGGTATTCCCATTTCTGTTGATCTTTTCGGCATGACTACTTCAAATAAAGATGATTTAGGTATTGGGCAGATTTTGGAAAACGCTCTGGCTCATTTTGATTATGTTTCGCCAATGGTTTATCCGTCTCACTATCCTCCAAATTTCAATAGTTGGAAGAATCCTGCCGAAAAGCCGTATGAAACAGTTTTCTATGCTATGTCAAAAGGTTACGCTAGAGCTGTTTTGGCGAGCACCACTCCCATGAAGCTTAGACCATGGCTTCAGGATTTTAGCATAAATGGCACTACTTATACACCTCAGATGATTCGTCAACAAATACAAGCCGTCTATGATGTCGGTCTTCCAAGTTGGATGCTTTGGAACGCTTCAAATGTTTATACAGCTTCTGCTTTGGAGTTGGCGCCTACCACTACTTCTCTTGGGGATTTATAAATTAGATGTAGATTTATTATACGCGTTTCATCTATTTCATATTCACATTCACATAGACCTCTTGCTTTTTTACACAGTTTTGGTGTAGTATATTTCTCCAGACGATAGCATCCACCTTAGGAGGGTGGAAGGTATGCTATCTAAATAGTAAACATGCAGTTGTCACATCTATGGCTAGAATATGCATAAGAGTGGCGGGTAACGAAGTAGTGTACCCGAATTTGGAAGAACTGGCGTTGATTCATGTTACTCCGAGGGAGAAGCTCCCCATTTGGACAGAGCTAAAAGGGAAGTGGGGATTCAAGAGGTCTATGGAGACTCTGAAACAACGAATGCAACAACCCAGTCCGCCGTCAACCTTCTCTCTACTTGCGGCGTCTCAGTGACGAAGAAAAGACGAAGAAAAAACAAACAATGCAGTTTCCTTTTCCCCAGAGTGCACAACATAGCACACTGGGGAATTGTTTTTTTGGGATGTTTGCATAAATATGATAAAATAATGATGATGAGTATTTCTATATTGAATAATGATAATTCTTTCAAATAGTTTAAATAATCATATATTTTATCAAATCATTTTATGAATGAAGAAAGAGTTACATATTTTGCCCAGACTGACGCTAGAAATAAAAAAGTAACTTTCGGTATAAAAGCCAAAGACCGCACTAGGCATGTTTATGTCATAGGAAAAACTGGCATGGGCAAATCCACCATGCTTGAAAACATGGCTGTGCAAGACATAAAGAATGGCGAGGGCATGGCTTTTATTGACCCTCACGGAAAGACAGCCGACCTTCTTTTGGAATATATTTCTCCAGAACGCGTCAAAGATGTAGTTTATTTTGCTCCTTTTGATACCGATTATCCTATTTCTTTTAATGTCCTTGAGAGTGTAGACCCTGACAGAAGACATCTGGTAGTGTCTAGTCTGATGAGCACTTTCAAGAAAATCTGGCAGGACGCTTGGTCGGCTCGCATGGAATATATTTTAACAAATACTCTCCTCGCTCTTCTTGAATATCCAGAGGCGACTCTTCTTGGTGTAAATCGCATGCTTTCTGATAAAGAATTCAGGAAGCAGGTCATTTCACATGTGACCGACCCTTCTGTCAAAGCTTTCTGGACAGAAGAGTTTGCTCATTATACAGAAAGGATGGCGGCAGAAGCGGTGCCAGCAATTCAAAATAAAATAGGACAATTCACAGCTAACGCTCTCATAAGAAACATGATAGGTCAGCCGAAATCCTCGTTTGATATTCGCGAGATGATGGATAATAAAAAGATTATAATTATCAATCTTTCAAAAGGTCGCATAGGAGAAACGAATACCAATCTTCTGGGTGGAATGCTCATAACTAAAATATATTTAGCCGCTCTTTCTAGGGCTGATGTGCCCGACCGCATTCTCCAAACGCTTCCAAATTTTTATCTTTTTGTTGATGAATTCCAGTCTTTTGCCAATGAATCTTTTGCTGATATTCTCTCTGAGGCCAGAAAATACAAACTCAATCTGACTATGGCTCATCAGTATATAGAGCAGATGGAAGAAGAAGTCAGGGCGGCAGTCTTTGGAAACGTAGGCACCATGATTATCTTTCGAGTTGGAGCTTATGACGCAGAAATTCTTGAAAAAGAGTTTGCGCCACAGTTTACCGCGGAAGATATAGTCAATCTCGGCTTTGCTCAAATATATCTGAAACTTATGATTGACGGTATAAGCTCCCAACCTTTTTCCGCCGTCACTCTTCCGCCTATAGCTCAACCAGAGCATTCAAGCGCAGAAGAAGTCATGGAGATGTCGCGCAAGCAATTTTCCCATACTCGCGCGGAAGTGGAAAAAGCGATATCAAGCTGGCATGAGCCGATATTTGCGCCAAAGCCAAAGAAAGTTGAACATATTGCAGATAACAATACTTCACATTTAGCTACTCATCCAGAAGTTCATGCCCCAAATAAAGCTTCAGACAAAGTCTTAGTACCATTTTCTCAAACAATACAAACTCAAAATCATGCATCGCATCACACACCACATTCCACGCCAGAATTGAAGTCAAATCCAACCGAGACTTCTATTCCAGCAAATACCCATAAACCATTCAAGACCGCCATACATGAGATACAGAACAAAGCGCCAAACCCAGACCCCGTATCACTTTCATCTCTTGCTCATAATAGAAATCAGAAACCGAATCAAAAAAATGCTTCTCCAGAGAGAGTAAATGACCTTCGCAACGCTTTGGCTTCAGTTCTTGATTCAGCTTCCAAAGATAGAATAGAAAACAAGACAAATCATCCTCTCCAGCCCATTTCAAATCAGCCCATTTCAAATCAGCCCATTTTAAATCAAAATCAAAGTACGGAATCTCCAAAGGAGGTTTCAGCCGACACCCTGAAGAAAGTTCTCAAAATAGACTAAAAAGTGTATAAATAGAATATGGCAAGAAAAGCCCTCATATTTTCACTGGCGTATTATCCTCATCTCATAGGAGGAGCAGAGACGGCGACAAAAGAAATCACTGACAGAATATCAAGCGATGATATTGAGTTTGACATGGTCACTCTTTTTGCCGGCTCATCCAGATATGAACGCTTGGGAAATGTAAATATTTATAGAGTGGGTCCAAGAATAGATATTAAAGGAAATATAGTCCCTCATATTTCATATTTTATAAAGTTTCAATATGTCATTTACGCTTTTTTCAAATCACTTATTCTTCACCATAAGCGTCATTACGATTTTATTTGGTCAATAATGGCAAGCTTCAATGGCTTTTCCGCTTTATTTTTCAAATCTATATATCCTAAAATTCCATTTCTTCTGACTCTCCAAGAAGGGGATTCTATAGAGCATATTAGAAAAGCTTTAGGAATGATGTATCCGCTTTATAAAAAAATATTTAAGAAAGTGGATTATGTGCAGGCCATATCGCATTTTTTAGAAGATTATGGAAAAAGTATGGGAGCAGAGTGTCCCTCATCAGTTGTGTCAAATGGAGTTGATTTTGAATACTTTTCACAGAGACCAACGACTGGGCAGGTCAAAGCTCTACAGCATGAATTAGATATTAATCCTTTTGATACGGTTCTCATCACTACTTCACGGCTTGTGCATAAAAATGCCGTAGAAGATATTGTTGATGCTATGGTTTATCTTCCGGACGAAGTGAAATTTATTATTCTAGGCACAGGACCGCTTGATAGACTTCTTAAAGAAAAAACGGTCTTACTTGGTCTTGAAAAGAGAGTGCGTTTTATTGGCTTTGTATCTCATAAAGAAATACCTCTTTATCTGCATACTGCCAATATTTTCATAAGGCCGTCTCTTTCTGAAGGCATGGGTATATCTTTTGTAGAAGCCATGTCCGCTGATTTACCAGTTATAGCCACTCCTGTCGGAGGTATTGTAGACTTTCTTATTGATGGAGAAACAGGACTTTTCTGTGAAGTTGGTAAGCCGGAAAGTATTGCAAATAAAGTGGATGTATTTATGAAAAATGGAGAGCTCCGAGAATCTATTATCAGAAATGCCAGAGAGATGGTCAGAATTGAATATGATTGGAATCTTATAGCAAAGGAGATGAGGGGAGTGTTTGAAAAAATTTTATAGAAAAATCTAAAAGAAGAGTCAATAAATTATAATTAATCAATTTTTTTCTAAATATGCTAGACTGTTTTCATGAGAATTCTTATTGTTACTGGCATATATCCTCCGGCTATAGGCGGTCCTGCCCAGTATGCCAAAAATATGAAGGAAGAATGGAAGAAGATGGGTCATGAAGTAAGGGTCAAAACATACGATTTTGAGCATTATTTACCTTCTGGTATAAGACATATCTATTTTTCTTTGAAGATTATTGCTTCTGTAATATGGTCAGATTTTATCTTTGCTTTGGATACATTTAGTGTTGGGATGCCAGCAACCTTTATGGCTAGATTTTTCGGAAAGAAAATTATTATACGCGCAGGAGGAGATTTTCTCTGGGAAGGGTATGTGGAGAGGACGAAAGATTTGGTTTTGTTTAGAGATTTTTATCAGAGGACTAAAAGAGGAGATGAGGGAAGAGACGAAGATAATGATAGAAATGAAGACAAAAATAGAGAAAAATGGTCAATGAAAGAGAGAATTATTTTTAATCTAACAAAATGGACACTTCATTATGCAGACACTCTCATCTTTAGTACAGCATGGCAAAAGAATGTTTGGATGTGCCCTTATGATTTGGCGAATGTACGGACAGAGATTATAGAGAATTATTATGGAAAAAAAGAAAAATCTTTTGAGCCCTCCCGAAAATATTTTATAGCAGGAACTCGTAAACTTAAATGGAAGAATCTGGATTTTCTGAGTAGTGTTTTTGAGGGAATTTCTGATGCGTCTTTGGATATGAATAACTATACTCACGGAGAATTTATGAAGAGAATATTGGAATGTTATGCCGTTATTCTTATTTCGCTTGGCGATATAAGTCCAAATATGATATTGGAATCAATACGCTGTAATAAGCCATTTATTATAACCAAAGAAAATGGTTTGATGAATAGAATTGGCAATATTGCTATCATTGCTGACCCAAAAAATTTAGAAGATGTTAGAGAAAAAGTCTTGTGGCTTATTGATGATAGAAATTACAATATGCAAGTTGAAAAGATAAAAAATTTCACTTTCACTCATTCTTGGGAGGAGATTGCGAAGGAGATTTTGGAAATAAATAGAAAATCATGAAACTCTTGATGATATCCACAGACAAAAATATATTTAATAAAAAGAGTGCAACAGCTCTTCGTCAAATTGAATATTCAAAAAAATATGAAGAAGTGCATATTATTGTATTTACAAAAAAAGGATGTTCAGAATCTACTCTTGGTCAGAATATCTGGATATACCCGACACGCTCTGGCTCACGCTGGGCGTATATATTTGACGCATTGAGGATTGGTCGGTTTATAACTGAAAAGCGCGCTATTACGCATATAACCTGCCAGGACCCATTTGAGACAGGGGTAGTGGGAGTGCTTATAAAGAATAGATACAAAAATGCTATTCCAACTCTAGAGCTTCAAGTTCACACTGATATAGGCAGTCCATATTTTCAAAATTTCAGTTTTTTAAATAGAGTGAGGATATTCATTTCAAAATATACTCTTCCT
Organism: Minisyncoccota bacterium; assembly: GCA_036516895.1. Taxonomy (GTDB): domain Bacteria; phylum Patescibacteriota; class Minisyncoccia; order Phycocordibacterales; family PALSA-1337; genus CAIOGI01. Next base: position 17,581 of record DATDZD010000001.1, on the reverse strand, counting down.
AAAGCTGATAGTGTCAGGGTTGTATCAGATAGGATAAAGAAATATATTTCCAAACATATCTCAGAATCAAAAATATATGTCAAACCGATTTTTGTTGACGCACAAAAGATACAATCTGCTCCAATACATACCGACCTGCAAAAGAAATATCCGCAATTTAATAAGATAGTGCTTATGGTTTCCAGACTAGAAAAAGAGAAAAATATAGCTATGGCGATAAGAGCTTGGAAGATTGTTTTAGAAAAATATAAATATTCTGCTTATATGGTGCAGACACGAAGCCCCGGACTTGTTATAGTTGGTTCGGGGAGTGAGGAATGGGGATTGAGGAGGTTGGTGGAGGGCTTGAAAATGGAGGGTCAAGTTATCTTTGAAGGTTGGCAGGAAGATATAGCTTCATATTACAAAACATGCGATTGTTTTCTTGTAACTTCATGGTATGAGGGCTACGGCATGACTCTTGCGGAGGCACAGGCGTTTGGGTGCAAAATCGTTTCAACTGATGTGGGAATAGCGGAGGAAGTAAAAGCTAGAATAGTAGAGCATAATGAAGATAAAATAGCAGTGGCTATTACAGAAATGATTTTATGAAACTCCGCACTATTAAAAGATTGTTTGATTTTTTAAAACAAATTATCAGGTCTACTTTTTTTCGTTACGCAGTAGCTGGCGGTACTTCCTCATTGATAGATGTCATATTATTCAATATACTTATTTATTTTAGCAACACATACTATGTCACAGCTGTAGTTATTTCTAATACTATTTCTTTTCTCGTTCGTTTTCTTCTTCAGAAATATTATACTTTCAAAGCGCATTCCATAGAAAATATTCATCGTCAATTTCTTGTCTATGGTCTATGGTTTATTTTAAGCGTCTCTTTGACAGCTTTACTCGTATTTATTTTTGTGGACATGCTTAAAATCAATCAATCCCTATCACAAATCATAGCCATTTTTGCAGTTGCTTCAGTTAGTTTCTTTATATACAAATATGTCATTTTTCCGGAGAAGAGAAAAGATGCGAAGAAAATTCTCATCATTACTCAAAAAGTTGATGTAAATGATCCAGTTCTAGGTTTTTTCCATAGGTGGATTGAGGAATTTTCTGAACATTTTGAATCAGTCGCTGTTATCTGTCTAGAAAAAGGGGAATATGCACTGCCAGAGAATGTCAAAGTTTTTTCTTTAGGTAAAGAGGAGCGACAATCCCGCATTCAGTATCTGATCCATTTCTATTGGTATATTTTGTATTATAGAAATAGTTATGATGCTGTCTTTGTGCATATGAATCAACAGTATGTCTTGTTGGGCGGAATTATCTGGAAAATGCTTGGCAGAAGAATATATATGTGGAGGAATCATCTCGCGGGAAATATTACAACTGCTTTTTCTGTTCTTTTATGCGATAAAGTTTTTTGCACTTCCAAATTTTCATACACAGCTAGATATAAAAAATTTGTCATTATGCCAGTCGGCATAGACATGAACTTATTTAAGAAAAATAATAATGTTGCCAAAATTCCCAGGTCCATTCTTTTTCTTGGAAGAATGGCGCCGATAAAAAAGCCAGATTTATTGATTTCAGCTTTAAGTGAAATGAAGAATAAGGGAATAGATTTTAAGGTTTCTTTTTACGGCGATTCTTTGCCAAAGGATACAGAATATTTTAATTTTCTAAAGAAAGAAGTTAAAAAATATGGTCTTTTAGACAAAGTGTCGTTTCACTCTGGGGTTGCTAATTATAAGACTGTTGACATATATAATACTCATAATGTTTCCATAAATCTAAGTCCGAGCGGACTTTATGATAAGACGATATTTGAAGCGATGGCTTGTGAGATATTGATACTGGCTTCGAGCAAAGATTTGCATGAATTCATAAATGAGGATTATATTTTTGATGAAGATAATGTGTCAAGTATTATTCAGAAAATGGAGAAATTGTTAAATATTGGAGGTGAAGACATAAAAAGAAGAGGTGAGGAATTGAGGAGGTTTGTGATAGAAAATCATTCCCTCAAGAAACTTGGAGAAAAGATATTTCTCAATATAAATTAAATATAATAAGACAAGCATGAGATTGATTTATCTGACTTCAAAGAAATATCCCGGCAATACCGCCGACCATCATTATGTGGAAAATCTGGCCAGAGCTTTTAATGTCATTCTCAAGGATGACTTAACTTTAATTGTCTGTAATACTGACAAGAATTCATTGCCAAGCATCCACATAATTTCTCTTGATGTGCCAATTTTCGTCAAACGCACTCTGTTCTTTTTCTTTTGGACGCCATGGTATTGGTTTAGCAGTTTGCGAAAAAGAGATTCAAATAAAGATAGCCAAATTATATTCTTTAGTAATGACCAGAATTTATTATTTTTACTTATTTTTTGGAAGAGATTACTCCATTTACCTTTTATGATTACGGCTGATTGGCATATGCTTTCTAAGAAATGGAAAGACAAGTATATAGCGAAGCATTCAGATTACTCTATTTCCACTTCATATAAATTGGAATCTGCTATTCGCATGTTTTCTACTAATGCTAATGTTCATACTGTTTATGGGGGTGTAGATTTGAATCATTATAAAAAAAGGTCCATAGATTTGGTTTATCAACAAACAGACAAAAAAGTTCTCCGCAAGAAATTGAATCTACCTGCTGATAAATTTTTGATTGGTTATGTGGGTCTCTTTAAAACTATAGGCATGGAAAAAGGGATTTCCACCATGATACAAGCTTTGTCCAGTCTAGACGATGATTGTATAATGGTTTTTGTTGGAGGCAAACCAGATGAGATTAAATATTATGAAAAGCAAGCTCAATCTTGCAATGTGCTGTATAGATGCGTTTTTCTGTCAATGCAGACTTTTGATAAAGTTGTTGAATATGAGAAAGCTATGGATGTGCTTGTTATTCCATATCCAGACAAGCCACATTTCAGGGATTACGGCTTTCCCATGAAAGTTTATGAATATATGGCTAGCGGTGTGCCAATCATATATACTAAACTGGAATTATTGGAAGAAATTATTTCCGATTGTGCTTATGGTGTAAAGCCGGATTCTCCAGACGCTCTGGCAAAGATGATTTCTTTTATCAGGTCTCATGCTGATGAAGCAAAAAAGCTTTCCAATAAAGCTCTGAATAAAGTGGCTACATATACATGGCAATCTAAAGCCAGCAATATCCTTAATATTATAATGAACAATACAATTGCTCAAAAAATTCTAATTATTCCAAATAAAGCTCTGAAATATATTTTATTTCAGAGAACCGAATTTTCTATATATGCGCATAATCGATGGATTTTGCGTTTTGTTATGAATAAGCATTTTCCAATATACAATAGTGCGGTCAAATTTGAAGCGATTTTTTTCAAAGATAGAACGAAACGACTTTTCTCGCTGGACATGGAGAAGGAATTTTATATTATAAAAGATTTTTTACCAGAAAATCCAAAAAATATTCTAGATATTGGCTGTGGTGTAGCTGGTATAGATATCATGTTATTTAAGCGTTATAGCAGAGAAAATAAATCTCCCAATTTTCACCTTCTCGACAGAACGGAAATCAATCAAAAGGTTTATTATGGTTTAGAAAAGACCGCGGCTTATTACAATTCTCTTGTAACAGCAAAAGACTTGCTTATGGCAAATGGGGTTAGCGAATCGCATATTCATACTCAAGAAGTGACAGGGGCGCCGATTTTTCCCGAAAAGAAATTTGGTCTGATAATATCTCTCATATCATGGGGTTTCCATTATCCTGTCAGTGCTTATCTAGACCAAGTTTACAATCTTTTGATTGATGGTGGCGTGTTAATCATGGATGTGAGAAAGGATACCGACGGCTTATCGTTTCTAGAAAGGAAATTTGGTTATTGCAAGGTCATATATGAAGCAAAAAAATATAGAAGAGTTTTTATCCAGAAAGGTTTTTTATAAATAGAGTATAAATTATGAACAAAACTATTTTCCTGATATTCCACGGCAGATTTCCAAGCGATAAAGCCGCGTCTCTTTTTACAGCTAAAAATGCTGAAGCTTTTACGGCTCAAGGGATTAAAGTTACGCTTATTGTCCCAAAGAGAAAAGGCCTTATACAGAGCGACTACAAAGCGTATTATGATATTAAACAACCATTCAGTGTTGTGTATATTCCAATTATTGATTTATTTGGCATAAAGGGTCTGGAACCCATAGCTTTTTGGTTAAGCTACATCTCTTTTTCTATAAAATTAAGGCGTTATTTGAAAAGAACTAGCATGTATGGAGATATAATATACTCAAATGAAATCCTGCCACTTTTTCTAGTTTCTTCAGTTCGTCCAAATTGTTTCTATGAAATGCATGATTTTCCGGAGAGTAAAATTTATTTATTTGGTTATTTTCTCAAAAAAATTAAGTGGGTTCTGGTGCACAATAAATGGAAATTAAAAGAACTGAAGAAATTATTCTCGAATATCTCTACAGATAAATTTTTCTATGAACCAAATGCTGTAGACCTAAAAGATTTTGATATTTCTTTCTCTAAAGAAGAAGCTAAAAGCAAACTCGGATTGCCATTATTAAAGAAGGTTGCTATATATACCGGTCATCTTTATAAATGGAAAGGGGTTTATACACTAGCAGAATCAGCGAAATCTCTTCCAAATGATTTTATGCTTGTCTTTATAGGTGGCACAAAGGAAGATGTGGAAATATTTAGAAATAAATATGCAGATAAAAATGGAAATACTACCATTGTTTCTGTGATTGGTCATGTAGAACATTCTCAGATTCCGCTTTGGCAGAAAGCGGCGGATGTTTTGATTCTTCCAAATACCGCCAAAGAAAAAATTTCCGCTTTTTACACTTCTCCAATGAAATTATTTGAATATATGGCAAGCAAAAGACCCATAGTAGCGACTGATATTCCTTCTATACGGGAAATATTGGATGAAACGAATGCTATAATTGTGAAGCCGGATAATAGTCAAGCGCTTGCAGAAGGAATAAAATTCGCGGTTTCTGGTAATGAACGCGTGAAAATGATGACTGAAGAAGCATGGAAAGATGTATTAAATCATACTTGGGATAAAAGAGCGGAAAGGATTATTGACTTCATTATAAATTCAAAATGAAGAATTGGATAAATAAAAATCGTGTTCCCATTTTACTATTTTGTATTGCATTTGTTGCGCGAGTTTTTCTCTTTTATATAAATTTTGCCAATACTGATTATGACCTCATAGGCGCTATTCATGGTGATGATGGATATTATGAGATTAGCCAAGGTCTTATAAACGGTCATGGATTTACAGGAGCGACAACAGAGCCGTTTTTGCCTAATGCGTTGCGCACCCCGCTTTATATTTATTTTATCTCCGGCACGCTTCTTATGTTTGGAAGTTATTGGATCGTATTATTTTTTCAGATCATTATTGCATCTTTTATTCCGATTTTAGGTTATCGTATCGCTTTAGAACTTTTGTCAAAAGAAAAAATGGCTTTGAATTTATCGCCAAATCTTTCTCTAAAAATTGCTTTCTGGACAGGTATACTGCTTGCTTTTGAACCATATCTTGTTCTTTTTTCTTCTATCTTCTATACCGAAACATTATTCATATTCTTGTTTCTTATATTCATTCTTATATTTATTAAATATTTAAATGAAGGTAGCTCTCGCGCTCTGGTGTGGAGTTCTGTCTTTCTGGGATTGGCTACTCTCACAAAGCCGACTGTGCAGTATTTGCCGATAATTCTGGCATTACTCATACTTTGGAATTTCAGAAAGTCTTTTTCTAGAAGCAAATCAATCATACATGTTGTCATTTTTGCGGGAGTATTTTTTATGACATTATCTCCATGGCTCTATAGGAATTACTATGAATTTGGTGTCGTGGGTATGACTGCCCAACCTGCGTATAATTTGAATGTATATCTTGTCCCATCAGTACTCTCTCTTGAAAATGGAACAAATTTCAATGATGAGGTGAATAAGTTTGTCACTGTAGAAGAATCGTCTGGCAATAAAATAACTTTGGCTAATAGTCCTGAGTATAAAAAAAGAGCTTTGAACATACTAAAGGATCATCCCATGGGCTTATTGAAATCTGCGGCAGTTACTTTTGTTACTTTCTTTACTCATGATGGGATGTTGACAGTGCTTCAACATGCGGGATATGTGCCAGACATGTATATAGGAAAACCAGCTATCTTTCTTCTTTTGTCTTCACCTATTGATTTTTTCAAGACTGTATCAAAATATATAGCAAGCCCTTTTGTACTTGTCCTCATTATGCGGTTGGTGTGGATTGGGATTACATTATTTTTTCTAATTGGCCTATTTCAATTTTTGAAGACAAGAAAATATGACGCTATATCGCTCCTTATTCTTATGATAGTTCTTTATTTCGTTTCCACTAGTGTAATAGGGGGGCTTGGTGTCAGCGCTAGATATCGTATGCCTATAGACCCTATTATTTTTACACTATTTTTAGTTGGGCTTGTGTATTTTCGCAGTTTTATATTAAATGCTATACTGGCTAAGCGTGAAAAAAGACTCTAGCCAAAGATTCAAGACAGTAGAAGCATCTTTATGTTGTCCACAATGCCGTGGAAGATTATTTTTATCTTCAGGATATTATATTTGTGATAAAGATGGCGCGTTTAAAATTGATGAGAATGGTAGACCTCATTTAATCAAGGAAGAAATATTTTTTGATAATGAGAAAGAACATCAGACAGGTGTGAATCGGTTGAAGTCATTTCTAAAACGCTGGCCGAAGTTATATTATAGTATCTGGCATCTTTTTTGCCCGGTCTTGATGCTACAAAATGGACCTCGCATGATTGCCAAATTTATTCCAGAAAATGTAACCATAATTGATATTGGCTCTGGACCAGAACGGTTGGGTGACAGATTTCTAAATATTGATGTCTATCCTTTTCCAGAAGTTGATATTGTCGCTGACGCAGAATCTTTGCCGTTTGGCGACGATTCTATTGACGCTATAGTCAGCGAATCTATGCTTGAACATGTTCCACATCCACTGAGAGTGACGCATGAAATGCTCAGAGTTCTTAAAAAAGGAGGGGTTATATATGTCAGCGCTCCGTTTATTCACCCTTATCACGCCTCACCTGATGATTTTAATCGTTGGACTTTGTCTGGTCTTAAGGAACTTTTTCCAAACATAGAGATTATGAAGAGTGGCGTGCGTTCCGGGCCTTGGAGCGCTTTTCTTATGTTTCTCGCTTATTGGTTAGGGATAGTATTTTCTTTCGGTTCAAAGAAGACAGCTCCGTTTCTAGCGCATATTTTTATGCTTATCCTTGGTCCTTTTAAGTATTTAGATTTTATATTTATGAATATTCCCGGAGCAGAAGCTGTGGCCGCTCATTTATATATTATTGGGCGCAAGAAATGACAGAACAATATATTATATAAAATAGCATGAAAAAACTTTCTATAATAATCCCAGCATACAATGAAGAAAAGACTATTGGTAGAATAGTTGAACTCGTTAAGGATGCTGATATAGGAAATCTAGAAAAGGAAATCATCGTGGTTGATAATAATTCAAAAGATTTTACTTTCAAGATTGCAAGCGCGATTCCTAATATACGAGTTGTCAAAGAACTCAATCCGGGGAAAGGCGCTGCGGTGAAAAGGGGCTTCAAAGAAGCGACTGGAGATATTTTTATTATTCAAGATGCTGACCTAGAATATGACCCGCAGGATTACAAAGCTGTTATACAGCCCGTGCTAGACAACCGATGCGAGCTCACTCTGGGAATCCGTATAGAAGGAAGACGCAAGGATGACCATCATAAAATTTTATATTTTCTCGGATTGCTTGGCAACTTTGCCATCACATGGACTACTAATATTCTTTACTTGAATAATGCTGGCGAGTATGAAGGATGCTATAAAGCAATTACAAAAAAGTTGGTTGATTCTATTAAAATAAATACCAATAACTTCGATTTTGATAATGAGCTTGTGTGCAAAGTTTTGAAAAGAGGATACAAGACTATTGATGTTCCCATTCATTTTTATCCAAGGAATTATGAAGAAGGTAAAAAGATAAATTGGAAGCATGGCTTTCTTATTCTTTGGACAATAATAAAGTGTCGGTTTACGAAATCATGAATCTTTTCGGTAATATTCTTGTAAAACTTGTACAAAAGAATCCCCTTCGCCTTTCTCTGAAATTTCTAACAAAGAAAAGCGAAGGGGTTTGTGACACTATCACTATGCAGTTACCCGCAAAATGTTTGAAGGGAATTGACCCGTTTGTCCCATGGAATGTTCGTAAAGTGTTGCGGGAGCACTTCTATTGAATGGGATACCAAGTTCAGCTCTAACACTGTGTTCAATGTAATGCCGAACTGCAACAAGTTCGTCTGATGTCATGTAATCCGTATAGACAAAAGCTTGATACCCTCCTTCCGGGTCTCCTTTGTAATATTCAGCAGTGGTTGAAAAGTCAACTTCTCGTTGAAACAATTTGGCGCCAGTTTTAGGATATGTGTATATCCACACGCCGTCTTCTTTTTTGCTGGGCAATGCCTGGTCATAATAAGGCGTGCCTGGGTAACAAGTGATGATTGAAACATCAAAGTCATCCGGTTTATTTTCCAGAAGCCATGTTCTAGTATCACTAACAGTAACTAGATTTTCCCCAGGATGACCAATAGACATCAAAGCTTTGACTTTGAGACCATGTTGTTTGGCAATGTTTATACACCTTGTATTTTCTTCTCTGGTAGCTTTTTTGTTTATTGCGTCCAAAATACTTTCTGACCCAGATTCGAAACCGACAAGAATCCAACGGAAGCCGGCTTCGTACATTGCTTCCGCTTGTATATCAGTTAGCAATTGCGATTTGATGAACCCACGCAATCTCCATTCTGTGCCCAGGTCTGTCTGGGTTTGTCTGATAAGGCGCATGAGCTCAATCATTTTTGGATTTACATTAAGTTCATCGTCATACATCATAAATCCTTTGAAACCGTAAGTCGTATAGAGTTTTTTCATCTCGTCTACGATATTTTCCGATGTTCTCATTCGAATCTTGCGAAATGTTGCTGTATCGCGACCTCCACAGAAGCCACAACCAAAAGGGCATCCGAGCTGAGCTATGATAGAAATAGCAGGTATCCCATCAATAATATAATGATAGCTCTCAACATCTACGAGATGTCTAGCGGGCCATGGAAGTTCAGTCAACTGTTTATTTGTAAGGAAAAGCTCCGAATTAACTTGGTCAGCATCCACTATTTTTGGAGCTCCTTTTTTTAAAGCGACAAAGATGGCTTCTTCGCCATCGCCCGCCACCAATACATCAAATGTTTTCTCAAGTTGAGCCATGGCTCTACTGGCTCGACCTTTTCTATTGAGAAGATTTTCTTTTCTGTATGCGGAATTGACTAGGGTGACATGTGGTCCACCCAAGATTATTTTGACATTGCGCATGTTTTTTATGGCATTAGCTATCAATGTCGCCGCGGGAAGTTGGGGTGTGGTAGCTGTAATACCAAAACATTTGATACTTGTAGTTCTTACATAATCTCGGACTACATCCAAGAAATTTTTTATTCCTGAAAGGTCAAGAACTTCCACATGCATTCCCGCTTGTTCCAATACTGCCGCAATCTTGAGAATGCCCAAAGTCATGAAGACTCGTTCATCCAGAAGGAATGCTGAAGGCGGTATAATCAAGCAGATTTTTTTCGGTAAATAAGAGAAGTCTTTCCTGGGGAAAGACTTGATTAAAGTAGTTTCCATATTGCCTTTCCGTCAGAATTTTGTTTGAGGTTAAAAGAATATCCAAGTCATATAACTCAAAGAACCAGATATCCATTTACAAATATAGCGGGAAAAGATAGTCATGTCTAGACCTATCTCACGACAACAGATTTTTGGAAAAAGAAGCTGAATATGTGATAATAGTCTAATTCGCTAAAATGGAATATACCTTCACTCACCAAGGACGAGAATATTCACCAACATTCAAGAAGAATATACGCAGATATATCAATCTTTATAACTTTTTTATCAAGATTGTGTTTTTCTGGAGATTCTTGAAAAGTCCTGTGATTCTGGAATCTTTATCAAAAGAACTGAGTGAAATAAAGGTAAAATCTTTGATTGACACTGATATAAGCGACCACTTGGAAACGCTTTTTGTTGAATCTTTAGCTGTTAAGCCAAGACTGATTGTGGAGCTTGGAGTGCGTACTGGACAAAGCACATTTGTCTTTGAACGGGTTGCAAAGCTGTCTGATGCCTATTTGGTCAGTGTGGATATTGAACCTCAGAAGTCATCCAGTTCGTGGAATAAATGGAGTTTTGTCCATGAAGACGACCTTGTCTTTGCAGATCGTTTCGCAGATTGGTGTAGAGGAAAGAGGATTGAACCAAAAATAGATGTTCTATTTATAGATACAAGTCATGAGTATAATCAGACTAAAAGAGAAATTAGTAAATGGTTTCCATTTTTATCAGAGAAGGCGGTAGTGTTTTTTCATGATGCTAATGTCAGACTTTTCTATAAGCGTCGCAATGGAACAATAGGCAAGGCATACAATGATGACAGAGATGTGATGAGAGCAATAGAGGAATATTTAGGAACGCATTTCAACGAGAAAAAAGATTTTATAAAAATAGAAGGTTTTTGGCTTATTAAACATAAAGCGATATGCAATGGGATGACTATTCTCAAAAGGACTTCAATCGTCAAATCAAAAATGGCATTGGAAAACGCAAGAATTGTCATTCCTAGAGAAGCCGTAAAATACATTCTTTTCCAGCGTACCCAACATCTCTTTTTTCGTCGCAATGAGTTTGTACGAAAAGCTGTCAAACTTTTTCCTAAACGCATAGCTTATGGATTTGAGTCTCTTTTCTCAAATTTTGACAATATGGTATCGCTTGAATCTTTTTTCACAAAGAAGCGCGTAACTGAACTTTTTAATGAAGAAATGAATGCGGAGTATCAAAAGATGATGCCATTTTTACCAGATAGAGTTGGGTCAATTTTGGACATAGGATGCGGAGTGGCCGGAATAGATGTATTGCTCTACAAGCATTATATGTCTCAAAATCCAAAGATTTACCTTATAGACAAGACTGAAATGCCAAGCAAAGTCTATTACAGTTATCGTGAGAGAGGTTGTTACTACAACTCTTTGGATACTTCAAGAAGCATATTGGAAATGAATGGCGTGCCCTCGCAAAATATTTTTTTGCAAGAAGCGGAGAATAACCAGATTAAATTTGATGAAAAATTCAACCTCGTGATTTCCCTTATATCATGGGGTTTCCATTATCCTCTCTCAACATATCTCGCTCAAGTCTATGAGAAGATGGCTTCTGGCGGTACGCTTATTATTGATGTGCGCAAAATTCTTACTAGCGACCCAATAGTCGAACTTCGTGACAAGTTTGGAAAGGTGAATATCATATATGAATCAGACAAACATGCGAGAGTTGTCGCTCTTAAGCAGTGATTTACATATATGATTTGAAAAATGGATTATAATATTCTCTACAATCTTTTTGTAAAGTATAAACAAATAATACGATATTTAATCGTGGGAGGTGTTGTTGTTTCTGTAAATTTATCCGCGCTTTATATTTTTACTGATGTTTTTAATATATATTATATAATCTCAACAATATACGCTTTTCTTCTTTCATTTTGTGTGAGCTTTTTTCTTCAGAAATTTTGGACATTCAATAATCAAGATGTTTCCGGAATGCGCGTGGCAAGACAAATGATTTTTTACTTGTGTCTTCAAGGTTTTTGCTTATCATTGAATACAGCTCTGATGTATGTTTTTGTTGAATATCTTCATATATGGTATATCGCATCACAAGCTATAATTTCTCTTGTAATAGCAATAGGCGCTTTTTTGATTAGTAGAAGATTTATTTTCACATCTATTAATAAAGGAAGTCCCCAATTATAATTTCATTTATGTGTGCTATAGCAGGTACTATAAATATTCATGATAGAGAAGTATTGAAAACAATGCTCAAATTGATGGCGCATCGTGGTCCAGATGACCAAGGTGAGTATTATGACAATCTAAACAAAGTGTCTTTGGGGCATTGTCGTCTTTCTATACTTGATTTGTCTCCCGCAGGTCATCAACCGATGCTTAATGTTCATGGGACTATTGTTGCTGTGTTCAATGGAGAAATATATAATTACAAAGAATTGAGGTCTGAATTGATTTTAAAGGGGTACACTTTTCATTCTAATACGGATACGGAAGTCTTGATTTATGGGTATGAGGAATACGGCGCGGACATCTTTAAAAGATTGGATGGCATGTGGGCTGTGGCGATATATGATAATGTCCGTCATTTGCTTGTATTAAGCAGAGACCCCGCAGGCATGAAACCTTTGTATGTGTACAGGAATAAAAATGTACTGGCTTTTTCATCTGAAATAGGAGCGCTTGCCAATGCCGTGTCGGCAGAATCGCTCACTCTTAATAATGATTCTACCGCTATGTATCTTGCCCACCGCTATATCTTTGGCATCAAGACTATATATAAAGAGGTAGAAAATATTCCCGTATCAAGCACAATGTCGATATCGCTTGACACCATGGAGACCAAAACCGAACTTCATTATGTTCCACAAAAGAAATCAATATCAATGAGTATAGACCAAGCGGTCGTTGAATTTACTCATCTTTTTGACAAGTCGGTGTTAGCTACTCTTCAATCAGATGTGCCTGTTGGCTTATTTTTGTCAGGAGGCATAGATAGCGCGCTTGTCGGGCATACTGTCAAAAGAATTGGTCATCCTCTTAAGTCGTTTACTGTGGGTTTTGAAAACCCGAATTTTGATGAGGGAATGATTGCATCTCGCATAGCTAAACATATTGGCTTGCCTCATACTACATGGCTTATGACGGCAAAAGATGTAAAAGTTGATATTTATAAAATTTTGGACGCATTTGGTCAGCCATTTGCGGATATGTCAGCATTACCGACATATTATGCGAGTCGCATGGCGCGACAGGATGGGTATAAAGTCATATTAACTGGGGATGGCGCAGACGAACTGTTTGGAGGTTATCCGACACATTATCTTCCAAAATTATTGCATATATATGAACATTTGCCACAATTTTTTGACTCTCTATTTGCGTCTATCGCGGATGTCTTGCCATACAGACATACCAAGTTGGGCGCGCGAGAAAAAATATTGCGTTTTCTTTTAGGCGTAAGACATCCATATCAAATAGCGCACGCAAAATGGAAACTTATATTTAATTCTAGAGAACTGGAACTTTTAATTTTACCGGCTAAGCATGATATATATATGCGGACACCAGATTTCAAAGAATTTTTTGATATGATATTGTCACGCGATGAGACGGACGCTGTTATAAAAGCAGATTTCATGTCTTTCTTGCCCTATGATTGTCTCGTAAAAAGTGATATATCTGCCATGCAGAATGGGATTGAATTGCGGTCTCCATTTCTAAATAAAGACATTATTGATTTTGCATGGCACCTTCCATCTTCAATGAAAGCGGGACTCTTTAAGACAAAAATCATACTTCGCAAGGCCTTGTCAGAAGTTTTACCGCCTGCTATTATGCATTTGCCCAAAAGGGGCTTTGTGCCACCTCTCTCAATCTGGCTCGCCCGCGAACTCAAATCTGTCATGTTTGATATACTATGTGAGTGCAATATTGCAAAAGCAGGTTTTCTAAATTACAATTACATCCTCACTTTGATGGAAGAACATATTTCTAGGCGTCAGGACCATTCGGCAAAATTATGGTGTCTTATGGGGTTGGTGCGTTTTTATTCAAAGTTATTACCTCGTAAAATATATTAAATGCTAAATGAAAAATCTCAAATATTCACTTGTCATACCAGTTTATAATGAGGAAAAGGCAATTGGTTCTGTTCTTGAGGAAATTTTTTCGTCTTTTTACAAGGAAACACTTGAGGTAATTGTCGTAGATGACGGTTCTACTGATAAAACTGCTGAAATGGCAAGAAAATATCCGGTCCGTCTCGTACAAAATATAAAGAATTCTGGTTACGGTTACTCTCTCAAACAAGGTATAAAAATCGCATCGCATCCCAATATTATAATAACTGACGGCGACGGTTCTTACCCTATTTCTGGAATCGTCGCGTTATTTGATGAATACGAAAAAGGATATGATATGGTTGTCGGTGCCCGCAGAGGGAAGCATTACAAAGGTTCATTTCTAAAATCCGTATCGCGTTTCTTCTTTCGTTCCATATCTGAATTTGCCACCGGGCAACGCATACCAGACATCAATTCTGGTTGTCGCATATTTCGCAAGGATATTGTAGAGCGTTTTTTCAATACTCTATCAAGCGGTTTCTCTTTTACAACCACGATTACTTTGGCATTTATGCTCAACACATATTCTGTGCAGTATGTTACGATAGATTATCACAAGCGTTCGGGTTCATCGAAAGTCCGCTATATTAGGGATATATTGCGTTCATTACAACTTATCGTGGAAGCAATTGTTTTTTATAACCCATTAAAAATGTATTTGATATGCGTAGTCTCGGCTGTGTTTATAGCCATTATGACTCTCATCTTATTTTTTATTTCCTTTCCTTTGGCAATTTTATTCTTTTTTACCGCCATGATATGCGATGTGATATTTTCAATAGGTCTTGCTGTGATTTTCCTCAAATTTATGCACAATGACCCCGCATGATTTATCTTTCACCAAGGAAATTGATTGTGATTGTTCTTGTTATAGCTTTTCTCATTCGTCTTCCAGGCATTTTTTATGGTTTGCCGTACCATCTACTTGCCGACGAAGAAGCCAATATATATGGCGCATTGAAAATGATAGAGCTCAAAACAGTTCTTCCTGTTTTGCATAGAGCCGATTTTGACGGGCTTTTATATTATCCTCCCATACTCGCATACATATACGCGATTCTTTTTATTCCTGCAATCGCAATCATGCATATAGTATCTGGTTATTCGCTGGATACATTAAAAGACCTACTTATTTTGAATCCTAGTGTATTTTGGTATATAGCGCGCTCACTGTCTATTTTTTTTAGCTTAGCTGGTATTTATATGGTGTATAGAATTGGGGAGGATTTATTTTCCGACAAAAGATTTGCAATCATTGCCGCTTTTTTATATTCAATCAGCTTTCTTGAGACCTCTATGGCAAATACGGCTCATCATTGGACAGCAGGCATGTTTTTCGCGTTATTATCAGCATATCTTGTTTTGAAGGCGACCGCTCATAATGTTGATAATAGTAAGCGGTTGTTAGTCTTTGCTGGTTTGATTATGGGCGTGTCATTTGGTATTAGTTTTCTCGTTTTTTATATTCCGCCTCTCGTTCTTTTGATTTTTTACTATTCTCTAAAAAATAGCGACAAGAATAGCATTATGTATCTCAATGCAATTAAGAATACTCTCCATTTTCTTATTCCTTTTGGATTAGTGGCTCTACTGATTTTAGCTGTTCACCCTGGAGCGTTTTCATTTCAAGCATTGCATACAGGAGATACGCCTCCACATACAGGAGAGTTTGTTTTCAATTTCATAATCTATTATGCTCATGCTCTATGGAATTTTGAAGTTCCATTGCTTCTTTTGTCTGTATACGCTTTTATAAGGTTGTTTTTTAAGAAGAGAAAGCTATTCTATCTGATTGTCATTTCTCTATTAATCATGGCGGGCATTATGTATAAAACCATGTATGACAATCCCAGATACCTTCTTCCCCTCATACCTGTTTTGGTACTTCTCTCGGCATATGCTTGTAAAGAATTTAGCCCGTTGATTCAGGTGAAAAAAGGACGCATCTTAATATATTCTTGCGCGTCTTTATTGCTCATTTATCTTATTGCGGTTTATGGTAGATATGAGATTCTATTATTCAAGCCGGATACCCGTCTTTTGGCGAAAAATTGGATAGAAAATAATATTCCCAATGAAAGCACTGTCATTACAGATTCAGACAGATTGAGGTTTATGAGCACTCCAGATTCTATTACTACATTAGAGAAAATTGATAAAAGCGCTTTGAGAGGACACGATAGAGTATTACTTAGAAGACCTGATTATGCCGAACATTCATTCAATGTATACCCACTTTTTTTTCTAGTTGGAGATAATCGTCAGAAACTTATCAAGTCTGCATTATCGCGGAAAGATTCTAATACATATGTTATTGTTGATAATTTGATTTTGGACAGGAGCTATATATATGGTCTTGTGTCGCATGGCGTATTGATAAAAAATTTCTGGAGTAATATTGCATTACACGATAGGCATGATCTTTTTATCGGTGGCGAGAAGACAGATACAAACTTGCATCTTCTTGAGCTTCTATACTCTGTAGATTATCTTGGACCAAATATCAGCGTGTATAAGATTGATTCAAAAAAGTCTGCTTTATAATCAAATTTCAGAATAAAGTCTAATATTGCACCGTCTTAGAATATTTATTTTCAAAGTATTCCTTTTTATCTGCATAATAGACCCAATCAATAGGATTATTGCTTATGATGATGTGTGGAATGTTTCCATACCACGAAGCGAATGCTCCAAAACTTGAGTCTGAACCGATAATAATATCTGTTTTTGACAGGATAAACAAATCAGTCACGGCATTTTTTTTTGAGATATAGATATTTAAATTATTGAAAATACTTTCTTCAATTTTGTCATCTGAAGTTATTAGAAAAATAGTTTGATTTCTGTCTATCTTGTTTTGCTTAATATATTCTTCAATGATTTCTTTAATTTTTTCTTGAGCAATAAAATAAATTCCTCCTTTGAATTCCCGATAGTCAGATTGGCGAATATGGACACCTACGATTTTCTGGTATCTCAAGCGGAGTGGTTCTAGGATTTCATCCACTCTTCTTTTGATTTTCTCATTTGGAGAAAAAGATTGTATCAATTTCTCTCTAAACTTTTTTATGCCTACGGGGTTGCGGAAAAGCCAGCCAACAAAATAGCCGACAGATTTATTTTCAAGAGAAGGTGATTGGGAGGTGGGTGGAAGATAAATGACCGCATTATTTTTATTTTCTGAAGAAATGATAGATTTATTTTTGATAAATATTGTCATCTTTGAATACAAACTGTAAATATTTCTCCAGAAACGATTGCGAAGACTGCTTCGTCTTCCAGAATGATTCTTGAACCAGAAGGAAAGAAATTTTGTGAAAAAACTTTCCTTTTTAAGCAAATTGAAATAGCGATGATATTCAAAAAAAGAAGGATTGCAGACCTCTGCTTCAATCTCCAATCCGTAGGCGTATACGCTTATATAATTCCAGAGTTGATTTGAAAGTTCTCCGCGATTATGTTTTAGTATGATGATTTTTTTCTTCATGCAGTTTCTATTTTAGAATATATTGTTCTTTTCATAATTTTTTAAAATGATAAAGTCCTGTTCCAAAACCTTTCAAGGATTCGTAAGATGGAAATATTTCTGAACCGTAAATATATCTTTCTTCTATAAGTGTAAGTGGTTCAAAAATACTCAAAATATATTCTCTTGTGAAAGCGCGATGAGCGTTGAA